>NZ_AYWB01000005.1:0-375937 GCF_000503035.1 Mesorhizobium sp. LSHC412B00 | reverse complement strand
CCGTGGCTGCGGCGTCGCCGGCCGGCGGGGTCGCAGGCGCTGGAGCCGCAGGTGGCGCTGGAGCCGGGGGTGGCGGTGTGGTCAGCGCGGCGACGGACTCGCCCTCGCCGATGCCGCTTTGACCGGCCGCGGGACCGGGATCGGTCTCACCGCCTTCGGGCGACAGGCGCTGGGTGAACTTCGTTCCCTCGCCGGCAGGAGCCGGTGCGGGTGCATCGGCCGCGGGCTTGGCCGGCGCCGGCTTTACCAGCGGTTCGGTCGAGACCGTCTTGGTGTCGCCGCCGAGGCCCAGCATCGAGCCAAAGGCATCCTTGTTCAGCCAGATGCCATAGCCACCGCCGGCCACCACCAAAAGCGCGACGACAGCCGCGATCAACCCGCCATAGCTGCGCCTGCGCTCGGCGGGGCGCAGGCGTTGGAACGTGTCCGCCGCCGGCTGCTCGTCATTGGCAAAGACATCGGCGCTATCGTCGTCGGCGTCCAGCTCCGCGGCTTGCTTGTCGATGGTTTCTGCACGCGCCACAGGCGGAGGCGGTGTCGGAGCGGGCCTCTGCCAGCTCGGCTCTGTCCTGGTGGTCGGCGCCGGCTGCACGGGTTTCGCCGGCTGCCAGGCCGGCGCAGGCGTGGCGGAAGGCTTTACATGACTGGACTGGTTCTTGTTGCGGTCTATGGAGGAGAAGATGTGCTCCAGCTCCGCCAGCGGATCGGATGCCGGCAGTGCCCTGGCATAGTCGCGCTCGACGCTCGAGATGGCATCTTCCAGGGATCGCTTCTGCGTGCTTATGGCTTCGGCGGCCAGCGGCGGCGAATACTCCGCAAGCTTCTTCGCCAGCATGGTACGAACGCTTTCATAGATCCGCGTACGCTTTTCGGGCGTTTCGTCGCCGTGCTTGTCGAGCGCCTTTTTCAGAATAGCAACGAAATCTGCCATGCTTCAGTCGACCTGTATTTGTTTCCGCGCCGGCCCCCGCAAATCGGCCGCGATGCCCGGAAAGGCTTCAGAAAACTAGTCTTGAAACGGATCGGTCACAAGTATCGTGTCGTCCCGTTCCGGGCTGGTGGAAAGGAGCGCGACGGGTGCGCCGATTAGCTCCTCGATGTAACGGACGTATTTGACGGCCTGCGCCGGAAGGTCGTTCCAGCTGCGCGCGCCGGCGGTGGTGCCTTTCCAGCCTTCGAGCGTCTCGTAGACCGGCTCGACACGCGCCTGCGCGCCCTGGCTGGCCGGCAGATAGTCGATCGTTTCGCCGTCGAGACGGTAGCCGGTGCAGACCTTGATCTCATCCAGCCCGTCGAGCACGTCGAGCTTGGTCAACGCGATGCCCTTGATGCCGTTGACGGCGACGGCCTGGCGCACCAGCACGGCGTCGAACCAGCCGCAACGGCGTTTGCGCCCGGTGACGACGCCGAATTCGTGGCCACGCGTACCGAGAAATTCGCCGATCTCGTTCTTCTGCTCGGTCGGGAACGGGCCTTCGCCGACACGCGTCGTATAGGCCTTGGTGATGCCCAGGACATAGCCGATGGCGCCGGGGCCCACCCCCGAGCCGGCGGCTGCCTGGCCGGCAACGGTGTTGGACGAGGTGACGAACGGATATGTGCCGTGGTCGATGTCGAGCAGCGTGCCTTGCGCGCCCTCGAACAGGATGCGTTCGCCGGCGCGGCGCTTGTCGTCGAGGATTTTCCAGACGCGGTCCATATAGGGCAGGATCTCATCGGCGACCGAGGTCAGCTCGGTCATGATCGCCTCATGCGTGACTTCGCCATGGCCAAGCCCGCGACGCAGCGCATTGTGATGCGTCAGCAGCCTGTCGACCTTGAGGGGCAGCGTTTCCAAATCCGCCAGATCCATCACCCGAACCGCGCGCCGGCCCACCTTGTCTTCATAGGCTGGGCCGATGCCACGACGCGTCGTGCCAATTTTCGTCCCGGAATTGGAGGCGGCGTCCTCGCGGAATCCGTCCAGCTCCCGGTGCAGCGACAGGATAAGCGCCGTGTTTTCGGCTATTTTCAGGCGGTCCGGCGTGACCTCGACGCCTTGCGCCTTGAGTTTTGCCACTTCCGCGACGAAGGCGTGCGGGTCGAAGACGACGCCATTGCCGATGATCGACAGCTTGCCTTGCCGCACCACGCCCGACGGCAGCAGCGACAGTTTGTAGACCTTGCCGTCGACGACCAGCGTATGGCCGGCATTGTGGCCGCCCTGGAAGCGCACGACCACGTCGGCGCGCTCCGACAACCAGTCGACGATCTTGCCCTTGCCTTCGTCGCCCCATTGCGAGCCGACGACCACCACATTGGCCATGTTTCTTTTCCCTTGAGATGCCGCCCTGGCGGCCTGGATATGGTTCGAAACGACAGGCCTCTATAGCGTCAAGACCTCGCAAGCGCGACCTTTCTTTGCCGCCGAAAATGCCCTGAGGCACAACAATTTTCGGCTTTGACATCATTTACTTGCGTCGGCGGGGGCAATAGGCCGGCAAACACAACTTCCCAGGCGGCCGGAATCCCGCAATGCATCGACGCGCCTACCTGTTCCTGCTGCTGACCACCCTGCTGTGGGGCGGCAATTCCGTCGCCGGCAAGCTGGCGGTCGATCACGTCTCGCCGATGACGCTGGTCTTCCTGCGCTGGGTGCTGGCCGTCGCGATCCTGCTGCCGATCGGCTGGCGCACGATCAGGGAGGACTGGCAGGTGGTGCGCAAACACTGGTTCGTGCTGGCTGCACTTGGCGCCAGCGGCTTCACTCTGTTCAACACCATTTTTTACACCGCGCTCAACTACACGACCGCGATCAATGTCTCGATCGAACAGGCGGCAATGCCGGTCTTGATCATCATTGCCAATTTCTTCTTCTTCCGCCTGCGCGTGAGCTGGGCGCAGATTGCGGGCGTGGTGCTGACCATCTTCGGTGTCATCTTGACTGCCTGCCACGGCGATCCGCGCCGGCTGCTCCCATTGGAACTCAATTTCGGCGACGCCATCATGCTGGTCGCGGTCGTCCTCTACAGCGGTTATTCGGTCGGGCTGCGGCTGAAGCCGGTGATGCGCTGGCAGAGCCTGATGTTGTCCCTGGCGATCGCTGCCCTCATCACCTCGCTGCCGTTCTTCCTGTGGGAGGTCGCCGCCGGCAAGGTTATCGTCCCCGATATCAGCGGCTGGGTGGTCATCGTCTATACCGCGATCGGCGCTTCGGTCATTTCGCAGATCACTTACATCAGGGGCAACGAACTGATCGGCGCCAACCGTGCCGGGCTGTTCATCAATCTGGTGCCGATCTTCGGCACGCTGCTGTCAGTGCTGATCGTCGGCGAGACATTCCAGCTCTACCAGGCGCTGGCGCTCGTCCTGGTGCTGGGCGGCATTTCGCTCGCCGAATACAGCGGGCGCAAGATGGCGGCACCGAACCGCCGCGGATAACATTTGGCTGCTGCCGCGCTGCGCCGCCGTCGCGATAACTGCTGCCGCGCGCCGACCTGGAACATTTTACCTCTGGCGGAGTTTGCTTGCGTGGGAGGCAACAAGATGAGCCATAACCCTCGCAGCACGGCAAGCATTGCCGGTCACCCCATTCACCCAATGCTGATTCCGTTTCCGATCGCCTTCTTTGTCGGCACCTTCGTTTGCGATCTGATTTTCTGGCAAACAGCCGATCCCGGGTGGGTCACCGGATCGCTTTGGCTTCTCGGCGCCGGCCTGATCATGGGCGCCTTGGCCGCTCTTACCGGCCTGACGGATGTTCTCGGCGATGTTCAGATCCGCAATCTCACGACGGCATGGCTCCATGCCGGCGGCAACGTGCTCGTCGTGCTGATCGAGCTTTATAACTGGTACTCGCGTTATGCCGGTGGAGCGGCGGCTGTGATCCCGACCGGCTTTATCTTATCGCTGATCGTGGTTCTGATCCTGCTGTTTACAGGGTGGAAGGGCTGGGAACTGGTCTATCGGCATCGCGTGGGCGTCTCCGACGGCTCAGACGAATTGACCTGAACCGGCCTCTGCGACGGCCGCCCCAATGATGGGGGGAGGACCGCCGCATCCGCCACGCCGTCAACTACATTGCGTTGACGTCGAACTGCAGCCGCTTGGCCGAGTCGATGGACTTGTGCGCCTTGACCTGTTCCAGCACTTTCTCCGGGAACGGCGCGTCGAGATAGAGCAGCGCGATCGCGTCGCCGCCCGGCCGGTTGCGGCCGAGCTGGAAGTTGGCGATGTTGACGCCGTTCTCGCCGCACACCGTGCCGAGCAGGCCGATAATGCCGGGCGCATCGGCATTGGTTGTGTAGAGCATGTGCTGGCCGACCTCGGCGTCGAGATTGATGCCCTTGATCTGGATGAAGCGCGGCTTGCCGTCGGAGAAGCAGGTGCCGGCGATCGAGCGCGTCATGTGCTCGGTCTTCACCGTCAGCTTGATGTAGCCGTCGAACACGCCCGACTTGTCGCGCTTGACCTCGGCGACGATGATGCCGCGCTCCTTCACCATGATCGGCGCCGACACCATATTGACGTCGGCGACCTGCGGCCGGATCAGCCCGGCGAGCGTCGCACTGATCAGGGCGCGCGTGTTCATCGTCGCGGTCGAGCCGTCGAACAGGATCTCGACCTCGTTGATCGGGTCCTCGGTGACCTGGCCGACAAAGGCGCCGAGCACTTCGGCGAGCTTGACGAACGGCTTTAGCCGCGGTGCTTCCTCGGCCGTGATCGAGGGCATGTTGATGGCATTCGAAACCGCACCCTTGATCAGATAGTCGGCCATCTGCTCGGCTACTTGCAGCGCAACATTTTCCTGTGCTTCCGCTGTCGAGGCGCCGAGATGCGGCGTTGCCACCACATTCTCCATGCCGAACAGCGCGTTGTTCTCCGCCGGTTCGACCTCGAACACATCGACGCCGGCGCCCGCCACCTTGCCGCTCTTCAGCGCCGCGACCAGGTCGGCTTCGACGATGAGCCCGCCACGCGCGCAATTGATGATGCGCACGCCGTTCTTCATTTTGGCGATCGCCGCCGCGTCGATGATGTTGCGCGTCTTGTCGGTCAGCGGCGTGTGCAGCGTGATGAAATCGGCGCGGGCGAAAAGCTCGTCCAGCTCGACCTTGTCGACGCCGAGTTCCTCGGCGCGCTTGTCCGACAGGAACGGGTCGAAGGCAACGACATGCATCTTCAGGCCGACGCCGCGCGTGGCGACGATCGAGCCGATATTGCCGCAGCCGATGACACCCAGCGTCTTGCCGGTGATCTCGACGCCCATGAAACGGTTCTTTTCCCATTTGCCGGCATGGGTCGAGGCATTGGCCTCCGGGATCTGCCGGGCGAGTGCAAAGATCATGGCCACCGCATGTTCGGCCGTGGTGATCGAATTGCCGAAGGGCGTGTTCATCACGATGATGCCCTTGCGGCTCGCCGCGGGGATGTCGACATTGTCGACACCGATGCCGGCGCGGCCGACGACCTTGAGTCTTGTCGCTGCGTTGATCAGTTTTTCCGTGACCTTGGTCGCCGAGCGGATGGCAAGACCATCATACTGGTCGATGACTTCGAGCAGCTTTTCCTTGTCCTTGCCGAGATCGGGCAAATAGTCGACCTCGATACCGCGGTCCTTGAATATCTGGACGGCGGTGGTGGAGAGTTTGTCAGAGACGAGAACGCGGGGCGCCATGGCGGCCTCCTTGAACTGGATTGTCGGGAAAGGGCGGCCCGCAGGCCACCACGAAATCTCAGGCTGCGGCCTTCAGCGAAGCCTTCTGCGTGGCGAAGGCCCAGTCGAGCCAAGGCAGCAGCGCCTCGAGATCGGATGTCTCGACGGTGGCACCGCACCAGATGCGCAGGCCGGAAGGTGCATCGCGATAGGATCCGATGTCGTACGCGACGCCTTCCTTGTCGAGCATAGAGACGATCGCCTTGGCGAAAGCCGCCTGCCCGTCGGCGTCGAGCGCCGCGACATCGGCGTCGGTGAAGGACAGACATACGGACGTGTTGGACCGTGTCGCCGCATCGACTGCGAGATGGCCGAGCCAGGACGACTTGTCGACAAACCCATCGAGCACGGCGGCATTGGCATCGGCTCTGGCAATCAACGCATCGAGACCGCCGATCGACTTCGCCCAATGAAGCGCATCGAGATAGTCCTCGACGCACAGCATCGACGGCGTGTTGATGGTCTCGCCGTTGAAGATGCCTTCGATCAGCTTGCCGCCCGAGGTCAGGCGGAAGATTTTCGGCAGCGGCCACGCCGGCTTGTAGGTTTCCAGTCGCTCGACGGCGCGAGGCGACAGGATCAGCATGCCGTGTGCGCCCTCGCCGCCCAGCACTTTCTGCCAGGAGAAGGTGACGACATCGAGCTTCTGGAAATCGAGCTTTTGCGCGAATGCCGCTGAGGTGGCATCGCAGATGGTCAGGCCCTTGCGATCCGCCGGTATGAAATCGCCATTCGGCACGCGCACGCCTGAGGTCGTGCCGTTCCAGGTGAAGACCACATCGCGGTCGAAATCGATCTTGGTGAGATCCGGCAGTTCGCCATAGCCTGCCTCGATCCTTCTGATATCGGCGAGCTTCAGCTGCTTGACGACATCGGTCACCCAGCCCGAGCCAAAGCTTTCCCATGCCACCATGTCGACACCGCGTTCACCGAGCAGCGACCACAGCGCCATCTCGACAGCACCCGTGTCCGACGCCGGCACGATGCCGATACGGTAATCCGCCGGAACCTGGAGAATTTCGCGAGTCAGCTCGATCGCCTGTTCGAGCTTGGTCTTGCCGATCTTGGCGCGGTGGGAACGGCCGAGCGCGGCATTCTTCAGCGCCTCGACCGACCAGCCGGGGCGTTTTGCGCAGGGACCTGAGGAGAAATTGGGATTTGCCGGACGGAGTCCGGGCTTCGTATGCGTCGTCATCGTGGTCTATCCTTCCAGATAGTGGCCCCTCGTTGGGGAGGGGTGGCCCACGGACGGCGATATGCGTTCAGCCCTCAGGCGTCAAGAGGAAAGTTTTTGTCGCTGACAAGATAGAAGCAGTCCGGGATCAGGATGTCGTGAGCCCAAACGCAAACGGCGGATCGAAGAGATCCGCCGTCGGGTTTCGTATCTGCAGCCAGCCTACCAGAGGTCGTAGCGCAGCCCGAGCTTGACCGTCTGATAATTGATGCCCTTGTGGATGTTGAAGGCGCCGCTGTCATAAGCGACGTATTTGGCGCCCGGCACCGAGAAATATTCGTAGCCAAGGTCAACCGACACGTTCTTGGCCACCTGATAGGAAAGACCGCCCCCGATCGAATAGGCAAGGTTGAATTTGCCCTCCTTATCCGTTGCACCCTCGTAACCGGCCGGATCATCACAAGAGAACCCGCCCGTGCCGGACGAATTGGGGGCCACTTCCACGCAATCCTTAGCCCCAATGCTCCTGTAATATTTATTGTATGCGACACCGACCCCTCCGCCAAGATATGGAGTTATTCCAACATAGGTGCCGAGATCGACATAGCCATTGGCCATGATGCTGTAGCCTTTGTTGGAAGCATTGTCGGAAAGATCGCATGCCTGCGTAGCCGCGACGGAATTGATGGTGCCAAAACCGTCGTCCACAAGCGTATGGCCGTCGCAAGTGGCTGCCAACTTGGCGTGTTCCCCGAATTTGTCGGTCGGAAGAATCCCGCCGTTCAGCTCGACCCGAAGATAGTCGTTGACATGATACCCCATACCGAAACTGCCTGTGAAAAGGCTGCTCTCATCGGTAAAGCTGTTAAGCGGGCCGGTTGTCGCTTCCTCATGCTCGAAGGGATGGCTGAACGCGTAGCCGACATCGCCGCGCAGATACCAGCCCGAGCCGACCTCGACCGGTTGATAGTCCGGCGCCTGATCGACATAGATCGGCGGATCGTAGTCCGCGGCTTGCGCCGGCGTCAGCAGCGCAAGCGCGAGTGCGGCAAGTGCCGGCGCTGTCAGCAATTTGAAATTCATGGGTCCCCGGCTCCTGAAATTGGCGCTCTTCATTTTGATCGCAAGCGCCGTTTCAGTAGGCATTGTTAACCATAGTGGTTAAGTGCGGGTTAAGGATAACGCGACGTTACCGATTTGATTTCGATAGGCTTTCTCTCCGCACGCCGCGGCCTGGAAGTGCACCGCAATCGGCAAACAAAAACCGCCCGGCATGGCCGGGCGGTTCGCAAATTCCTGGATTTCGAAGCGACTACTTGGTGTAGACCGGCTCCGGTTGGGGAACGTAGGGCTCCGGCGGCGGGGCGCAGTCCGACCGGCCGAACTGGTAGCGCAGGCCGCCGCGCACTTCGTGCACGTTGATGCCGCGATCGAAGCCCGGGCCGACATCGCTGTCGGAGGCGTAGTTGAACATCTTGCCACCATTGATGTGGCTGTAGCGATAGCCGAGATCGAGCTTGACCCGGTCGGTCAGGCAGTAGGAGGCGCCGGCCATGAGGGCATAGGCAAAGCGCCAGCCCTTGCCGCCGCTGTGCTCGAAGGAGCCATCGAGATCGGTATTGTGCAGCGTATCCCACTTGACCCAGGCACCACCGATGCCGGCGCCGACATAGGGCGTCACGCCGTGCCAGGTGCCGATATCGACATAGGCATTGGCCAGGAGCAGCATCGCCGAATAGGACGATGTGTCGACGGAGGTACAAGCTATGCCGCCGCCGCAGAAACCATTGGTCGAGCCGCGGAAATTGGACTTGCCCATCCAGTCGAAGGTCAGATCGGTGCGGAAGTACCGGTTGACCTGGTAACCGACACCGGCGCCGGCCGAAAAGGAACTCTTCAACTTGCCGGAGGCGAACGAACCGGGGAGTTGGGGCGGTGCCGGGCTGTAGGTGGTGTAGTCACCACCGCGGAACTTCGACCAGTGATAGTCGATATCGCCGCGGATGTACCAGCCGCCGAAATCGGCCGGCTGTTCATAGGCGATCGGCGCCGGCGCCTCTTCGACCACTGGCGGCTCCGCCAGATCGGCGGCGAATACTGGCCCGGCCACGCCTGCGAACAGCGCGGCAAGGAAAGCCATTTTTGCTGCATTGAACATGTTTGTCACCCCTGAGAACCCGTCGGAACTTTGAATCCGCTCGAATGTGTTTGACCTCAGTTGTGGATAATGAATTGCAAAAGTTAAAAGGCGTTTAACCCTGTCGATTAACCACGAATTCTCGACATTTTAGCAAACGGCCTCCGCCGCCATGACGCTGGGACCAACCCTGGCCGAAACAAAAAGCCCGCCTGCAGGCGGGCTTGAAGTCTTGAGCCGGCAGTTCGCCCCTCCCGTCGGAGGCAGCGCAATCAGGCGGCGCTGCGCGTTTCCGAGATGATGTCGACGATGTCGTTGACCACGGCCTCGACCAGCTGTGGGTCGTCGCCCTCGGCCATGACGCGGATCAGCGGCTCGGTGCCCGAGGGCCGGATAACCAGGCGGCCGGCCTTGCCTAGACGGTTGCGCGCATCTTCGATCGCCGCCTTGACCAAGGCTTCTTCAAGCGGCTTGCCGCCGGCGATGCGGACATTCTTCAACAGTTGCGGCACCGGCTCGAATTTCTTCGACAATTCGCTGACCGGCCGGTTCTGCCGCTTGATGCAGGCCAGCACCTGCAGCGCCGAGACCAGCCCGTCGCCAGTGGTCGAGAAATCGGACAGCACAATGTGGCCCGACTGCTCGCCGCCGACATTCAACCCGTGCGCGCGCATATGCTCAACGACATAGCGGTCGCCGACCTTGGTGCGATGCAGCTGCAGCTTCATGTCGCCAAGGAAGCGTTCGAGGCCGAGATTGGACATCACCGTCGAGACGACGCCGCCGCCGGCCAGTCGCCCGCTCTGGTGCCAGGACTCGGCGATCAGCGCCATGATCTGGTCACCGTCGACGATGGTGCCGTTCTCGTCGACGATGACGACACGGTCGGCATCGCCGTCGAGTGCGATGCCGATATCGGCGCGCACTTCATGCACCTTCTTCTGCAGGCCGGCCGGATGGGTCGAGCCGCATTCCTTGTTGATGTTGAAACCGTTCGGATCGACATTGATGGCAATGACCTCGGCGCCCAGTTCCCAAAGTGCGGCGGGCGCCACCTTGTAGGCTGCGCCATTGGCGCAATCGACGACGATCCTGAGACCCGACAGCGACATCGAGCGCGGCAGCGTGCGCTTGGCGAATTCGATGTAGCGGTCATGCACGCCGTCGACGCGCTTGGCGCGGCCGAGCCCGTCGGAATCGGCGAGCGCCAGTTCGATATCCTTGTCGAGCATGCTCTCGATGCGCTCCTCGATCTCGTCGGAGAGCTTGTAGCCATCGGGACCGAACAGCTTGATGCCGTTGTCGTAATAAGGGTTGTGCGAGGCCGAGATCATGACGCCGATATCGGCGCGCAGCGAGCGCACCAGCATGGCGACCGCCGGTGTCGGGATCGGGCCGAGCAGGAACACATCCATGCCGGCCGCGCACAGGCCGGACACCATGGCGTTTTCGATCATGTAGCCGGACAGCCTGGTGTCCTTGCCGAGCACGACGCGGTGGCGATGGCTGCCGCGCTGGAACGACAGGCCGGCGGCCATGCCGACCCGCATCGCGATCTCAGCCGTCATCGGAAACTTGTTGGCGCGCCCGCGAATGCCGTCGGTGCCAAAATAACGTCCTGCCATGCTTGCCAGAATCCCCGTCGGTTTTCAGCCGGCTCGTAATGCCACAATTGGTCCGAGCCCGACTATCACATTGTGTGATTGTATATTACCAATTCTTAGAAAATCATTGTAGCAGGCTGTTCGGAGCGTTGGCAGCGTATCATGACACGGTGTTGCCGCAATATAGCATTCACACTGGGCCACACTGCGCAGATTGGGCCGGTAAGCCGGACTGTTGGAGCGGCAGATCGCAAGGGTCCATCACCTTATCGGGAGAACGCCGTTTAGCATCTGGCGCAGCCTAGCGTTGAGAGCTATTGATTGACACAGGTACAACCTATGGGCGCAGCAACGGGAGAACGCCATGCTCATCCACCGACTTGCAACTTTGACGGGTCTTGCCGTCGCAACCTTGTTCATGGCGGCGCCCGCCAGCGCGCTGACCATGGCCCAGTGTAGTACCAAGTATAATGCCGCCAAGGACGCCGGCACGCTGAACGGGCAGACCTGGAATCAGTATCGGAAGGCCGAGTGCGGCACCGACGCGGCGGCCACCACCGAGACCGCAAAGCCGGCGGCCAAGAAGGCCGCTGCGGCCAAGACGGACACGACCAAGGCCGCCGCTGCTGATGACGGCGCCAAGGGTCTGACGGCCAAGGAATGCAGCGCTAAATACCAGGCTGCCAAGGCCGCCGGTACGCTCAATGGCGCAAAGTGGAACGACTTCCGCAAGACCGAATGCGCCGCCGGCGCATCCGCCGCGGCAGAACCCGCCAAGGCCACGACCAAGGCCGCAGCCACAACCGACGATGGCGCCAAGGGCCTGACGGCCAAGGAATGCAGCACCAAGTACCAGGCGGCAAAGGCCGCCGGTACGCTCAATGGCGCAAAGTGGAACGACTTCCGCAAGACCGAATGCGCCGCCGGGGCCTCGGCCGCGGCAGCACCCGCCAAGGCAACCACCAAGGCAGCTGCCGACAGCAGCGGCAAGGGCCTGAGCATGGCCGATTGCAGCGCCAAGTACCAGGCTGCCAAGTCTGCCAATACTCTGGGCGGGAAGAAGTGGAACGACTTCCGCAAGGCCGAATGCGGCGCAGGCGCAGATGACGACGACACCGTGCCCGCTCCGAGCGAGGCGACCTATACCAGCGAGCCCGAGAAGCCCTCGGTCACCGCTCCCAAGGGCGTGAAGTTCCCGGCCGCGATCTCGAAGAAATACGCCGGCGAGACGCCGGCCAAGGGCCGCATGCACACCTGCCTCGAACTCTACTACGCCAATAAGGATGCCAACACGCTGAATGGCCTGCGCTGGATCCAGAAGGGCGGCGGCTTCTACAGCCTCTGCAATGCCAAGCTGAAGAGCTGATCGCGTAGCCATATTCTCCAGAAAAAGGCCCGCGCATCGCAGCATGCGCGGGCCTTTTTGTTGCGCTCGAACACACCCGGAGTTGCTCGCGTCTACATACCGCGGAAGCTGTCGGCATCATCTATCGCCCACACTGCCCACCGCCAGACATATCGGTGGTTCGCAAGATTCCAATTGAACATATGTAGAACAAATGGTATACAAAAGGACATCGAACTTTTGTCAACCAGGAGGGTCTTATGTCCAGATTGAAATTGGCGGCATTCGCTGTGACGGTATGGATTGCTTGGAGCGTCGCCCCTGCAAGCGCACTGACGATGAAGGAATGCGGCGAGGCCTATCGCACAGCCAAGGAAGGCGGCACTCTGAACGGCATGGATTGGACCGCTTTCCGCACCGAGAAATGCGCGACGTCAGCTGCGGAGAGTGCCAGTACGGATGCGGTCAAAACCCAGCCGCAGCCGGAGAAGGAAGCCAGCGCGGGGATCGCCCCCGCTGTAGCGCCGACGGGCGTGACATTCCCGACCACCCTCGCCGCCGAATTCAAGACCGAGAAGCCCTCGAAGGCGCGGATGAAGACCTGCCTGCAGGGCTACCACGGCAACAAGGACGCGGGTACGTTGAACGGCCTTCGCTGGATCCAGAAGGGCGGCGGCTATTACAGCCTCTGCAACGCCAAGCTGAAGAGCTGATCGACCAGCAGCGTTTGAAGATCGAAGGCCCCCAACCGCAAGGTTGGCGGGCCTTCTCTCGGGTCTTGCCCCGTCAAGCGCCTTGTTTCGAGAGCTGGAGCAGTGCGACCAGGCTTGTAAGATCGGCATTGGCCTGGCCGGCAGCCACCCCGCGCTTCATCAGGCTTTGCATCGGCAGGACGAGTTCGGTGCTGACATCAGCCGACCTGCTGGCATCGATGAGATTGACGTAGGCATCAGCCTGCATGCCCAGATTGGAAACGACATTGCTGGTGTGATCGCCACTGTCGATCTGTTCGGCCCACTTCGGCAGCAGGCCTTGCATCGACTGAAGCCAGGAGGCCAGCAGCGGCATGAACTCGCCGGCCGGGATTCCTGCTGCGCCCGTCAATGCCAACGCCTGCAGAACGCCCGCGAACATGCCGTACATGCCGGTCAGAAGCGAGATATCATAGAGCGGCGCGAGGCCAGCATCCTCACCGAGGAATTTGCTGGTGCCGAGCGCTCCGAGCTGCCCCGAACAGGCATCGAACGCCTGGCGCGAACCGCTGTAGAGAATCAGTGCGTGCGGCCCGCCGATCATCGGCGGCACCGCCATGATGCCGCCGTCGATATAGCTGGCGCCTTGGCTCACCGCCCAGCCCGACATCGCCCGCGCCTGCTCGGGCGTGCCGTTGGTGAGATTGACCAATGTGCGGCCCGACAGCGCCTCTCGGCTTGGGCCGAGCACCTCACGAACGGTGTCATAGACAAGCAGGCACGCCACGATCAGTGGACTCGATCTGACGGCTTCCTCGACACTCTTGGCCACAATGGCGCCCTTGGCTGCCAAAGCCTCAGCCCTTGCCGGAGAACGGTTCCACACCGTCACCGCATGTCCCTGGTTCAGAAAGGCTTCGGCAAGCGCCGTGCCCATGGCGCCGAGACCGATCACTGTTATGTCGCTCATTCTGCTTCTCCTTGGTTTGGTTGCGCGGTTACGCCGGTGTCGGGCTCAGGTCCTGGCCAAGGCCACCGTCCACGGTCAGCCGCGCGCCCGTGGTGAAGGTCGCGTCGAACGCCAGGAACAGCACTGCGCGCGCCACCTCCTCCATCGTGCCGTGGCGCCTCATCGGCGTGACCGCGTCGCCGATCGCCATGAAGGCGGCCCGCTCCTCGGCCGACGCGTCGGCCACACCCATCGTCGGCGTATCGATGAAACCAGGGCTGACCACATTCACGCGGATCCGGCGCGGCAGAAGCTCGGCGGCCAGGACCTTGGCGAAGGCGCGCAGTGCCGCCTTCGATCCGGAATAGACGCTCATGCCGCCAGTGCCGGATTCGTCGGCGATCGACGAGGTGAAGACTATGGCGCCACCATCCCTGATGAGGGGCAGCAGGCGCTGCGCGGTGAAGAAAGCGCCTTTGGTGTTGATGTCGAAGGTGCGATCGTAACTGTCCTCGGTGACCCGCTCGACGGGTTCGAGATTGGCCACCCCGGCATTGACGTGAAGGAAGTCGATCTGGCCAAGCTTCTGCCCCACTTCGGCACCGAGCGTGACGATATCGGCCATGTCTGAGATATCGGACCGCACGACATGAGCTCGCGAAAACAGCTTGACTCGCGCGGCCTCGATGTTGCGCTGGTCGCGGCCGGTGACCAGGACCTCGGCGCCGCTTTCGATCAGGGCTTCGGCAACGGCGAGCCCCATGCCGTGCGTCCCGCCGATGACAACGGCCTTCTTGTTTGCGTATCGTGTCATGATCCATCCCTTTTTGACAAAATCCGGCCGCCGACGGCCTTTGCAGGTCGAAGCGAGGTACCGATATGATGTTGTGGTGTTCGCCGATGCCGGCGAGCTGGTTTGAAGCTATGGACCGGCTTGGTTTTTCTCAAGTACCGACAAAAATGTAAGCTACCCACCGATTGCTCAGAATTGGATGAAACATGGGAAAGAAACAGCCAGATAGTTGCGGATTGGGGCCGGCGCTGGAGGTCATCAGCGGCAAATGGAAGGCGCTACTGCTCTGGCAGATTCACAAGGCGCCGGCACGATTCGGTGAGCTGAAGCGGCTGGTGCCTGACATCAGCGAAAAGATGCTGATCCAACAGCTGCGCGAAATGGAGGCCGACGGCATCGTCCATCGCGAAATCTTTCCCGAGGTGCCGCCGAGGGTCGAATACTCGATTACCGAATTCGGCATCGAGCTGGACAATGCCCTGATCCCGCTGGCCAGATGGGGCAAGCAACATGCTGGCCGGACTGACGGTGTGCGCCCCGGCAAAGCAAATGCATCCGTCCCGCATGCTATTTGAGAGACCCTGAATAGCAAAACGCCGCGGATTGAGCCGCGGCGTTTTCTTGCATCAAGTGATGTCAGCTCAACTCGACGGCTGAGGCTCCATGCCGCCTTCGGGCTCGGGACCCTTCTTGCGGCGGCCGGACTTCGGCACAGCCGAGCCGCGGCTTGTGGGGGTGTCATCCCCCAAATCTCGCGCGGGCTTCTGCCCGGCGATCAGCTGCTTGATCTCTTCGCCCGAAAGCGTCTCGTATTCGAGCAGGCCCTGCGCCAGAGCGATCCATTCCTTCTTCTTCTTGGTCAGAATGGACTTGGCCGTGACATAGGCCTCGTCGATCAGCCGGCGCACTTCGGCGTCGATGATCTGCGCGGTCTCTTCCGAGACGTTCTGCGTGCGCGCCACCGAATGGCCGAGGAAAACCTCTTCCTGGTTGTCGCCATAGGCGACATGGCCGAGCTTGTCGGAGAAGCCCCAGCGCGTGACCATGGCGCGCGCCAGCTTTGTCGCCTGCTCGATGTCCGAAGAGGCGCCGGAGGTGATGTTCTCCTTGCCGAACTTGAACTCCTCTGCGACGCGGCCGCCCATCATGATGGCAAGCCGCGAGATCATGTATTTGTAGCTCATCGAATAGCGATCGCCTTCCGGCAGCTGCATGACCATGCCGAGCGCGCGACCGCGCGGGATGATGGTCGCCTTGTGCAGCGGATCGGCCGACGGCACGTTGAGCGCCAGGATGGCGTGGCCGGCCTCGTGATAGGCCGTGAGTTCCTTTTCGGCCTGGGTCATGGCCGACGAGCGGCGCTCGGCGCCCATCATGATCTTGTCTTTGGCGTCCTCGAACTCGGCCATGGTGACAAGTCGCTTGTTGCGGCGCGCCGCCATCAGAGCGGATTCATTGACCAGGTTCATCAGGTCGGCGCCCGAGAAGCCCGGCGTGCCGCGTGCGATCACCTTGAGGTCGACATTCGGCGCCAGCGGCACGTTGCGCACATGCACCTTGAGGATCTTCTCGCGGCCGACGATGTCGGGGTTCGGCACCACCACCTGGCGGTCGAAACGGCCCGGACGCAGCAGCGCCGGGTCGAGCACGTCGGGCCGGTTGGTGGCGGCGATCAGGATGATGCTCTCGTTGGACTCGAAGCCGTCCATCTCGACCAGCAGCTGGTTCAGCGTCTGTTCGCGCTCATCATTGCCACCGCCGAGGCCGGCGCCGCGATGGCGGCCGACAGCGTCGATTTCGTCGATGAAGATGATGCAGGGAGCATTCTTCTTGGCCTGGTCGAACATGTCGCGGACACGGCTTGCGCCGACGCCGACGAACATCTCGACGAAGTCGGAACCCGAAATGGTAAAGAACGGCACATTGGCCTCGCCGGCGACGGAGCGGGCGAGCAGCGTCTTGCCGGTGCCGGGAGGTCCGACCAGAAGCACGCCGCGCGGGATCTTGCCGCCGAGGCGCTGGAACTTCTGCGGATCGCGCAGGAACTCGACGATCTCTTCCAGATCTTCCTTGGCCTCGTCGACGCCGGCGACATCCTGGAAGGTGACGCGGCCATGCGCCTCAGTGAGAAGCTTGGCCTTCGACTTGCCGAAACCCATGGCGCGGCCGGAGCCGGACTGCATCTGGCGCATGAAGAATATCCACACGCCAAGGATCAGGATCATCGGCAGGTAGGAGATCAGATAGCTGAACAGCGAGTTGGAACCGTCCGACTCAGGCCGCGCATTGATGGTGACGTTCTTGTCCTGCAGCCGCGAGACCAGCTGCGGATCGCCAGGCGAATAGGTCTGGAAGCCATTGGCGTTGTCGGCGTAGGTGCCCGTGATGCGGGCGCCGGCGATGACCACCGTCTTGACCCGGCCGGCCGCGACCTCTTGCAGGAACTGCGAATAGGGAACGTCGGTCGAGGCCCCGCGAGTCTGCGGCGTCTGGAACAGATTGAAGAGAGCAATGAGCAGGACCGCTATGATCGCCCAGAGCGCGAGATTGCGATAATTCGGATTCATCAATTGTCCCGTTGGTGCCCGCTGGGACACGCGTCATGAGAGGAAACTTGCGCCTAACATAGGGAGAGCGCCCCCCCTTGCCAAGCATAACAGCACGTCTGGGTTAAGCTTTCGCGCCATGATCAACCGGCACTGTGGCGGCCAAAGGGCAAGCCGGAACAGGCGGTGCGCCGATCAACTCGGCGACGGGCTGCGCCAACACCAGATCGAAGCAAGGCAGGAAACGGGCAAAGGGGGCAGCGGCGGGGCTGACCGCGATTGCCGCCGCCGCCGCTACATCCCCTGCAAAACCACGGCATTCGCCGCCGCGCCACAGCGCCGGTTCCGCAGCCAGGGCGGCGCGCACAAGGCTTGGCGGCGCGCCATCCCCGGCAATCGGCGTTTTGGCGGCGGCAGCGGCGCCAAGCGGCGCGATCAACCATGCACCCGGACTGTCGTCCAATGTGATCGCCCCGGCTTCGATGTGTGGCGTGATCCGCCGGCGACCGTCCCAAAGCAGAGTGCCAGCTACCGGCGCGGAACGCGGCAGGTCGCGCGATTCACGGCGCAGGAAGATGCCGTTTCGCCTGATATCGACGACCGCCCGCGACAATGTGGCGCAAAGCCGACCGGCCCGCATTTGCTCGAACAGCGCTTCGCTGCGCGCCTGGTCCGGCAACAAGGCGGTGCCGCCCGTCGCCGCCAGCAGAACACGCAGCGCATAGACCGCGGCTTGCGTGTCATCCGCTTCCGCCAAACCGAGATCGAGACGGATGAGACCCCTCGCCGGCCGGCTGGCAAATTCACCAATCAGGGCGGCAGCACGGCGACCGAGTTCCTCGCGATCGCCGGCAGCCCGCCCAGCCAGGCCGATTGCCTCGGCAAAACGCTGCCCGCTCCGGTCTTCGCCGAGCACGGCCCGGATGCGCGGGCGTTCGAAATTCGTGTCGATGTTGGTCGGATCCTCCGCCCAGCCGACATGTTCGCGCTGCAGGAAAGCGCGCAACGCCGCGCGCCGTACGCCGAGCAGCGGCCGCGCGATCCAGATCCGCCAGTCATAGAGGGTGGCCGGCGCCATGCCGGCGAGACCTCGGCCTGCAAGCTCTCGCCCGTCATTCCGCGCGGCTCGCATCAGGACGGTCTCGGCCTGGTCGTCGGCGGTGTGGCCGGTCACGATCACACCAATGCCTTGCGCCTGCGCTGCCTCGGCCAGCAACCGGTAGCGCGCCTCGCGCGCCGCCGCGGGCAGGCCGGTCGACGGCTTGGCGCCGGACCAGTTGAGCGTCCGGTGCGCAATGCCGCGCTCCGCACAGAGCTTTGCCATGCTGCGCGCTTCGACTGCTGCTTCCGGACGCAGGCCGTGGTCGATCGTCACCGCCAGCAGCCGGGCTGTCGGGGCGCTGCGGTCGAGGTGAGCCTTGAGGAGAAGAAGGAGGGCGGTCGAGTCGCTGCCGCCGGACACGGCCGCAAGCGCGCCGTTGGTAAAGTCGATCTGCGAAAAATTCGAAAGGTCAGGCTCGGTATCGAGCATCAATGCATGTCGCGCAAAAGTGGTCCCGGTTCTGGGACAACACGGCAAAGACTAGCACGCCGCCAGCGCCCTCTCCTGCTTGACGCGTTCCTTGAGCGCGGCCGAAATATCGGGATAGCGCTTGCCGATCTCGCCGAAGGTGGCGCAGGCGACATCCTTCTGCTTGAGGCCGACCAGCGACACGCCAAGCTTCAGGAGCATGTCAGGCGCCTTCTTGGCCTTCGGATAGTCCTTGCTGGCGGAGAGGAAAACCTCGGCAGCGTCATGATACTTCTGCTGGCCAAGCAGCGATTCGCCAAGCCAGTAATGCGCGTCCGCCGCCTTGGCGTCCTTCGGGAACCGGGCGATGTGGTCGCGAAAACCCTGCTCGGCGGTGCTGTAGTCGCCCGACAGGATGAACTGGTAGGAGTTGCGGTAGATCTCTTCCGGGTTGTTGGTGGCAGGCAGCGCCGCCACCACCGTGCCGTCCGACTTGCCGGTCTTAGCCCCGGCAGCCGGCGCCTCGGCGGCGGGAGCCGCACCTTCCGCCGGCGCCGCTGCCTGCGTGTTGCCGCCGGCGTCGATTACATTGCCGTTCTTGTCGACGGTAATGGTGCCGAAGGTCTTGGGCGGCGTGCCGTTGATCACCTTGCCGGGATCGCCGGTCTGCGATTCGACGATGACCTCGCCGACGCTCTGGCCGCCATCCGACTGCGCGCCGGCACCGGCCGGCGCCTGGTCTGCCGGGGCCTCGGCGACGCCGGTGCCCGCGCCACCGTCCTGCGGCGCGGCCTCCGATTTCTTCTGGGCCGGCGGCTGCCCGCTGGAGCCGCCTTCCAACTGCTGGAAGCGGAACTCGTTGTCTTCCTGCTGCTTGCGCATCTGCTCCTGCATCTGCAGGATCTGGAAGTTGAGTTCCTCGAGCTTGCCGTTCATCTGCCGGAGCTGATCTTCCAGCCCCGCGGCGGCGGTGCCGTCCTGCTGCTGCGCGATCTGTTGCTGCTCCGGCTTCTCCTTCTTGCCGAAAATGCCGAGCGTCGGCAGATGGAAGGAAAAGCCGCTATCCGCGGGTTGTCCGGTGCCGCTCGCAGAAGCCGCGAAGCCTGATACGAGCAGCAGCGCAAGCGTGCCGCTCAAGACCGATCTGAAATGCATGTGCCTCTCGCCGTGAATATCGTGAGCCTGTTCGCGCCTTCCGATCACAGTGGGACCGGCACGACGCCCTCGGCTCTTAGCAGGAGGCGAGACTTCGGCCAAATTTTGTTTCCGGGTTTGTTTCCGGGGCCGAAACTGAAAAAGGCGGCCACAAGGCCGCCTTTCGCATGGAGGTGTTGCAATTATGCGACTAAGGCCGCCGTCTTACTCATCAGGAGCCGGCGCCGGAGAGCGTGGTGACGGCGCGGCGATTCTGCGACCAGCAGGAGATGTCGTCGCAGACCGCGACCGGACGTTCCTTGCCGTAGGAAATCGTCTTCAATCGGCTCGCCGAGACGCCCCTGGCGACCAGGAAGTCGCGAGTGGCGGCGGCGCGGCGGGCGCCGAGAGCCAGATTGTATTCACGTGTGCCGCGTTCGTCAGCATGGCCTTCGACGACGATGGCGTACTGCTTGTACTGGTTGAGCCACTGTGCCTGCCGCGACAGCGTCGTCTGCGCATCGGCGCGGATCGCGGTCGAGTCCGTGTCAAAGAAGATGCGGTCGCCAATGTTGACGGTGAAGTCCTGCGCCGAGCCCGGCGTTGCGGCACCCGCGCCATTGAGACCGAGATCGGCAGCGTTGTTCGGGGTTTTCTTCGAGGCGCAACCGGTGATGGCGAGCATCGCGATCAGGGCGATCATCGCCGGGTTTCTGGTAAGTGCTGCGATACGGCCCATGCCGCCTCTCCTTCGTATTCGAGTGATCGTATTTCGAGTGATTTCGTTGATCACCCAGTAACCACGTTTGGGTTAACCGGCATTCAAGAAATACGGTTAATGTTTGGTTTCGATCGTCCGTCCACGACCTTCAAATCCACAGTCACAGTTGGCGCGGACCCTAGGCGGAAATGCGGCCGAAACGCGACTAATGAATGGAAAAGGGGCCAAACGGGCCCCTTTTTAGCAGGTGTGGCAATTCGGCCGAAACTACTCCAGCAGCGGCGACCAGGCGGGATCCGACGCGAAATTCGCGGTCGGGATCGACTGTTCGTTGCGGCCGGTGAGATCGACGGAAACCAGTTTTGGGCCGCCGGCGGAGTCGCGGAAGAACATCAGCACGCGGCCGTTGGGCGCCCAGGTCGGTCCCTCCTGCTGGAAGCCCGAGGAGAGGATGCGCTCGCCCGAACCGTCGGTCTTCATGACGCCGATCTGGAATTCGCCGCCGGTCTGCTTGGTGAAGGCGACGAGGTCGCCGCGCGGCGACCACACCGGCGTCGAATAGACGCCGTCGCCGAACGAAATGCGGGTCTGGCCCGAGCCGTCGGCGCCCATCACATAAATCTGCGCACGGCCGCCACGATCGGAAGTGAATACCACCTTGCTGCCGTCGGGCGAATAAGAGGGCGAGGTGTCGATGGCGGTCGAGTTGGTCAGCCGGGTGGTCGAGCGGCTTCGCAGGTCCATGGCGAAGATGTTGGAATTGCCGTCATCGCGCAGCAGGCTCATGATCACCTTCTGGCCGTCGGGCGAGAAGCGCGGCGCAAAGGTCATGCCGGGAAAGTTGCCGACCAGTTCGCGCTGTCCGGTCTCGATCTGCAGCAGATAGACCCGCGGCTGGCCGCTTTCATAGGACATGTAAGTGATTTCCTGCCGATTCGGCGAGAAACGCGGCGTCAGCACGATCGAGCGGCCATCGGAGAGATAGCGCACATTGGCGCCGTCCTGGTCCATGATGGCGAGCCGCTTCTTACGCGCATTCTTGGCGCCGGATTCGTCGATGAAGACGACGCGTGTGTCGAAATAGCCCTTCTCGCCGGTGAGCTTCTCATAGATCGCATCGGCGATGATGTGGGCGACACGGCGTTGATTTGCGTCGTTGGCGAAAAACTGCTCCCCGGCTATCTGCTGGTTGCCAAAAATATCCCATAGTCGGTACTGGGCGCGGATTCGGCCGTCCGCCTCCTTGCTCACGCTGCCGGTGACCAGCGCCTGCGCATTGATCACCTTCCAGTCGTCGAAACGGGGCTGCGCATCCGGATTGGCGATCTTCTCGATGAAGGCGTTCTTGTCTATCGGTGCGAAGAGACCGGAGCGCTTCAGGTCGGCGGTGACGATCTCGGAAATCTGCGCGCCGAGCCCTCCCTGGAAATCTGGGATGGCGATCGGCATCGGTTCGACATTGCCTTTGTTGACGTTGAGCTCGAGGGTTGCTCGAGCAGGCAAGGTGACGACGGCGTTCATGCCCATCGCCATCGCGGCGACCATCAGGAGCGGCTTGAGGATGGATTTCATGTCTTCTCGCTTCTCTTGCTGATTTCTGGGTGCTCAGGCTACAGGCCAAGCATCGCTCTGGGATCGAAGTTGACGCGAACGTCGGACCAAATGTCATGCTTTCCGGCGGGCACCTGCAGGCCGGCGACATCGCATTTCTGCACAGCGCGAACCGCGCTGCTGTCGAACTGGGGGTTGCCGCTGGACTTCTCGACGGTCGGACGGCCCTCCAGCTTGCCGGAGGCATCCAGGCTGAAACGGATCACCACGGTGAAATCCTCAGAACCCTCAAGCCCAACCGGGAGGGTCCAGCAGCCACCGAGTTGTTCTTCCAATGCCCCTTGCTCGGACTTCGACAGCTTCTGGCCTTGATCCTTGTCGCCGCCTAGCGATGCCTGTTGGGTCGAGCGCTTGGCGCCGCCGCCGGATGGCTTCTGCTTGTCGAGCAAAGCCTTGATGTCAGCCTCATTGAACTGCTTGTCATCCGACTTCGGCTTCGACGAGGCTTCCTTGACTGGCTTGTCAGCGTCCTTGCGGTCCGGTGCCTTCGCGCTTTCGGCCTGCGCCGGCTGCGGCTTCGGCCGTGCTTCGGGAGCAGGAGCGGAAGTCGGAAGCTGCGCTTCTTCCAGAGGCTGCTGATCCGATATGGCTTCGGCGACCGCATCGGGCTTCACGCGTGGCTTCGGCTCTATGGCGGCGGTCGTGTCCGGCTGCGGTGTTGGTGCAGGCTCCTTCACCGGGGTCGGCTTCGGTTCAACCTGCTTCACCGGCTCGGGCTTGACCTCTTCCTTCGGCTGCGGCTCCGGCGCCACCTCCGTCGCAGGTGTCGGCTTCGGCGCTTCCTTTGGCTTCGGCGTGTCCTCGGTCTTCGGCTTTTCGGTCGGGGTCGGCGCCGGAGCAGCCGTCGCTGTTTTCTCCACCAGCTTCGGCTTGGGCTCGTCCGTCACCGGCTTGTCGGTATCAACGCTGTTCTCGCCGATTTTCTGTGCATCTGGCACGATGTCGGGACGCTTGGTCGGCATCGGCGCCGGCTTTTCGTGCATCACCGCCTTCTTGTCGCCCTGCAGCGTCTGCGCAATGGCTTCCATGGGAACGATGTCGACCGCTATCGACTCGACATCCGTGGACGGCAGCGCGGCCGGCGCCGACAGGGTGAACAGGCCGAAAGCCAGTGCCACCGTATGCAGTATCACCGATGTGGTGAGGCCGGTCTTCATCGTGCGTCTACTGATCCTGTTGCTGCAGTGAAATCAGGCCGATATTCTTGTAGCCGGCGGCCTGGATGAGGGCCATCACCTCCATCGCGGCGCCATAGTTGGTCGCCTTGTCGCCGCGGATGAAGATGCGCTCTTCGTAGCCGGTCTTGGAAATCGCCTGCAGTTTGGCGACCAGCTCTTCCCTTGGGATTTCGGTCTCCTGCAGGAAAATCTTGCCGGCCGCGTCGATCGAAACGGTGATCGGCTGGGTGTCGGCGTTCATAGCCTTGGCCTTCGTCTCCGGCAGGTCGACCGGCACTCCGACCGTCAACATAGGTGCGGCGACCATGAAGATAATCAAGAGCACCAGCATCACGTCGACCATCGGCGTGACGTTGATTTCCGACATCAATGCATGGTGGCGGCCGCGCCGCCTGTGTCCGCGCCCGCCGCGTCCTGCCATGCCAACCGACATACCCATCTTCTTACCTCAGCCCTTAGGCGCTACTTTTTCATCGATTTGGCGCGAGAGTATGGCGGAGAACTCATCCGAGAACCCTTCCATCCGCACCGCGATCTTGTTCGCGTCGGATGACAGCTTGTTGTAGGCGATAACCGCCGGTATGGCGGCGAGAAGACCGATGGCCGTCGCCAGCAGCGCTTCGGCAATGCCGGGTGCAACAACCGCGAGACTGGTGTTCTTCGAACCGGCAATCGCCTGGAACGAGGTCATGATGCCGATGACGGTGCCGAACAGGCCGATGAAGGGTGCGGCCGAACCAGTGGTGGCGAGAAAGCCGAGACGGCCCTCCAGCTTCTCCATCTCGCGCGTCAACGCCAGGTCCATCGCCTTGTCGATGCGGGTCTGCAGGCCGAGCGGCGATTTGGCCCCCTTCTCGAAGCTCTTCTTCCATTCGCGCATGGCCGCAACGAAGATCGCACCCATGCCCGTGGTCTTGCGGTCGGCAAGCGTGCGATAGAGCTCTTCCAGCGACTGCCCCGACCAGAACACCTGTTCGAAGCGATTGAGCGACAGACGCATGCGGGCATAGCTGACCAGCTTGTCGACGATGATCGCCCAGGTCCAGACCGAGGCGCAGAGCAGACCGATCATGACCAGCTTGACCACCCAGCTGGCCTGTGTGAACAGCGCCCAAATCGACAATTGCGCTGCCGGATCGGCGAGTGCGGTAGTTTCCATGCTTCAGTCCTTAAGATTTTCCGGGCATCGCTGGCGGCTGGCCCATGGGCATCCCTTGTGGTCCGTTCGCGCTTGGCTTCCGGATTAACCCCAAAATGCACCGTTGGCGGCCTTTTCAGGGCAAATATTGGTGAAAGGAAGGCGCGCGGATTCTTCCAATCTTCACCGATCTCTTCATGAACCGTTATGGTTAAGGATGGGTTAGGAAATATGGCGCGGCGCATTGCCGCGCCAAGGCACGACGCGGGCCATCCATCCACAATCGAATGCGCTGCCGATTGGCCGCTCGTTGCCGGCCGGCAGGCCTGGATATCAGCTTGCTCCTGGTAGAAAGGCCGCGATCCATTCTTTCGGAAAGCGCTTCGGCCGGCCGTTCTCGCCGATGATCGCCGCCTCGACCTTTGCTTCGACCAGAACCTCTGTCCCGCGTTTCAATTGCTGCGCCATGACGATGCGTGCGCCGGAAATATCCTGCGTTGATGTGTCGATGGTCAGGATGTCGTCCATGCGGGCAGGCGAGCGGAAATCTATCTCCATCCGCCGCACCACCCAGACGATCCGTTCGCCGTGCTTGCCTTCGTGAAGTTCTGTGTGGTGGACGCCCGCCAGCCTGAGATAGTCCGAGCGGCCGCGCTCGAAGAATTCGAGATAGCGCGCGTGGTAGACGACGCCGGAGAAGTCGGTGTCGGCATAGTAGACCCGCGCCATCAGCCGATGGCCGAATTCCGTCAAGGCTCCGGAAAGCCAGGCAGCAAGCGCCGCCGATTCACCATNCCCGCGCCATCAGCCGATGGCCGAATTCCGTCAAGGCTCCGGAAAGCCAGGCAGCAAGCGCCGCCGATTCACCATGATCGTCCATCGCGCTTTCCTTTTTGCCCCCGGCGGGGCACCTGTCTTGCCGAAATCACCAGCGCAGCAAACCGATGGCACTGTTGACGGCGATGATCAAGACCGTGATGGCAGCGCTGCTGGTGCTGGCGTCGTCTGCGCTTCCCGGTCAGGCCGCGAGCTTTTCGATGAAGCGCGGCCTCAACCTCGACCAGTGGACGACCTGGGTCGGGGAAGACAAATGGAACGACCGACAAGCCATCCTGCCCTATCCGGAATGGCGCAAGTTCCTGAACGAGGATGACCTCAAGGCGCTGAAGGCCGCCGGTTTCGACTTTCTGCGCATGCCGGTCGATCCCTCGCCGTTTATGTCGGATCAGACACTGGCGCTGCGTGACGATCTTTATGCCAGCGTGCGGGACTCGGCGCGCATGATCAACCGGGCCGGTCTGAAAGTGATCGTCGACATGCACCTGATCCCGGCCGGCGGCGGCCGCGAGATCGGCATGGGCCAGGTGATGGACGATCCCGCAACCTTCGAGGCCTATGTCGAGGTCGTCCGCAAAATGGCGCGCACGCTTGCCACTGAGGACCCGGCGCAGGTCGCTTTCGAGCCGATGAACGAGCCTATCGTCGACTGCGACAGCGAGGGCACCAGCCTGTGGCCGGAGCGTCAGCAAAAGCTGTTCGCGGCCGCGCGCGCCTCGGCCACCAGGCTGACGCTGATCCTGACCGGCGCCTGTTATTCCAGTGCGGCTTCGCTGGTCAGGATCGACCCAAAGTCGATCCCCGACGACAACATCATCTGGACCTTCCACTCCTACGACCCGTTCCTGCTGACGCATCAGGGCGCGACCTGGGCCGGCGATTTCATTCTCTATGTTACCGGCCTGCCCTATCCGCTGACCGCGGTGCCGCGCGCCGAGCTCGATGCGACGCTGGATGCGATCCGCGCCAAGATAAAAGCCGAGGCGCCACGGACCAGACGGAACGGCCTGCTCGCCTATCTCGATGAACAAGTCGCCAGCATGGACACGGACGAAAAGCTGCTCGGCGTCATGGATGCGCCGTTCGAAAAGGTCGAGGCCTGGGCGAAGGCCAACGCCATCAAGCCGGAAAACATCACGCTGGGCGAGTTCGGCATGATCCGCCAGGAATATGGCAATCCCTATGTGATGCCGCCCAAATACCGCGCGGCCTATGTCAAGGACATGATCGCGCGCGCCGAGGCGCATGGCTTCTCATGGTCGGTGTGGAGTTTTGGCGGCGCCTTCGGCATCGTCGACGCTTTCAACGGCGAAAAGGCCGAACCCGCCGTGATGGATGCGATCCGCTCGCTCCATTAGCCCTAGGGCATGTCAGGTCAGGCCGAGTCGAAAATGAGGGGTCCGAAAACCGGAACGGAGCGGACTTTGGTCCGTGACTACCGGAAGCGCAGGAACACCTCATTTGCAGGCCGGCATCACCTGAATACCGGCATGCCCTAACCGAGGTCGATCTGCAGGATCTCCGGCCGCATGCCAAAGCGCACCGGCGCGATGCTGAAGCCGAGTCCGCCTGACACGATCAAATTGCGGTCATTCTCGACGACATGGCCATAGGCAAAGCGGTTGCCGAAGCGGGACGGCACCACCGGTGAATAGCCGAACAGCCTGACCTGCCCGCCATGTGTGTGGCCCGACAGCGTCAGCGAAACCCGCCACGGCACTTTCGGGAAAATGTCAGGCTCATGCGCAAGCAGGATGATCGGTGCCTGGTCGGTGATCTTGGCCAGCGTGCCGTCGAGATCGTCCAGGCCTTCAAATCTGTCGCGGCCTGCGGCCTTGTTCGGTAACAGTGCCAGCTGGTCGGCGAGCCCGGCGATCCAGAAGCCGTATCCATCCTTTTGCAGGCGCACGGCGTCGTTCTCCAGAACCGAGATGCCGGATTCCTCCAATGCCTTGCGCGCCACAGTCCCCGCTCCGGCCTGCTGCGCGAAAGGATCGTGCCACCAGTCGTGATTGCCGAGGATCGACAGCACACCAAGGGGCGCCTTCAGTCCTGACAAGGCCGGCGCCCATTCATGGGCCTCCACCCGGTTCGTCACCAGGGACATGCCTGAGAAATAGTCGCCGAGCAGTACGATCAGATCGGGCTTCAGCACGTTCGCATCTTCGACGAGCGAAGCGATCCGCTCAGGCGTCATCCAGGGACGGCAGGCGTGAATATCGGCAAGTGCTACGACGCGCAGCTTGAGATCTGCAGGCCAATGCGGCGGCGTCAGCTGGTAGCGCTTCACATGCGTCAACAGCATCGGCTCGATGCCGACCGCATAGGCACTGAGCGAAGCCAGCGAGAGGAACGAACCTCCGGCGAATTTCAGGAACCCGCGTCTGGTGATCACTTTTCTGGCTCCGACCTTGATCGGAGCAGTTCGCGCCGACATTGCGACGCCCGATACAATCGAGGAATGCGCCTTCACGCTGGCAGGTTTGAGGAGATTCTGCACAGAAATCCGTTCCGAAGAACAAATGTCCGTTACTCTTCCTGGAACAGGTTGATCTGCTGCTGTGCCAGATCCTTTGGCGCGTCGAGGCCGAGATGGCGCCAGGCGTTGGCGGTCAGCACGCGGCCGCGTGGCGTGCGTTGGATGAAACCCTGCTGGATCAGATAGGGCTCGATAATGTCCTCGATGGCGTCGCGCGGCTCGGAGAGGCCGGCGGCGATGGTTTCGATGCCGACCGGCCCACCACCGAAATTGCGCGCGATCATCGAGAGATAGCGGCGGTCGAGTGCGTCGAGGCCGAGCGCGTCGACCTCGAGCCGGGTGAGAGCTTCGTCGGCAATCTGCTTGTCGACGTGGCCGTCGCCGGCGACGGAGGCGAAATCGCGCACGCGGCGCAGCAGCCGGCCGGCGATGCGCGGCGTGCCGCGGGCGCGACGTGCGATCTCCCGCGCGCCATCGTCGCCAAGCGGCATTTGCAGGATGCGGGCGCCGCGCCGCACGATCTGCTCCAGTTCCTCGACAGAATAGAAATTGAGCCGCACCGGAATGCCGAAACGGTCGCGCAGCGGGTTGGTCAAAAGGCCGAGCCTGGTGGTGGCGGCGACGAGCGTGAAGCGGGCAAGATCGATCTTGACCGAGCGTGCCGCCGGACCTTCGCCGATGATCAGGTCGAGCTGGAAATCCTCCATCGCCGGGTAAAGGATCTCCTCGACTGCCGGATTGAGCCGGTGGATCTCATCGATGAACAGCACATCGCGGTCTTCGAGATTGGTGAGAAGTGCGGCGAGATCGCCGGCCTTGGCGATCACCGGACCGGAGGTCGAGCGGAAATTGACGCCGAGCTCGCGCGCCATGATCTGCGCCAGCGTTGTCTTGCCAAGCCCCGGCGGCCCGACGAACAGCACATGGTCAAGCGCCTCGCTGCGGCCCTTGGCGGCCTCGATGAAGACTTTGAGATTGGCCCGCACTGCGGCCTGGCCGACGAAATCGGCGAGCGTCTGCGGCCGCAAGGTCTGCTCAGCATCCTCGCCGCGCTTTTCCGGGGCAATGAGGCGGGGTGAAAGGCTCATGCGGCCTTCCTCGCACAGGGCAAAGGACCGGACAAGCAATCACTCACCGCGCCAGTTCCTTCAGCCCGAAACGAATGAGCTTCGAGGCATCGGCGTCCTCGCCGGCCGTCTTCAGCGCCGCCGCGACAGCATTGGCTGCTGTGTCGCGCGAATAGCCGAGATTGACCAGCGCCGAGACGGCGTCGGTAATCGGCGCCGGCGCCACGCCTTCGCCGAGCTCCTGCTTAAGGCCGATGGTGCCGGAGGCGGTTCCGGCATAGGCCGGCGCCTTGTTCTTCAACTCGGTGACGATGCGCTCGGCCACCTTCTTGCCGACGCCGGGCGCGCGGCTGACCATGGCGATGTCGCGCAGCGCGATCGCATTGGCGAGGTCTGCCGGCGCCAGCGTCGACAGGATGGCCAGCGCCACCTTGGCGCCGACGCCTTGCACATTGCTCATCAACAGCCGGAACCATTCGCGCTCAAGCACCGACTGGAAACCGTAGAGCCGGATCATGTCCTCGCGCACATAGGTCTCGATGAACAGCACCACCGCCTCGCCGGGCGAAGGCAGCGCGGCCAGCGTGCGCGCCGAGCAATAGGCGACATAGCCGACGCCGTGCACATCGACGAGGCAGAAATCCTCCTCGATCTCGTCCAGCGTGCCTTTCAATTTGCCGATCATGCGTGATCCCTCATGCCAGCGCCATCCTGTAGGCGACGCTTTGCCGGTGATGCGCGTGGCAGATGGCGATAGCCAACGCGTCTGCGGCATGTTCGGTGTCGAAAACGGCTTTCGGCAACAGCACCTTTACCATCATGTGGATCTGCTTCTTGTCGCCATGGCCAACGCCGATCACCGCCTTTTTGACGGCATTGGGGGCATATTCGGCCACAACAAGGCCGGCGCGCGCCGGCACCAGCATGGCTATGCCGCGCGCCTGGCCGAGCTTCAGTGTCGCCACCGCATCCTTGTTGACGAAGGTTTGCTCGACGGCCGCTTCCTGGGGCATGGCCGCATGCAGGATCTCGGCCAGCCCGTCATGCAATTGGCAGAGCCGTGTCGCCAGCGCCGCCTTGTCGTCGGAGCGTACAGTGCCGGAGCTGATAAAGCGCAGCGAGTTGCCGAGGCTCTCGACGATGCCCCAGCCGGTGCGCCTCAGCCCCGGATCGATACCGATAATGCGAATCGCTTCCCTCATGCGCGAAGTCTACCTCCGGCGCACAGCGATGTCAGCGAAATGTGAACAAACCGGAAACGGAGGCGTTTAACCTCGAGCGAAAGCCGTGTTCAGCAGCGTGATCTGGTCGGAAACCGGATTGGCGCGGCGGGCGGCGGCAGGCGTCTCGGCAAACGCGCCGCCATAGATCTCTTCGTCCATGCGGCGCACCAGCGCCTGCAGGCGCAGCGAGCGGGTGACGAGGTCGAGGAAATCCTTCGGCAGTTCGCCCCAGCCGACCGCTTCGTCATGCGCCGAGGCGGTGTCGAGACGCACCTTGGATTTTTCCGAAGCGACCTGGTCGCGGGTCATCTCGCCGGAATTTGCCGCCCGCTGCAAAAGCAGCCAGGAGGCGACTTGCATCAACCTTGTGGTCAGCCGCATCGATTCGGCCGCATAGAGCGTCGCCGCCAGCCTGGACAGCTTCTTGGCCTCGGCCCGGCCCTTGCCGTCAAGATACTCGGCTGCCTGTTCGACCAGGCCCATGCCTTCCTGGTAGAGCGGTTTGAAGGATTGGGAGAAAACCCGGCGTTCCGCCAGCTTGATGGTTTTCGCGATGCCCTTCGAAGGCTCGTTCATCGATACGCCCCTGCACTGCCCCGTCGGCTGATTCGGCTTCTCGCCGTCACGCCGGCACCCTAGATGACTGAAGCTTGAAAATGCGCTTCGCCGCCGGCGAAGGCAAGCACATGTTTAACAAACGGTTAACGCCTGCGCAGGGGCGCCAAGCGGACCAAAAGCAGACAAAAAAAGAGCCGCGGATAAGGCGGCTCTCAGGAGTTTAACAGGGAGGCGTCAAACGAAGTGGCTCCAACCACTCGGTAAGAATCCAGATCACTGGATGGACATAGTAAACACCTGTAAAGCTTAATGAACCCTTAACGGCGCGGATATTTCTTGATCGACCGCTGCCGTTCTGTGCCGTATCAGCACAACGGTGCCCTAAGCCTGATCGTCGGCTTGTTCATGCCTTCTTCCACACAGCCGGCAAGGAAATGAAGGCGAACAGCAGCATTGCCGCATAAAACCCCATCGAGGAGGAAGCCAGCACCGGCTCGATCTCCGGATGGCCGGCAAGTTCAAAGTAAAGCCCAATCATCAGTGCGATGCCGCAGATTGCCGTCAGCCAGAAATGCACGACGGCAATCGTCTTTTGCCCGACCGCTGGAAACAGGTGGTAGAAGAAGGCAAACACCGCCGACATCAGCCAGCCCGCCACCATGGTGTGCGCGTGGGTCGGCATCTGCCCATGGTCATTGGAGATCGCCATATGCAGGCCGAGCGCCATGCCGCACAGGGAATAGATGACGGCCAGGGTGAAGAAATTTCGTGCTACGCCTTGCATGGGATACCCTCGTTGGTTGTTGCAGACTTGGTCCGACCGCGCGCGGCCAAAATGGAGCGTCGGTCGCGAGCGGCTTAGTCCCCGCAGGTTTCAGGATCATGCCGCGAACCAGCCAATGCCGACACGGCGTCCATCCGGCAACTGCCGGGTATTCTGCGGGCTGGCGGTAAAATCCGGCGACGGCGCCACCGCAACAAGCCGGCACCCACGCGGCATCTTCTGGATACATGTACGGAGATAATCCGCCCTCCTTCGGAAGCAGACGCGCGAAAGCAGCGTTTACCCCCGGAACGATGCACAAGGAGCGGCAATGGACTGGTATTCTCTCTTCAAATTCCTGCATGTCATGGCAGCGATCCTCTGGCTCGGCGGCGGTTTCGCCATGCTGCTGGTTTCGATACTCGCCGATCGCGCCGGCGACGACGAGACGCTGATGGTCATGCTGAGAACGACGGACAAACTCGGCTTGCGTCTGTTCGTGCCGGCGTCCGTCGCGACCCTGGCTTCTGGTCTGGTGCTGACTTCGCTATGGACCGGCTTCTCCGACCTTTGGGTCGTCATCGGCCTTTGCGGCTACGCCGCCGCGTTTCTAACCGGTATCCTCGTGCTGAAGCCTTCGTTCGAAAAGCTTGCCGCAATGCTTGCCACGGACGGCATGACCCCGGCCGCGATAGCGTTTGGCCGCCGCATGATACGGATCGTCAAGTTCGATTTCGTCATCATGATCGCCGTCGTCGCCGACATGGTGCTGAAGCCGACCGCGCACGACATCGCCATTCTCGGCGCCATGGCGGTGCTGGTCGTTGGTGGTGCATCGCTGACCTTTGCGAGCGCCCGGCGAACCAAACCGGCAGCCGCCTGAGCGGCATTTAGAACAGGCCGGCGATTCCGTCCCAAAGCAGCTTGACCGCGACCACGGCCACGGTCGCGTAGGTGAAGGGATAAAAAATCTCCGGCCGCATGCGCCGCACCAGCCAGGCGCCGGCGATGGTGGCCAGCGGCGCCAGCGGCATCAGCACGGCCGACGCCGTCAGGTTGGCTGTGTCGAACTGGCCAAGCGCGAAATAGGGGATCAGCTTCAGCGCGTTGGTGGCGGCAAAGAAGATCGCCGATGTCCCCGACAGCACCTTCGGATCGAGCCGGATCGGCAGCGCATAGACCTGGAAGGGCGGCCCGCCGACATGGGCGACGAAGCTGGTGAAGCCGGCGACGATGCCCCAGAAGGCGGCGGCGATGCGGTTGGGCGCCGCCGCATGGTCGGAACCGTGGCGGAACTGGAGATAGAGCCAGCGAAGCACGAAGATCAGCGCGACAGCGCCGACGATCAGCCGCACCATCTCTTCGGTTACGAGCGCTGCCGTCAGCCAGCCGAGCCCAATGCCGATCACCGCGCCCGGCATCATGTCGACCAGCATCTTTCTGTCATACACACCCCACCACGTCCACACCGAAACGATGTCCATCAGGCACAGGATCGGCAGCAGGATAGCCGCCGCCTGCACCGGCGGCATGGCCAGCGCCATCAAAGGCACGCCAACGAAGCCGACAGCGCCGCCGAAGCCGCCTTTCGACAGCCCGACAAGTATCACCGCCGGAATGGCGGCGGCATAAAACCACGGATCGGCGAGCAGACCTGACATGAACTGGAAATGGCTGGAGGGAAGACGGTTGCCCTGCAATAGCCCAGAAACCCTTGCGCCGCGACCGGGAAAATGCCGGCCGTGTCGATCAACTGTGCGTAAAGCGACGGTTCCGGATTTGCGGCAAGATCGTCGCCGATGCATAAGGGCGCCATCCCCGCTGCATCAGGTTTTGGCCCCAGGTTTTTGACCCCAGGTTTTTGACTCCAGGTTTTGACAATGAGCGAACCCCACATCCGCCGCGCCCAAGCGGCCGACCTGTCTGCCATCGTAGTCATGCTCGCCGACGATCCACTTGGCCGCAGCCGCGAGGATGCGACCGAGCCACTCGCCAAGGCCTATCGCGACGCCTTTGCCGCCATCGACGCCGACCCCAACCAGTTTCTTGCCGTGATGACGGATAGCGGCCGCGTCATCGGCACGTTGCAGATCAGCTATCTCGCCGGGCTGTCGCTGCAGGGCGCCTTGCGCGGCCAGATCGAGGCTGTGCGCGTCGTCGCAGACCGCCGCGGCGAACGGCTGGGACAGCGTCTGCTGGAATGGGCGATCGAACAGTGCCGTGAACGTGGCTGCAAGATTATCCAGCTGACCACCAACAAGAGCCGCCAGGACGCGCATCGCTTCTATGACCGGCTCGGCTTCAAGGCCAGCCACATCGGTTACAAATTGGAGCTTTAGTTCAGCGGTGGAGGACGGCGCCGGATCGGCTGCGCCTTGATGATGGCGGTGCTGGTTTCCGCCTTGTCGGCGATGCGGTCGAGAAGCTTGTCGAGCTCGCCGATGGAGCGCACGTAGAGCCGGGCCACGAAACAGTCGTCGCCGGTGACCTTGTCGCATTCGCCGAATTCCGGGATCTCCTCGATCAGCTTCTGCACGATGTGCAGCTTGCCCGGCAGTGGCCGCACCCGCACGATCGCCTGCAACGGAAACCCCAGCGCCTCCGGGTCGATCTCGATGGTGAAGGCGCGGATGACGCCGCGTTCCTCGAGCCGCCGCAGTCGTTCCGAGACGCTCGGCGATGACAGCCCGACCTGCTGCGCCAGATCCTTCAACGAAGTCCGCGAATCCAGGATCAGGATGTCGAGAAGCTTTCTGTCCAACTCGTCCAGCATTTTCATCTCCTCGCAAAAGGGCAGCGCGCGCCTTGTTAAATAAGGTCCTGCCCCCCTATCACCTTTCATAGGGTATATAAACCCTCAAGACGGCATGAGATTATGGCCTCAACAGATAGAGGTATTGTCATGGACAACACGGTACGCGGCACGATCGAGATGACGGCGGCGATGACGATTGTCGGCACGATCGGCTGGTTTGTCGTCATGTCGGGCCAGCCCGTTATGGACGTGGTGTTCTGGCGCTGCGCCTTCGGCGCAGTGGCGCTGCTGATCACCTGCGCGGCACTCGGGCTGCTGCGCGGCAGGCTGACGCTGCGCATTGTTGCCATCGCCGCTCTTGGCGGCGCGGCTATCGTCATCAACTGGCTGTTGCTGTTCAGCGCCTTCTCCCGCGCCTCGATCTCGATTGCCACGGCGGTCTACAACACGCAGCCCTTCATGCTGGTCGGCTTCGGCGCGCTGTTCTTCGGCGAGCGGCTGACCCTGGCCAAGCTGACCTGGCTCGGCATCGCGTTCGCCGGCATGCTGCTAATCGTGCAGACAGGGCCCGATGCGGGTGTCGGTTCCGGCATAACCGGCACAGATTATGTCATCGGCATCGTCATGGCGCTCGGAGCGGCCTTCTTCTGGGCTGTCGCGGCAATCGTCGCCAAGAAGCTCAAGGGCACCCCGCCGCATCTGATCGCGCTGATCCAGGTCTGCGTCGGCGTCGTCATGCTGGCGCCCTTTGCCAACCTCTCGCATTTGCCCGCCGATGCCTGGAGCTGGGCCATGCTGGCCACGCTTGGCGTCGTTCACACCGGCCTGGTGTACATATTGATGTACGCCGCCATCCAGAAACTGCCGACGCATCTGCAGGGGTCGCTGTCCTTCATCTATCCTGTCGTTGCGATCCTGGTCGATGTGATGGCCTTCGGCCACCGGCTGCATCCGGCCCAGCTCGTCGGCGCAGCCGCGATCCTGATCGCCGCCGCCGGCATGAATCTCGGCTGGACTTTGTGGAGGGCCAAATCGCCGGCCGAAAGCCCGCAAGCCGTCAAATGAGCCGCAGAGCGTCGGCTCGCCGGCGATCGTAAACCAAAGCCAGCGCATCGTTCCCCGCCCGCCTGTTCAAGGCGGGCGCTTTGTTCTATGCCGCAATGCAACCATCTTCGCCGGGCATAGGCGAAACCCGGGATCGAAAGCCATGAACGACGCAACACCCCCCAACCGCTGCCGCATCGTGCTGATCGCACCCAAGGACGCTCCGGCGCAGCGCATTGCGGCTGCCTTCGACGGCGGTGATATCGCTTCGCTGATCCTGCCTGAGAACGGCATGGACGAGGCTGCCTTCCAGGCCTTTGCAGAACAGATCGTACCGGCGGCGCAAGCGGCCGGCATCGCCGTCATCATCGCCGGCGATACCCGCATTGCCGGCCGTGTCCAGGCCGACGGCATTCATGTCGAGGTTTCCAAGGACGCGCTCGCCGAGACCATCGAACACTTCCAGGGCAAGATGATGGTCGGCGCCGGTGGCGCCAAGACGCGCGACGACGCGCTGGAACTCGGCGAAACCAGGCCCGACTACATCTTCTTCGGCCGCTTCGGCTACGACAACAAGCCGGAACCGCATCCGCGCAACCTGTCGCTTGGGCAATGGTGGGCGGACGTGATTGAGATCCCTTGCGTCGTCATGGCCGGTTCCGCCATCGCTTCGGTAGAAGCGGTGGCCGCCACTGGCGCCGAGTTCGTGGCCGTCTCAAGCGCTGTCTTCGCCGAAGGCGCCGATCCGAAGGCGGCGATTGCTGCCGCCAATGCGCTGCTCGACCAAACCGCGCCGCGCTTCGAGGGCTGACGTGCGCCGACCTGGACTTCCTCTCGCGATTCTCGTTGCAGCCTTGATGAGCGGGGCAGCGATCGCGGCGGAGACCGTTCCGCTGCCGCAGCCGAGGCCGGACACCAGCGCGCCCGCCCTCAGCGTGCCGGATGCGATCGCTCCCGATGCGGGTGCCCCAAAAGCCGGTGCCACGGATTCCGGCGCCCATATCGACAAGCCGATCGACACCCCGCTGCCGCAGCCGGCGACAACCGCGCCGCTGCCGTCGGCCGACGCCATCAACCCCGAACGTTTCGGCGCCAAGCCGGCGGACCCCGCCTATGGCGCTTTCCAGCGCGGCCTTTACAAGACGGCCTACAATCTGGCGTTGGTACGGGCTCAGAATGGCGACCCGGCGGCGCAAACGCTGGTGGCCGAGATCCTGTCGCGCGGGTTGGGCGTGCCGCTCAACCCTGCGGAAGCCGCCAAATGGTATGCGCAGGCCGCCGAGCAGGGGATTCCTGAATCGCAGTTCCAGTATGCGCTGATGCTGCTCGACGGCCGCTACGTCAAGAAGGACGAGAAGGGAGCTTATGCGCTGATGCAGGCCGCCGCCGAGGCCGGCAACCGGCTGGCGCAGTTCAACTTCGCGCAATTGCTCGTGCAGCAGGATCCGGGCGATGCCGGCATCGCCAGGGCTGTGCCTTATTATGAGCGTGCCGCGGCGACAGGGCTTGCCGACGCCCAGTATGCGATGGCGCAGGTCTATGCCAATGGCGTCGGCGGCAAGACCCGCGACGATGCAAAGGCCCGCAGCTTGCTGGCACAGGCTGCCAGGCAGAACTACGACACCGCGCAGATCGATCTTGCCGCCTGGATGATCGAGGGCCGGGGCGGTGTTCGCGACCTGAAATCCGGCTTCAACTGGATGAAGCAGGCAGCTGAAGGCGGCAATGTCGCTGCCCAGAACCGGTTGGCAAAGCTCTATATGGGCGGCATCGGAACCGACCCCGACCTGATCCTGGCCGGGGCCTGGTATGTGGTCGCCCGCCGCGCCGGCCTTATCGATCCGGAGATGGACGATTTCCTGCAAGGGCTGACCGACGATCAGACAAAGCAAGCCTTGCAGAAGGCCAACCGCCTGCCCTGACACGCAACGTCACTCTGTATGATCCAGCACGACCTTGCCGAAGGGAGAGCCGTGTTCGAGATGGCGAAAGGCCTGCGCTGCCTCTGCCCATGGGAAGACCCGGTCGATCACCGGCCGCAGCCGATTGACGGCGAGCGCCCGGTTCATCGCTTCGAAGGACTCGCGCGAGCCGACCGGTATGCCGCGTGCTTTCACCTGGCGTCGGAAGATGTCGAGCGGATTGATCACCCCTTCGCTGCCGCCGAGATAGCCGATGACGTTGATCTGGGCGCCGCGCGCCGACGCCTTGAGCGACTGCGCGAAACTTTGGGGACCACCGACTTCGATGATGTGATCGGCGCCGCGGCCATCGGTCAGCGCCAGCACGGCCGACGACCAATCCGGATTGTCGCGGTAGTTGACGCCATCATGCGCGCCAAGCCCCTTCGCCCGGGCAAGCTTCTCATCGCTGCTCGACGTAACGACGACCCGCGCGCCGGCCGCCTTCGCGAACTGCATGGCAAACAGCGATACGCCGCCCGTGCCGAGGCTGAGCACGGTCTCGCCCGGCTTGAGGTTGCCTTCCGTAAACAAGGCATGCCAAGCGGTGACGGCGGCGCAGGGTAACGTCGCCGCCTCTACGTCGCTGAGATGCGCCGGCGCGATGACAGCCGCCTGTTCGTCCAGCCGGGCGAATTCGCTCAGCAAACCGTCGATGGGGCCGCCGCGCTGGTATGAGGGTTCGGCCATGGCGAAGCTGCCGCCGACCCATCGCTGCCAGAACGTGCCGCAGACCCGGTCGCCGACCTTGAAGCGGCTGACCTCGGGGCCAAGCGCGACGACCTCGCCGACGCCGTCGGAAAGCGGCACCAGCGGCAAGGGGAATGTCGTGTGATAGCTGCCGCGCGCGATCTCGACATCGCGATAGTTGAGCGCCGTCGCCTTGACGCGGACGATCATCTCCTGACGGCCGGGCTCCGGCATTGGTCGTTCGACCATCTTGAGATTGTCGATGCCGCCCGGCTTCTGCAGTTCGATTGCCTTCATTGTCGTCGTCCTTTCGTTTGAAAGGAAAATTGCTTGCCAGGCGATGGATTTCAAATTCATAATGTTTACAATGATTATGCTTACGAGACATAGTTCTAGCTATGCTTGAGGAATTGCGCACGCTCGCCCTGTTTGCCGAGGAGGGCTCGATCCAGAAGGTCGCCCGGCGCCTGCCGCTGACGCAGCCGGCTGTGACCCGGCAAATCCAGCGGCTGGAGGACATGCTTGGCACGACGCTGCTCGACCGCCGGCAAAAGCCGCCGCGACTGACGCCGACGGGGCTGGAAGTGCTGGCGCGCGGACGCGATATCATCGCTTCCGTAGAAGCGCTGAAATCCTTCGCCGGAAAGACCGAGCCGGAAGGACTGTTCCGCCTGGGTCTCGCCCATGGCCTCTCGGACCGCGACATCGCCGGGGCCATCGCCAACGCCGCGGCGGCGTTCCCGAAAGTGTCGCTACGGCTCAAGACGGGCTGGAGCGCCGAACTAATCGATAAATTCGAACGCGGCGAGCTCGATGTGACGATTGTTCTGCGATCGTCGGATAAGCCAGGCCCGGAAGCGCTTGGCACTGAACGTCTTGGCGTCATAGCTGCGTCCACCGTCCCCGATCCGGAAGACGGTGGCCGGACACCCATGCCGTGGGTGCTTAGTCCGGCCCCTTGCGACGCGCGCCAGAAACTCATGTCCGTTCTGGTCGGCGGAAGGCGTTATTTCGAGATCGCGGCGGAGATACAGGATCCGGCCTTGCAGATGGAATGGGTCCGTCGGGGGCACGGCCTTGGGCTAGTGCCGTTGCGTCTTGCAAGGCGCGGACTTCCCGACGGCCTCATGCTGGTCAACACGGAAGATGTCGACCTTTCCTTGCAGGTCGCCGCACTTCGTTCGCCTCATCTTAACCGGCTGACTGAGGCTGCGGACGCCATCGTCGAGGCTGTCGGCAGAGTCATTGCGGCCCAGGTTTGAGGCTACCAGCCCTTGTCGGGCGATCTGGCATCCCCTTGCCTCTCCTGCCGATTTGTGGTCTTGGGAGCCCGAAATCGCTTGTCCAGCGACCATCCCCATACCAACGGCCAAGCCGTTGGTAGCATCCCGGATCAATCTCATCATGGCCAAGATCAATGGCAACGAAATCCGTCCCGGCTATGTCATCGAGCACGATGGCGGCCTTTGGGTGGCGGTCAGGACCAACACCGTCAAGCCCGGCAAGGGCGGTGCCTATAACCAGGTCGAACTGAAGAACCTGATCAACGGCACCAAGCTCAACGAGCGCTTCCGCTCGGCCGAGACCGTCGAGCAGATCCGGCTCGACCTGAAGGATTTTTCCTTCCTCTACGCCCAGGACGACGCACTGGTGTTCATGGACACGCAGAGCTACGAGCAGCTCGAGCTGGCGAAGGATTTCGTCGGCGACCGCGCCGCCTTCCTGCAGGACGGCATGATGGTGACGGTCCAGCTCTATGAGGACAGGCCGATCGGCATTTCGCTGCCCGACCAGGTGACGCTGACCATCACCGAGGCCGACCCGGTGGTGAAGGGCCAGACGGCCGCGTCCTCGTACAAGCCGGCGGTGCTGGAAAACGGCATCCGCGTGCTGGTGCCGCCATTCATCGGCGCCGGCGAACGCATCGTCGTCGACACCAACGAACTCACCTACATGCGCCGCGCAGACTGACGCGTAGGCAGGAACAGATACGATGGCACGCTCCGCACTTCTCAATGTCATGGTCCAGGCCGCCATGAAGGCCGGCCGCTCGCTGTCGCGCGACTTCGGCGAGGTGCAGAACCTGCAGGTGTCGATGAAGGGACCGGGCGACTATGTCAGCCAAGCCGACCGCAAGGCCGAGGACATTCTGTTTGCCGAACTGTCGAAGGCACGGCCGGGCTATGCCTTCCTGATGGAAGAGCGCGGCATGATCGCAGGGGACGACGACCAGCACCGTTGGATCGTCGACCCGCTCGACGGCACCACCAATTTCCTGCACGGCATTCCGATCTTTTCCATCTCGATCGCGCTGGAGCGACAGGGCCAGTTGGTCGCCGCCGTCATCTACAATCCGGCAATGGATGAGCTCTACACCGCCGAGCGCGGCGGCGGCGCCTTCATGAACGATCGCCGGCTGCGCGTTGCCGGCCGCAGCAAGCTCACCGACTGCGTCATCGGCTGCGGCGTGCCGCATCTCGGCCGCGGCCAGCACGGCAATTTCCTCGTCGAGTTGCGCAATGTGATGGCCGAGGTCTCGGGCGTGCGCCGCCTGGGTTCCGCCGCGCTCGATCTCGCTTATGTCGCCGCCGGCCGCATGGACGGCTTTTGGGAAACCGGCCTTTCGGCCTGGGACATTGCCGCCGGCCTGCTGCTGATCCGCGAGGCCGGTGGCTTCGTCTCCGACATGGATGGCGGCCAGGATATGCTCGAAGCGGGTTCGCTCGTCGCCGGCAACGAGGTCATACAGCGCGCGCTGCTCAAGGCGGTGAAGAAGCCGCTTTCGGCGCGCTGATCACTTGGCATGCCGGCGCGGCGTGCTGAAGCGCCGCAGTCGCAAAACCGCAATCAAAGCTTGAAATACTGCCCGGCGGCCGCCCAGATAAGGGTGACGCAGGATTTTTTATGACGAGCATACCTTCACTATCCTCGCGAGAAGCGCAGCCAGACCAGCCAGTTGAAATCCCTTATGTCGGGCGTTGGCACTACTCGCGTGCGGAGATGATCGCCGATGGCATCGTCCATGCGGTCGGCATCGTGCTGGCGATAGCAGCCGGCTCGGCCTTGCTGGCACTGGCCGCCTTCCATGCCGGTCCCGGCGAATACATCGCCGCCGCCTTCTTTGTGGTGTCGCTGCTGACTGTGCTGTCGATTTCGCTGACCTACAATCTGTGGCCGGTGACGTCGCCGGCGAAGTGGATCTTGCGGCGCTTCGATCATGCGGCGATCTACCTCCTGATCGCCGCGACCTACACGCCCTTTCTGGCCCAGCTCGACGGCTCGCCGCTGGCGCTGCCGATGATTGTCCTTGTCTGGACCGCTGCTTTGACCGGCATTGCCATGAAAGTGTTCCTGCCCGGCCGCTTCGATCGTCTGGCCATTGTCTTCTATCTCGCCATCGGCTGGAGCGGCGTCGTCCTGGTCAAGCCGCTGGTGGCGACGTTGCCGACGACCTCGATCGCGCTGATTGTCGCCGGCGGCATCGTGTACTCCTGCGGCGTCATCTTCTTCGCCTGGAAACGCCTGCGCTTTCACAATGCCCTCTGGCACGGCTTTGTCGTCACCGGCGCCGGGCTGCATCTTGCCGCCATGGTCGACTGCCTGGTCGTCAACCGCCTCTGAACGGCGTGGTGCGGCCCGACAGTCGGGCAATATTGCCAAGCGCCATTCAATTTGGTCACAATTCCGTTTAGAGTCGCGAATTACGTGATCGGCGGCACTGGAGCGGTTCCAGGGAAGTATGAGCGGCTTCCCGTTCGGAATTGCGTCAAGGCAAATAGAGCATCGGAAACGGGGCACGGATGGCTTTTCTCAGATCCTTCGGCGTGGGCAGGCGTTCTGATGTCCTGATGTACGATCCGCACAAACTGTCGAGCCCGCAGGTCTTCCTCCTGACCATGGTCATCTTCCTGGTCATCGTCGCCTTCATCGCCGCCATCCTCACCCGCCAGATCTCGACCGCTTTCGGGAGCAATCCCGGCCTCAATGGCCTCATCGTCGGCGTCCTTGTGGTCGGCATCCTGCTCGCCTTCGCCCAGGTCGGACGACTGTTTCGCGAAGTGCGCTGGGTCAATTCCTTCCGCGCCGGTTCCGAAACCACCGAGCCGGTGCTGCTGGCGCCGATGAAGGCGATGATCGGCCGCTCCTCGACGGTCGCCTTCTCGACGTCTTCGATGCGCACCATGCTGGATTCGATCGCCACCCGCCTCGACGAAAGCCGCGACACCTCGCGCTATCTCGTCGGGTTGCTGGTGTTCCTCGGTCTGCTCGGCACCTTCTGGGGCCTGCTCAACACCATCGGCTCGATCCGCGAAACCATCGAATCGCTCGATCCCGGCACCGGCGACGCCGCCGCCGTGCTCGATTCGCTGAAGCAGGGGCTGTCGGCGCCGCTGGCCGGCATGGGTACGGCCTTTTCGTCCTCGCTGTTCGGCCTTTCCGGGTCGCTGGTGCTAGGCTTCCTCGACCTACAGGCCGGCCGCGCGCAGACCCGCTTCTATACCGAGCTTGAAAACTGGCTGTCCTCGGTCACCGATCTCTCCTCCGACATCGCCGTCGCCGACCCGGCCAAGACTGAATCCTCCGACGAGATCCGGGTCCTGTCGGAACGGCTGCGCAGCATGCAGGAAAGCGGCGGCGGCTCCAATCCGCGCGTCGCCACCGCCATGGCCAATCTCGCCGACGGCATTTCCGGACTGGTCAAGAACATGCGCTCCGAGCAGCAGATCATGCGCGACTGGGTCGAGGCCCAATCGGACGAGCAGAAGGCGATGCGCAACACGCTGGAAAAGATCGCCGACGCGCTGAAGAAACCCGGGGTCCACTAGCATGGCTCTCGCCAGGGGCCGGCGCACCGATCGCCGGATCGACTATTGGCCGGGCTTCGTCGACGCGCTGTCGACGCTGCTGCTCGCCATCATGTTCCTGCTCACCGTTTTCGTGCTGGCGCAGTTCCTGCTCGGACGCGAACTCTCCGGCAAAGATACGGCGCTCACGCGCCTCAACTCGCAGATCAACGAACTGACGCAGTTGCTGGCGCTGGAGCGCTCGAGCGCGCAGGACAAGGACGATTCGCTGGCCAATCTGCAGGCGTCGCTGTCGGCCGCCGAAGCTGAGAAGAGCCGGCTCGAGCAGCTGCTGGCACAAGGTGCCGGCGCCGGCGACGCCGCCACCCAGCGCGCCGCGGAACTCGGCGGCGAACTCGACAGCCAGCGCCAGATCAGCCAGCAGGCGCTGAGCCAGGTCGAGATCCTGAACCAGCAGATCGCAGCACTGCGCAAGCAGATCGGCGCGCTCGAGGACGCCCTCAATGTGTCCGAAACGCGCGACCGCGATTCCAACACCAAGATCGCCGATCTCGGCCGTCGGCTCAACGTCGCGCTGGCGCAGCGCGTGCAGGAGCTGAACCGCTATCGCTCCGACTTCTTCGGCCGCCTGCGCGAAATCCTCGCCGACCGCGAGAACATCCGCATCGTCGGCGACCGCTTCGTCTTCCAGTCGGAAGTTCTGTTCCCGACCGGGTCGGAAGTGATCAACGATGCCGGCAAAGTCGAGATGAAGAAGCTCGCCGATGCCATCATCGAGTTGCAAAAGGAAATCCCGCCCGAGATCAACTGGGTGCTGCGCGTCGACGGCCACACCGACAACAAGCCGCTGTCCGGCGCCGGCCGCTATCGCGACAATTGGGAATTGTCGACGGCGCGTTCGACCTCGGTGGTCAAGTTCCTGATCGAGAACGGCGTGCCCGCCAACCGGCTGGTTGCGGCCGGCTTCGGCGAATTCCAGCCGCTCGACCCCGCCGACACCGAAGACGCCCGCAACAAGAACCGACGCATTGAACTGAAGCTCACCGAACGGTGATTTTCAGTCACGCGAAATTGTTTGCCGGCTCAACTCTAGGGCGCAACGCCAGGTCGGCAAGGCCTGAAAACATTATCTTTCTTTAATTACACTTCGCGTTACTGGGCTCCTACTTTGACGCGCAGGGCCGAGAACCGCCGGCGATGCCTCCCATCGCGACGCGACGGAACCGGACGGCCCGCTTCCGGAAGGCGGAGCGAAAGCGCTTGCCCCTTCCATAGCAGGAGGAGACGCACATCATGCGCTCTTTGAAGACTCTCAGGACCGCAACCCTCACGACACTTCTGATCACTGTTCCACTCGCCGGCGCCTATGCCGCCGGACATCACAAGGCCGCCCTCGACGCCAGCGACCCGACCGACATGACCGGTCCGCGCGTGACCGGCCTGATCGAGCAGGTGCGGGGCGTCGAACAGGGCATCACGGATGCGCGCGAGACGAAGGGCATCTCGACCTCGGAAGCGCAGTGGCTGCATCTGCGTGCTGCGCATATCGGCCAGGCCGCCGAACGGGTCGCCGCTTCTGACCATGGCCGGATCCCGGCCGCGCAATATCACGATCTGCTGCGCCGCCTCGACAATGTCGATCAGAGGCTGATGTCCGACACCGGCAGCGGCTTCATGATCGGTGATGGCTCCGACGGCGGAAATTATCCGAACGGCTGAGATCCGCTCTGATATCTCCAGGAATGAGGAAGGGACTGTCTGACGCCCCCGGATCTGGCTCCGAGGGCGTCTTTTTTGTCACCAGCCCAGCCACAGCGCAGCGAGGGCCAGCACCGCCGGCACGGTCTGAATATAGAGGATCTTCCGGCTGGCAGTCGCCGCGCCATAGAGGCCGGCGACGGCGATGCAAAGCAGGAAGATCACCTTGATCTGGAATCCCGCCGCGCCGAGATAGAGGCCCCAGATCAGCCCGGCGGCAAGGAAGCCGTTGTAGAGCCCTTGATTGGCGGCGAGCACCTTCGATGCGCTGGCGAAGTCCGGCTTGAGGTTGAACACCCTGTGCCCGCGCGGTGTGTCCCACGCCACCATCTCCAGATAGACGATAAAGAGGTGGATCAGGGCCACCAGCCCGACCAGGATATTGCCGATCATCTTAGTCTCCCCTCCATGGCGGTGTTCCACCGTCAGCCAGCATTCCACGCACCAGCTCACCGGCGCAAGCTGCATAGCCACCTTTGAGGGTTGCCAATCCTGGCGCGTTGGTATCTTTTCCGCGGTCCAAAACGCGGAACCTGTCATGTCTTTTCAGAAACTCAATGATCTCGGCCACAAGTTCGAAGCGCTGGAACATGCGCTCGCTATCCTCGGCGCCGACGAGGCGACCCACATGGCCGTCGGCGGCGGCGAGAAGCGCGCCGAAGCCATGTCGTCCCTGGCCGGGATGCTGCATATCAGGGCAACGGCGCCGGAGATCGCCGACTGGCTCGCCGCCGCCGAACAGGAGGCGCTGAACGAGGAGCAGCAGGCGGCGGTCCGCGAACTGCGTCGCCAATACACCAACCTGACCTGCCTGCCGGTCGAATTCGTCGAGCGCCAGACGGTGGCGCGTATGCGCTCCGAGCAGCTCTGGCGCGACCTGCGCGCCAAGAATGACTGGGCCGGATTCCTGCCGGCGCTCGAAGGCGTCATCGCGCTGGTGCGCGAGGAAGCCGCCCTGCGCGCCGACGCGCTCGGCCTCGATCCCTACGACGCACTGATGGAGCAATACGATCCTGGCAACCGCGCCGCCGACATCACGCCGGTCTTCACCGAGCTGAAGACATTCCTGAAGGGCTTCGTGCCGGAAGCGCTGGCCGTACAGGAAGCGCAACTGGCCAAGCGCCCGCTGAAGCCGCTCTCCGGCAGCTATGCGATCGACAAACAGCGCGAGCTTGGTCTCGCCATGATGGCTTCGGTCGGCTTCGACCTCACCCATGGTTCTCTGTCGGTATCGCACCATCCCTTCTGCGGCGGGGTGCCGAGCGACGTGCGCATCACCACCCGCTACAAAACGTCCGATTTCCTGTCGGCTTTGATGGGCGTGCTGCACGAGACCGGCCACGCGCTCTACGAGCAGAACCTGCCGAAGGCCTGGGCGCACTGGCCGCTCGGCAAGGCGCGCGGCATGGCGGTGCATGAAAGCCAGAGTCTGTTCGTCGAGAAACAGGTCGGCCGCAACCCCGAATTCTGGCGCTGGGCGCTGCCCGTGGTCGAAAAGCATCTCGGCGAAGCCTGGTCGCTGGACGACATCCTGCCGCATGTGCACCGGGTCGAGCGCGGCCTGATCCGCGTCGATGCCGACGAGGTAACCTACCCGCTGCATGTCATCCTGCGCTACGAGTTGGAGCAGGAGCTGGTCTCGGGGCGGCTGCAGGCAGCCGACCTGCCCGAAGCCTGGGACGCCAAGATGCGGCAGTATCTTGGCCTTTCGACCATCGACAACCCAGCCGACGGACCGATGCAGGACGTGCATTGGCCGGGCGCCGCCTTCGGCTATTTCCCGTCCTATACGCTGGGCGCCATGATGGCGGCGCAGCAATGGGCTGCGCTGACGCGCGACCATCCTTCAGCCGACAGCGAGCTTGCCAAGGGCAATTTCGCCGCCATCAATGACTGGCGCCGCGACAAGATCTGGTCGCAGGGATCGCGCTGGTCGACGCCCGAACTGCTTGAGCGCGCCACCGGCGAGAAACTGAATGCCGCGCATTTCACCGAGCATCTCCGCAAGCGGTATGGTCCCGCCTGATTGCGGGTTGCTACTCCGCGGCACCCCTGAAGGCGCTTGCTCCGGTTTCGAACTGCAGCTTGGCCAGCCTTGCATAGATTCCGCCCTTGGCGACCAAGCTCTGGTGCGTGCCTTCCTCGACGATGCGGCCGCCATCCATGACCAGGATGCGGTCGGCCTTCAGCACGGTCGCCAGCCGGTGGGCGATGACGATGGTGGTGCGGCCCTGCATCAGCCGTTCCAGCGCCGTCTGCACCAGCGTTTCGCTTTCGGCGTCGAGCGCCGACGTGGCCTCGTCGAGCAGCAGGATCGGCGCGTCGCGCAGGATGGCGCGGGCGATCGCCACGCGCTGGCGCTGGCCGCCGGACAAGGTGACGCCGCGCTCGCCGACCTGGCTGTCGTAGCCCTTGTCGAGCCTGAGGATGAACTCGTCGGCCAGCGCGTCCCTGGCGGCAGCCTCGATCTCGGCATTCGTCGCGCCCGGCCGGCCAAAGCCGATATTGTCGCGCGCGCTTGCCGCAAAGATGGTGACGTCCTGCGGCACGATCGCAATGCGCTCCCGCACTTCAGCCGGATCGGCTTCGCGCACGTCGACGCCGTCAATGGCGATGCGGCCGGTTTCTGGATCGTAGAAGCGCAGGATCAGCGAAAAGACGGTGCTCTTTCCGGCGCCCGACGGGCCGACGATCGCCACCGTCTCGCCGGGCTTGACCTGAAAACTCAAGCCGTGGACGGCGGCACGGTCCGGCCTTGCCGGGTAGGAGAAGGAGACGTCGTCGAAACTGATCGCGCCTGTCGCCTTGGCGGGCAGCGGCAGCGGATTGGCCGGCGGTTGAATCGCCGGCGTCTCGTCGAGTATCTCGGTCAGCCTTTCGGCCGCACCCGCCGCCTGGGCAAGCTCGCCCCAGACTTCCGACAGTGCGCCCAGCGCGCCTGCGGCAAACACGGAGTAAAGCAGGAACTGGCCGAGCGTGCCGGGCGACATCGTGCCGGCAAGCACGTCACGCGAGCCGAACCACAACACCGCCACGACCGAGGAAAAGATCATGAAGATGGCAAAGAAGGTGAGCAGCGAGCGGGAGAAGATCGACGAGCGCGCCGCCTGGAAGGCGGCTTCCACCGCGGCCGAGAACCGCCCGGTGACCAGCGTCTCGTTGGTGAACGCCTGCAGCGTGCGCACCGCGCCGATCTGCTCGCTGGCATAGGCGGTCGCTTGCGCCAGCGTGTCCTGCGCCTGCCGTGACCGGCGCCTCACCGAACGGCCGAACGCGACCAGCGGCAGCACGATGAGCGGAATGGCCGCGATCACCAGGCCCGACAGTTTCGGGCTGGTGACGACCATCATCGCCACCGCGCCAAGGCCGAGGATGACGTTGCGCAACGCCACGGAGGCGGTGGCGCCGACCGCGGATTTCACCTGCGTGGTGTCGGCGGCAAGCCGCGAGACGATCTCGCCCGATTGCGCGGTGTCGAAGAAGGACGGCGAAAGCGTCGTGACATGCGAAAACACGTCGCTGCGGATGTCGGCGACGACCCGCTCGCCGAGCGTGATGACGAAGTAGTAGCGTCCGGCCGACGCCGCCGCCAGAATGGCTGCCATCGCCACCAAAGCGGCGAAATATTCGGCGATGAAGACGGTGCCGGAAGCACTGAAACCGTGGTCGATCATGCGCCGCACGGCCAGCGGCAGCGCCAGCGTCGTCGCCGCGGCGATGGCGAGCGAAATGAGGGCGCCTATGACCAGTTTGCGGTAGCGGAATATATAGGGATACAGGCGCCTGAGCGGCCCGAGCGAGCGCCTGCGCCCGTCTTGCTCGCCGCTGATGTCCGCCATGACCGTTTCCTCTGGCCGCTTCCAGGTGGGCGCGTTCAATATGCGCCTGCCGTGGCCTTGTGATTCAATTCCGGCTGATGTATAGGCTCGCCGACCGTTTTAGAAGCCGTGGCTTTTCAATAGCTGCGGCTTCGAGTTTTAAAAAGGGGCGCATCGACGCAGGCCGCGGGCCAGTCTGTAGCGCCACAAGCCAGGAAGCACGACAATGAAGGCCGATATCCATCCCGACTACCACACCATCAAGGTCGTCATGACCGATGGCACCGAATACTCGACCCGTTCGACCTGGGGCAAGGAAGGCGATACGATGAACCTCGATATCGACCCGACCACGCACCCGGCCTGGACCGGCGGCCAGCAGACCCTGCTCGACCGCGGCGGCCGCCTGTCGAAGTTCAAGAAGCGCTTCGAAGGCTTCGGCCTCTAAAGTTTACCTGTATCGCTGAATCAAGAACCCGCCTTTGTGGCGGGTTTTTTTGTTGCCGCCAAAGTCAGTCGCTTCGAGCTAACGCGCCGATACCTCCCGCTTGTGGGGAGGTCGCCCAGGGTCGGGTGCGGTCCGACGCCTCCACCCTGCTGCTTCGAAGCGACCCTTCCCAGAGTGGTGCGAGCCTACCCGTCCACCAATTCCCGCAGCGCCATGCGCTTGTAGGCGGCGACCAGCCTGTCGCCCTCCTGCCGGTCGACCGAGATCGCCAGCCGCACGGCAGCCTCGCCCATCTGCCAGACCAGAAACGCTGTGGTCTCCAGCGCCACCGGATCGGCGCCGGGATGCAGCCGCTTCAGCACCATGGTCAGGAATTCGGCATTCGCCCGGCTGTCGGCGAGTTCGAGCTGGCGCAGCGCCTTGTCGGCCTGCGTGCCCGACCAGATGTCGCGCATCACCGGCTCGGCCAGGAACAGCTGATAGTAGATATCCACCAGCTCCGAAAACGCCTGCCGCAGGCCCTCGGCGTCGACGACATCCTTGAGCGCCGAGGAGATGCAGGCCTGGCTTTCGGCGGTGTAGCGCTCGGCCAGCGCCCAGACGATCGCCCGCTTGTCGGGAAAGAACTGGTAGAGCGAGCCGATCGACACCGCGGCCCGCTCCGCCACCTCGCCCATGCGCATGGCGTCGCTGCCTTGCTCGGCAATCAGCGCCGAGGCTGCGGCCAGCATGCGCTCGACCCGCTCGCGGCTGCGCTGCTGGGTGGGCGCCCGTCGCGGCGATGCGACCTGCTCCTGGGCAGATGCGGGCGTTGCTGTGTCTTCCATGACGGCCTCCGGTCTCGACAAAATCTGCCAACAAACGGCTTGACTCCCAAAATACGAGGGTTTATCACATTTTGCAAATGTGAGGATTACTCATATTTGTAACAAAGGAAAACCACCATGACCGACACCAAACCAGTCCTGATTCTCGGTGGCACTGGCAAGACCGGCCGTCGCCTCGCCGGGCGGCTGACCTCACAGGGCATTCCCGTGCGCATCGGCTCGCGTTCCGGCAGCCCCCGCTTCGACTGGGAGGTTCCGGCGACCTGGGAGCCTGCCATGCAGGGCGTGGGCGCCGTCTACATCAGTTACTATCCCGACATCGCCGTGCCGGGCGCCGCCGAGACCGTCGGCGCCTTCGCCAGGCTTGCGGTGGCAAATGGCGTCACCCGCATGGTGCTGCTCTCCGGCCGCGGCGAGACCGAAGCCCAGCGCGCCGAAGAGATGGTCAAAGCCTCGGGCGCTGACTGGACGATCCTGCGTTGCGCTTGGTTTTCGCAGAATTTCAGTGAAGGTTTTCTCGTCGAGTCCTTGCGGCAAGGCGAAGTGGCTTTGCCTGTCGGCCCTGTTGGCGAGCCCTTCGTCGATGTCGACGACATCGCCGATGCTGCCTTCGTTGCGCTGACCGAACCGGGTCATGTCGGCCAGCTCTATGAGTTGACCGGGCCGCGGCTGCTAAGCTTCGCCGACGCGGTTGCCGAGATCGCCAAGGCGACCGGCCGCGACATCCGCTATATCAAGATCTCGCATGACGAATTCACCGCCGCGACGGCGGCATACGAACTGCCGCCCGAAATCGCCTGGCTGCTCAACGAGCTGTTCACCGAAGTGCTTGACGGCCGCAACGAGACGCTGACCGACGGCGTCCAGCGTGTGCTCGGCCGCGCGCCGAAAGACTTTTCCGCCTACGCAAATGAAACCGCTGCAACCGGCATCTGGAGCAACTGAGATGATCAAGCTTCTTCCCACCCTCACCATCATCGCCGCCATCGGCTCGGGCGTCGTCGGCGGCGTGTTCTTCGCCTTTTCCAACTTTATCATGGCGGCGCTTGCCCGGCTGCCGGTCCCCCAAGGCATCGCAGCGATGAATTCGATCAACATCACGGTGATCACGCCCACCTTCATGACGGCGCTGTTCGGCACCGGCCTGCTCTGTCTGGTGCTTATCGCCGCCGTTCTCATGGGGTGGAGCCAGTCCGGCTCATACTGGCTGCTTGCCGGCGCCGTGATCTATTTGATCGGCAACCCGATCGTGACCATGGTCTTCAATGTGCCGCTCAACGATGCGCTCGCCGCCGTCGACCCGGCCAGGGCCAATGGCGCAGCCGTGTGGGCGAACCATCTGAATCAATGGGTGATGTGGAACCACGTCCGCACCATCACCGCCATCGTGTCGATGGCCTGCTTCATGTTCGCATTGCTCTGAAAAATGACACTTCGCAAACGCAAGGACCTCGCCTCAAGCGGGGTCCTTTTGCGTGTGACCCTTGCGGTCGGAATGACCGAGATCGCGGCCCGGATCGATGACGTCGCGCACCAGCTGCTTGAGCTTGGCGGCATCGGGAAAGCCGCCGTCGCGCTTGCGGTCCCAGACCAGCACATCGTTGCAGGAAACGGTGAAGATGCCGCCTGTGCCCGGCACCAGCGTCACTTCACCAAGATCCGTGCCGAAGGTGGAGAGCAGTTCCTGCGCCATCCAGCCGGCCCGCAACAGCCACTGGCACTGCGTGCAATAGGTGATGACCACGCGGGGCCTCTCCGGCACACTCATGTCTGGGCCTCCTGTATGCGCACCGTGGTATTTGCGAATCGATCGTGTATCGGGTCGTCGCCCAGAGCTATGGATATCGCAATCCAGACCGGCCAGATCAGCACCAAAACGAGGGCAGCGGATGCAACCACTATTTCCAGGCTGGAGTAATCCTGCACGCCACCGGGAGCGGTGCCCCAAGCCTGAAAAGCATACCAGCTTCCCGTCAGGACGATCGGTAATGCGCCGAGAAACTTGATAAGTTGCCGCCGAACAGCCTTTCTCGCCGGCAGGCCGACCCTATGTCTGTCGTCCTCATCATGTACAGTGAGCTCCGTGAGCCGCTTGCCGATTGATTGGCCGGACTTCAACTCCATAATGAGGAGATAAGACGCCAGAGCGATCAGCTCGAGGAAACCCAGGTCCAATGCTGCAGGCCTGAAATTCCCTTGCGAATCCAGATCGATCGAGATGGAGGAGGTTTCTCCAGGCTTTGAGCCCGGCGCCGTACCCACGCTCCATATGGCGACCGGCAAACCGAGTACTGATGTTCTACACACCTGCCAATCATAACGGGCAAGTGTCGGGGCACCGTGAACCGTACCCTCCTGGCATAGTTTCCAGTTCAGCCAAAAGCTGCCTTTTACGCCACCGTTGGTCAGCAGAAATAGAGCCCCTACGAGCAAATAGAGGGCGATCAGGATTACAAGGTAGTCGATGAGTGCAGCGAGAAACCGTCGCCATATGCCGGGCCGGCGAGGCCAGGCCACCGCATCGGCAAAACTTGCCTCTTTATAGTCGGTCATCGGCCCCCCCTGATAACTGACTAATCTATAGGCAGGCCGCCGTCATACAGCAATATTCGCATCCGACTGTATTGCACGGACCTACGCCGCGCTGAGCTTGGCCATGGTCTCGTCGTCGACCTCGAAATTGGCGTAGACGCTCTGCACGTCGTCATCGTCCTCGAGCGTTGCCACCAGTTTCATCAGCGATTGCGCCCGCTCTTCGTCGACCGGGACATTGTTCTGCGGCTGCCAGATCGGCTTCACCGATTCGGCCTCGCCAAGCGAGGCTTCCAGCGCCTTAGACACTTCGCCCATACTCTCGAACGCACAGTAGATGGTGTGGCCTTCCTCGTCGGACTCGACGTCATCGGCGCCGGCCTCGATCGCCGCGTCCATCACCTTGTCGGCGCTGCCGGCGGAGGCCGGATAGTAAATCTCGCCGGCGCGGTTCCACATGAACGACACTGAGCCGGTTTCACCAAGCGCACCCCCGGCTTTGGTGAAGGCGGCGCGCACGTTCGAGGCCGAGCGGTTGCGGTTGTCGGTCAGCGCCTCGACGATCAGCGCCACGCCGCCTGGCCCATAGCCTTCATAGCGCACCGCTTCGTAATTCTCGGCATCGCCCATCGATGCCTTGTTGATGGCGCGCTGGATGTTGTCCTTCGGCATCGACACCGCCTTGGCGTTCTGAATGGCCAGGCGCAAACGCGGGTTCATCGACGGATCCGGTGTTCCGCTCTTGGCGGCGACGGTGATTTCGCGCGCCAGCTTGGAAAACATTTTCGACCGCACCGCGTCCTGCCGGCCCTTGCGGTGCATGATGTTCTTGAACTGTGAATGGCCGGCCATGGCACCCCTGTCGTCTTCGGCTAGAGCATCCCGAAGCGAGGTGGTCTCACCTCGTCCTCCCGGGTACTCGAATTCAAATTTTCAGAGCCGTCCAAGGTGCAACGCGATGGATGCACGGCGTTCTCTGTCGGAATGGCCGGCTTATAGATAAATCGGCTCAATTCGTCCAGCCGCGCCGGTTCAGCCCTCCAGATCACAGCCGGTCGATAATGCTGAGCGCATGGCCGGCATACTGGCTGATCCAGCGGTCGTGGATGTGCTTGATCGGCAGCGCGTTGAGATGGTTCCAGCGCTCGCGCCCTTCGCGCTTTGCCACCACCAGTTCGGCTTCTTCCAGCACCTTGAGATGCAGCATGACGGTGCAGCGATCGATGTCGGGAAACGCCTCGCACAACATGCCGGTCGTCTGCGGCGCATCCTTCAGCCGATCCAGCAATTCGCGACGGCGCGGATGCGCCAACGCCTTGAAAACGTGATCGTCCGCGGTTTGGCTTGACATGTTATGTTTCTATAACATATCGTCGAGCCAATCAAGAAAGGAGCTGTGGATATGTCTCTTGGATTCAGAGTTTCCGGGCGCATCGGCAAACCGGTCGCAGAAGTCTTCGACGCAGTCGTCAATCCGGAGAAGCTCAGCGGCTATTTCACCACCATCGGCGGCGCCAGCGCCCCGCTGGAAGCCGGCATCGGTGTCGTCTGGTGGGGAAAAGTGCCGGTCGAGGTCGATGAAGTGGTCAAGGACAGCCGCATCGTGTTGCGCTGGGATGCCACAGATGCCGACGACAGGCCGGCCTACAAGACACGCATCGAGATGAACTTCGAGCCGCTGGACGATGGCGGCACCCTTGTGACCATTGCTGAATCCGGCTGGCCGGAAGGCGTGGTCGGCCTGCAGAAATCCTACCTAAATTGCGAGGGCTGGTCGCAGATGCTGGCTTGCATGAAGGCCTATGTCGAATACGGCATCAACCTGCGCGACGGCTACTACCGCGGCGAGATGAGGGGCGAGCCGGCCAACGAGACAAACAGATGAACCGCGCAACGGAGCCCGCAATGACCGCGAAAATGACCGGTGGCATCAACATCGCCATGAAGGTGCCGCCGCACCAGTACGAGGCGACGATCGCCTTCTATCGTGATGTCGTCGGCTTGAAGCCATTCACCGCCAAGACGCCAGCCATCGGCTTCGAGCTTGGCCCAAACCGTCTGTGGATCGACGAGGCGCCGATGCTGAGCCAGGCCGAAGTCTGGCTTGAGCTTTTCACCGACGATTCTGCAGCCATTGCGGATCATCTCGCCAAGGCCGGCGTCGTCCGTTGCGACGCGGTCGAGCCCCTGGGCGAAGGCTTTCGCGGCTTCTGGATCGCCAACCCGGCCAGCATCGTTCACATGGTGCGCGAGCCTGACGCCTGGTGAGCGCAAACCGGACAAGGAAGGAGCATCGATGGAAATTCACAAAACGCCGACTGCCGAAGCCGGCATGCTGATTAAGCGGCCGGTCGCCGATGTCTTCGAGGCGATCGTCGACCCGGCCATCACCACGAAATTCTGGTTTACCCACAGTAGCGGCCGGCTGGATAGCGGCAAAGAGGTTCGCTGGGAGTGGCGCATGTACGGCGCCTCGGCGATGGTCAATGTCAGCGAGATCGTCGAGAACAAGAAGATCGTCATGCAATGGAGCGATCCGCCGACCACTGTGGTCTGGACATTCACGGAGATGCCCGGCGCCGAAACGCCTGACGGTGCGACCTTTTTTGAGGTCAGCAATTTCGGCTTCGCCGGCACCGCCGACGAGCAGGTCAAGCAGGCGGTCGGCTCGACCGACGGCTTCGCACTGGTTCTTGCCGGCGCAAAGGCATGGCTGGAACAGGGCCTGTCGCTTGGCCTGATCGGCGACCGCTACCCAAACGGCGTGCCGGGGCGCTAGGGCCGCCCCTGCGGCGCCAGCCTCAATGCCCGCCGCCGGATTTCTTGCGCCGCCGCGCCAGCATGTTCAGGCCCTCGACCAAGGCGGAAAAACCCATGGCGGCGTAGATGTAGCCCTTCGGCACATGATAGCCCATGCCGTCGGCGATCAGCGTCATGCCGATCATCAGCAGGAAGCCCAGCGCCAGCATGACGATGCTCGGGTTCTTGGCGATGAAGTTGGCCAGCGGCCCGGCCGCCAGCATCATCACGCTCACCGCCACGATCACGGCGATGTACATGATGGCAATCTCGTCGGTCATGCCGACGGCGGTGATGATCGAATCGATCGAAAAGACGAGATCGAGCAGCAGGATCTGGAAGATGGCGCCGGCAAGCGAGATCTGCAGCGTCTCGCCCATCATCGTATCATTGTGGTCGTCGGGATCGACGGTGTGGTGGATTTCCTTGGTCGCCTTCCAGACCAGGAACAGGCCGCCGGCAATCAGGATCAGGTCGCGCCAGGAAAAGCCATGGCCGAACGCTGTGAACACCGGCGTCGTCAGCTGCACGATGATGGAGATGGTGGCGAGCAGCACCAGCCGCATGATCAGCGCCGCCGAGATGCCGAGACGCCGGGCGCGGGCGCGCTGCGCTTCCGGCAATTTGTTGGTCAGGATCGAGATGAAGATCAGATTATCGATGCCGAGCACGACCTCAAGCACGATCAGCGTCAGCAAAGCGACCCACGCGGTTGGATCGGAAACAAATTGAAAATGCGGCGCCAGGAACTCAACGAGCTGCATGGAGGTCGTCCCCTCTACGATCTAGAGCAGTTTCGTCGCCAGTTAGGTACTATATTCCACCATATCAATGTCACGACCAGAACGATGGCGCGGTTTCTTCAAGCCGAGGCCCGCGGCGAAACGGCGCGATCTTTTCGGCCAGGCCCGTCCGGTCGGAAATGTCGACGCCGACGCCGCACAATGTCGCCGGTCCGGTCGCTGCTTCGAAGCGGCCCTTCGGCACTTTCGACAGGAAGCGGTTGAGCGGTTCTTCCTTGTCCATGCCGAGCGAGGAATCATAGTCGCCGCACATGCCGGCATCGGACATATAGCCCGTGCCGCCATTGAGGATCTGGTGGTCGGCCGTCGGCTGGTGCGTATGGGTCCCGATGACGAGGCTGGCGCGGCCGTCGACGAAATGCGCGAAGCACATTTTCTCCGAGGTCGCTTCGGCATGGAAGTCGATGACCACGGCATCGGCCTGCTCGCCCAGCGGACAGGCGGCCAGCTCCCGCTCGCCGGCCTGGAACGGATCGTCGAGCTCGGGATGCATGAACACCCGGCCCATAATGTTGGCGACCAGCACGCGCGCGCCGTTTTTGGCGATGTAGACGCCGGAGCCGCGCCCCGGCGTGCCCTTGGGGAAGTTGGACGGACGCAGGAAGCGCTCCTCGCGCGGCGCGAAGACCAGTGCGTCGCGCTGGTCCCAGACATGGTTGCCGGTGGTGACGACATCCGCACCGGCGGCGATGGTGTCGCGAAAAATGTCTTCGGTGATGCCGAAGCCGCCGGCGGCGTTCTCGCCATTGACGATGACGAAGTCGAGTTTGAAATCCGAGATCAGGCCGGGCAGTTGTTCCCACACCGCCGTACGTCCCGATTTGCCCACCATGTCGCCGAGGAAGAGAAGTCTCATGCCCACTTCTATCCAGAGGCACGGACGCTAGGCAAGCGCTACCCGGGCGATTGGCGCTAACGCCGGCCGAAAGTACCACGCTGCTGTTGAGACGGCTTTGCGCTCGCGCCCGCGACGCGAACTGCCGAAGGCATCATCGGTGACGCCGGCGGTGCGGCGCGTCCGCGCAGCCAGAAGAACCAGACGTAGAAAACAGTGAACCCACCAGTAGCGGCCAGGAGCAACAGCCCGCCGCGCCAGCCCTTCATCGCCGCGGTATCGAGGATCGATGGATTGGCAGGGTTGTAATACAACTCCACCGCGTCGCCTTTGGACGCCGTGTAGAGGCCGATGTCCTTTCCCTTGCCGGACCACGTCATCGGTGCATCGTTCGCGACATAGGTGACAGCGACGTTGATGCCTTTCGCGGTGAGGCCATTACCCTGGGCTTCGCTGTAGGAACTGATATCCGTCACTGTGGCAACCGTCTGATGCCAGGCGAACTGGTGGTGCAGGGCCGTTCCGGAAATGTGCAATGCCATCGCGAACAGCGTTACCGCGATGAGGACGAACGGCATCAGCAGGAAGCGTGCGAAGACAAACATGATGGCCGCCATCGGCTCGGACTGTGTTGCCGGAATTCTATCCGGCACGTCTTGGAAACGCGTTAAGCGGGATCGCGGTCTTTTAAGCGATGTCGAAGCGGCGCAAACCGCTCTCGGTGAGTATTTCCGGGATGATGACGTCGTGCGCCTCATCCGGCACCAGACCCACCTCCTGGCAATCGAAGGCGATGCCGATCAGTCGTGGCGGCTGGCCCTTGTCGATCAGCCTGGCGATGGCGCGGTCGTAATAGCCGGCGCCATACCCGATGCGATGACCGCGGCTGTCGAAGGCCGCGAGCGGCACCAGCATCACCGCGGGATCGAGAACCTCGGCCTCCGCATGCGGACCGACTGTGCCAAAACCCATCTCGACCATCGGCGCGCCGCGCACCAGTTCGCGAAAGACGATGGTGGTCTTGTCGAGGATGGCCGGCAGGCAAAGCCTGGCCCCCTTCTCGCGCAAGGCAAACATCAGCGGCCTGACGTCGACTTCCGATCGCATCGGCCAGAAAGCTGAAACGATCTGACCCGGCTCGATGGCGAGGTGGTCGCGCGCCGTCTCGGCCATCTCAAGCGCGATCTCCACCCGCCACAGCGGATCGAGCGCATCGCGACGGCCGAGTGCCTCGAGGCGCAACTGCTTTTTCAGGTCTTTGGGAGATGTCATGCGCGGACGATAGAAAAGGTCGGATCTGGGTGACGTTTCATGAGCGACGTTTTCTACCACATCATCCGCCAAACTGGGCGGATACAGGTAAGTGACGATCCACACAACCGGTGGAGAGAGCGATCCCGGGAACCTACAAAGTAGGTGGGCGCCGTATGAGAAAACCCACGGGTCTTCCCAGGGACAGCTCCCTAAGGATCGTTAAGGCCCCGGGGAAAATGTTCTCCTGCCGGGAAGCGCAGACCGCCAAGCCCAATATAGGCGGCTAGTCGGTCAAGCGCTAGTGACATGAGCCGATGTTTCCATTTCGATCTCACACGCTTGCGTCGCAGCCGGCTCGCCCTTGCACAGGTCAAGCAGCGTCCTTACGATCGCGCTCACCAACCGAGGAGCAAGTATGCGTTTCGAAGGCACGGCGGCCTATGTCGCCGACAAGGATCTGATGGTGGCGGTGAACGCCGCGATCGCGCTGGAGCGGCCATTGCTGGTCAAGGGCGAGCCGGGCACCGGCAAGACCGAGCTTGCCCGCCAGGTGGCATCGGCGCTCGGCCTCGACCTGATCGAATGGCACGTCAAGTCGACCACCCGTGCGCAGCAGGGACTGTATGAATATGATGCTGTCTCGCGGCTGCGCGACAGCCAGCTCGGCGATGCCAGGTTCAACGACATCAAAAACTACATCAAGCGCGGCAAGCTCTGGCACGCCTTCGCGGCCGGTAAGAAGGTCGTGCTGTTGATCGACGAGATCGACAAGGCCGATATCGAATTCCCCAACGACCTTTTGCAGGAACTCGATCGGATGGAGTTCTTCGTCTACGAAACCGGCGAAACGATCCGCGCCGCTGTGCGCCCCATCGTCATCATCACTTCCAACAATGAGAAGGAACTGCCCGACGCCTTCCTGCGCCGGTGCTTCTTCCACTACATCCGCTTTCCCGATGTCGACACGCTGCACAAAATCGTCGACGTGCACTATCCCGGCATAAAGCAGAATTTGGTGCGTGCTGCCCTGACCCAGTTCTACGAGATCCGCGATATGCAGGGGTTGAAGAAGAAGCCGTCGACCTCCGAGGTGCTCGACTGGATCCGCCTGCTGGTCGCCGACGACATCGCACACGAGGATCTGCGCGCCGACCCCAGGAACGCGCTGCCGAAACTGCACGGCGCGCTGCTGAAGAACGAGCAGGACGTGCATCTGTTTGAGCGCCTTGCTTTCATGGCCAGGCGGCAGGGATAAGGATCGGCGGGCGGGCTGAGCGCTATGAGCGGGCTTCGGCCGATCACTCGGCCGCCGCAAGCCCTGTCTCCTGCGGCGCGACGCGCTTCGGCCCGAAGATGACGAAGCCGATGACCGACAGGGCGAGAACGCCGATCCCGCAATAGAGCATGACCCAGCCGAAACCGTTGACCAGCGCGGCATGCACGATGGCGCCGGACGGGTCGAGGGCTGCGAGCTTCGGCGTCCCCTGCGCAAGGCCCTCCAGATTGCCGGTGGCGACCCTTTCCGCCAGTGCCCGCAACTCATCCGGCTCCAAAGCCGCGCCGAGTGTGGCCCGCAGGTGGGAAACGATACCTTGCGTCAGCAGCAGGCCGAGCACCGCGATGTTGATAGCGAGCGTGATCAGGCGTGCGCTGATGTCGATGCCGGACGCCATGCCGGCACGATCCGGCGATACCGCGCCGGTCGTGGTATTGGTGGTCGGCGAATTGGTGAGACCGATGCCGATGCCGGCAATCAGCGTGCCGGGCAGCATGGTCAGCCAGGTGGCGCCCTCGAGCCTGGAGCCGATCCACATGGCGATGAAACCGATCCCTAGCGTCAGCAGACCGAGCGGGATGGCAATTCGTGCCTGATAGCGCGCGCGAATGCGCTCGGCGATCGGCGGCATCACCATGAAGGGCAGCGTGTAGACGAGCAATAGCAGGCCGGTCGTCGTGCTGTCGTAGCCGAGAACGCCGGAATAATAGATCGGCAGATAGATGATGAACGGCCAGTAGCTGAAATTCATGCCGATGGCGCCCATGATCGCGCCGGAAAACTGGCGGATGCGGAACACGGAGAAATCGAACATCGGATAGGGATTGACCCTCTCGGCGACAAGGAAAGCGATGAACGCAGCCACGGAGGCTGATATCACGCCGATGCGGGCGCTGTTCCCGAGATCCGCACCCTGCGTAATCAGATAGGAGAAGCCGAACACAGAAGCCGACAGCGTCAGCATGCCGGCCCAGTCAAGCTTCTGGGCGTTGTGATCGCGCGATTGCGTGACACCGGCGCCGATAAAGGCGAGCGCCAGGATCGCCAGCGGCACGTGGATGAGGAACACCCATTGCCAGTTCGACAGCGCCACGATCAAGCCACCGATGGCGGGCCCGAAACCGAGCCCGATGCCTGAGACGACGCTCCAGGCGACGAAAGCCTTGCCGCGTTCGCGGCCGTCCTGGAACTGATGCGACAGCACGGCGACGCTGCAGGTCAGCATCGCGCCGCCGGCGAGACCTTGCAGGAAGCGGGCGGCGATCAGCAGCGCCGCACTCGGCGCCAGGCCGCACAGCAGCGAGGCGAGGCCGAAGGCGACGGTGGTGATCACCATCACGCTCTTGCGGCCGAAACGGTCGGCCAATGTCCCTGTCGCCATCAGCACCGTGGTGCAGGCAATGGTGTAGGCGTTCATGATCCATTGCAGGTCTTTGAAATCGGCGGCGAGCACGCTTTCCAGTTTCGGCAGGATCACCGGCACGCTGGAGATTTCGAGCCCGAACAGCAGCGACGCCAGGCACACGCCGGTGAGCGCTATGGTGTTTCGTTGAATTGGCATATCGATCTCTTTCCATCCGAGCATGAGGCGCTCTTCAAACCGCGACCGGTTTGAGATAGAGGAGACTCGACCATGAAAAAAGGCTATGCTCGGCTATATCAGAAATGACAAAACGGAATGATTGGCCCAATGGAGTGCTGCGATGACCAGTCTTGATGTGGACGCCGTACGAACCTTTGTGATGGTGGCCGATCTGCAGAGCTTCACCCAGGCGGCATCGGCGCTGGGCAGCACGCAGGCGACGATCAGCGTCAAGCTGCGCCGCCTTGAGGAGAAGCTCGGCGCGCGATTGATCGAAAGAACGCCGCGCCGCGTCAGCCTGTCGGCACGAGGCGCCGTCTTCCTCCCCGCCGCGCGCGACTTCCTTGCCGCGCACGAGCGCGCCATGGCGGAGTTTGCGTCAGCACCGTGCCGGCTTGCGCTCGGCTTTGTCGATCATGCCGCCGGTCCGGCGCTGTCCATTCTGATTGCCCAGCTCCATGCGCACGATCCATCGCTGACGCTCAGTTTGAGGATCGATACCAGCACGGTGCTCAAGGAAGCTTTCGATCACGGCGAGCTCGATGCAGTCATCGTGCACCGCGAAGGCGACAGCCGTCCTGGCCGGACCTTGTCGCGCAACCACTATGGCTGGTTCGCAGCACCTTCCTTCGAGTGGCAGCGCGGAACGCCGTTGCGCCTCGCGCTCTTAAGCACCGTGTGCAACTGTCCGGATCGTGTGCGGGCGGTCGAGGCGCTGGACAAAGCAGGCATCGCCTGGGAGGAGGCCTTCGTCGGCGGCGGCGGCGCGGCCGTCAACATTGCGATATCGGCGGGCTTTGCCGTTTCGGCGCTGGCTCACTGCGTCGCTCCGCCCGGCCTGATCGAGGTTGGCCGCAAACTTGGTCTTCCATCGCTTGACCCTTCCGAAGTGGTGCTGCATTCGCACAATCTGGCGCCGCGCGCGCGTGACGCGCTGCAGATGCTGGCGACCGCATTTCGCGAGTACAATTCGCCGGTGGATTAGGCGATGGTGTTTCCGATCTGATTCCGCCGGAATCCGATAAGGCTTTGGAGGAACCGAAATGACCGAGATCACCGTCCGCCCGCTGGCGCTGGCCGACCATGCCGACTGGCGGCGGCTGTGGACTGCCTACCTCACCTTCTACGAGACCAAGCTGCCGGACGAGGTCTACGACATCACCTGGGAACGACTGTTCACGGAAGGTGAATTCGAACCGAAGGGGTTTATCGCCACGCTCGACGGCAAGGCGGTCGGCCTGACCCATTATCTCTATCACCGCTCCGGCTGGTCGGAGAAAAACAACTGCTACCTGCAGGACCTGTTCGCCGACCCTGATGTGCGCGGCAAGGGCATCGGTGCGGCCCTCATTGAAGCGGTCAAGCAGGAAGCCGGCAAGATCGGCGTCAAGAACGTCTATTGGATGACCCACGAAACCAACGCCACAGCGCGCAAGCTCTACGACCATGTCGCGCGGCGGACAGGGTTTATCGAGTATGATCTGCTATGATGCGAGCGCGATCGAAATAACGCGGAAGGAGCCGAATGATCCGCTATGTCGGAATCCTGGATGGCAGTGACGGCGTTTGGGGAGTGCGGATGCCCGATCTCGCCGGCTGCCACGGGGCCGGCGCAAACCCGGCTGAAGCGATAGCCGATGCCGCGTCGGCTATGCGCGAATGGGCGGAAGCCCGCATCGCAAAGCACTTGCCCATGCCCAACCCACGTACTGTGGCAAATCTTCTGCAATCCGGCGAAATCGACAGTGCCCGTGGCGACTCCGCCGTGACCGTTCGGCATAGATAACGGCCAACCATGTTCCTCCCCTTCTTCCTCGAACTGAAGGCCGCGCGGATTCCCGTTTCGCTGCGGGAGTATCTGTCGCTGCTGGAAGGTCTGGAAGCCGGGCTGGTCGACTATGACGTCGAGGGTTTTTACTACCTCGCCCGCGCCGCGCTTGTGAAGGACGAGCGCCATATCGACCGCTTCGACCAGGTGTTTGCGCATGTCTTCAAGGGGATCGAGGCGCTCACCGGCCCCGATGCCGTCGGTGTCGCCAACATCCCTGAGGAATGGCTGCGCCGGCTCGCCGAAAAGCACCTGACCGAGGAAGAGAAGAAACTGATCGAGGCGCTCGGCGGTTTCGACAAGCTGATGGAGACACTGAAGCAGCGGCTGGAGGAGCAGAAAGGCCGCCACCAGGGCGGCTCGAAATGGATCGGCACCGGCGGCACTTCGCCTTTCGGCGCCTATGGCTACAATCCCGAAGGCGTGCGCATCGGCCAGCATGAAAGCCGCAATCGCCGTGCGGTGAAAGTCTGGGACAAGCGCGAGTTCAAAAACTTCGACGACGCCGTCGAGCTCGGCACCCGCAACATCAAGGTAGCGCTGAAGCGCCTGCGTCGCTGGGTGCGCGAGGGTGCGGAGGAAGAGTTCGACCTGCCCGGCACCATCCATGCCACCGCCGAGCACGGCTATCTCGATGTGCAGACGCGCCCCGAACGGCGCAACGCCGTGAAGCTCTTGATGTTCTTCGATGTCGGCGGCTCGATGGACGACCACATCAAAAGCGTCGAGGAGCTGTTTTCGGCCGCCCGCGCCGAATTCCGCCAGCTCGAATATTTTTACTTCCACAACTGCCTTTACGAGGGCGTCTGGAAGGACAACCGGCGCAGGCATGCCGAGACCATCCCGACCTTCGATCTGCTTCACAAATACGGCCCCGACTACAAGGTGATCGTCGTCGGCGATGCCTCGATGAGCCCTTACGAGATCGCGCATCCCGGCGGTTCGGTCGAGCATTGGAACCCGGAAGCCGGCAGTGTCTGGCTTGACCGCCTCATCCAGCAATGGCCGAATGCGGTCTGGCTGAACCCCGAAAATCAGAAAAACTGGGGCTTCACCCATTCGATCGCGATGATCCGCGATCTCTTCGGCGGCCGCATGTTCCCACTGACGCTGGCCGGGTTGGAAGCCGCGACGAAGCAGCTCTCACGCAAGCGTTGATATGAGAGGAAAACCGATGACCTGCTTTCTTTGCCCGCAATGCGGCGTCCAGTTCGCGGCAACGCAGACCCCTCCAGAAAATTGCCCGATCTGCGAGGACGAGCGGCAATATGTGCGCTGGGAAGGCCAGGCCTGGACCACTGGGGAAGAACTCTCTGCCGGGCATAGGCTTGTGATGAAGGACGATGCCGGCGTTCTCGCTTTCGGCATCGAGCCGCGCTTTGCTATCGGCCAGCGGGCGCTGCTGGCGCAGACGCCGCACGGCAATGTGCTGTGGGATTGCATCTCGATGGTGAGCGACGAGGCGGTAGCCGAAATCAACCGTCGCGGCGGCCTGGCCGCGATCGCCATTTCGCACTGCCACTATTATTCGGTGATGGTCGAGTGGAGCGAGGCGTTTGGCGGCGTGCCGATCTATCTCCATGCCGACGACCGCCAGTGGATCATGCGGCCGCACAACGCCATCGTCAGCTGGGCGGGCGAGACGCTGGCCATAAACCCGTCGCTGACACTCGTGCGTTGCGGTGGCCATTTTGCCGGCGGCCAGGTGCTGCATTGGAAACGCGATGACGGTAACGCCCTGCTGTCCGGCGACATATTGCAGGTGACGCCGACGCGTCGCCATGTCAGCTTCATGTACAGCTATCCGAACTACATTCCGCTCAATGCGCCGGCCGTGCGACGCATCGCGGCGGCACTTGAGCCTTTCGAATTCGACGACATCTACGGCGCGTGGTGGCAGCAGAACATCATCGGCGGCGCAGGAACGGCATTTCATGCGTCGATCGCCCGCTATCTTCAGGCGATTGGGTAGGAGCTCGGCTGAAAATGCGAGCAAAACACGTAACAAACGCCTATCTCTAAGCGAAGATAGCTTGCAACCAACAACAAGCCGCCAAGGCTGAGGAGATCAAATGGACACCCACACCTACCCTGTCACCCGCACCGACGCCGAATGGCGCGCCCGCCTGACGCCCGAGCAATATGCGGTCATGCGCGGCCATGGCACCGAACGGCCCGGAAGCTGCGCCCTGCTCTACGAAAAGCGCGCCGGCACCTTTTCCTGCGTCGGCTGCGACCAGCCGCTGTTCGAATCCAAGCTCAAGTTCGAGAGCGGCACCGGCTGGCCGAGCTTCAATGATCCGGTGCCCGGTTCGGTCGAAAACACCGTCGACCGCAGCTACGGCATGGTCCGCACCGAATGCCACTGCGCCCGCTGCGGCAGCCATCTCGGCCATGTCTTCGAGGACGGCCCGCCGCCGACCGGCCTGCGCTATTGCATCAACGGCGTGGCGCTGAAATTCGAGCCGGCGCCTTAAGCCGCAGCTTGACCACCATCTTCAAAGGGCGGCTTCGGCCGCCCTTTTTCGTGTCAATCTTCTCAGACAACCACCACCAGGATCAGCCAAAGCGTAGCCCCGAGCGTCATCAACGAAGCCTTGGCGCCACTGGATTTTTCCGTGGTTCGCCAGACGGCAAAGGTCAGAAAGATGTTGTAGGGCACGGGCGCGAAATGCACCGCCAGGACGACGGCGAGCGGCAGCTTCAAGCCGAGCAGAATGAGCGCGGCCACCGACGAGGCGATGTTGATCGCCGTGCCGACAAGCACTAGATCGCGCCAGAACAACCGCTCGACCGGCACCGCGCCTTGCCAGCGCGAGTCGAAGAAGGATCCGATGCTTTGCACCAACACCTGATAGCTATCCCTCTCCCAGCACGTCGGTGACGGCGCGCTCGAAGCGCGAGCATTCCGTCACCAGCCAGTCGGCCATGGCCGGCCAGTTGTCCTCGGCATAGCAGTTCACCCGCCACATCGAATTGATGCCGAGGCCCTCGCAGCTCTGCTCCGGCCTGAGCTTCAGCCAGTCTTCGATTGCCGGTTGGAACGGCTTCAGCCGCGACCAGACCCCGGTCGCGCCGAACTTCTCGTTACGGCCGAAAAAGACGCCAACTTGGCTTTGCGCCGGCGCGACATACATGGACAGGACCAGAGCGAAGTCAGGCAGCCCGCGCTGCCAGAACCAGGGTCCGCGCCGCGCCATGGAAGCGCGTTCCTCCGGATGCCGTTCGGCGAACAGCGCCCAGAAGCTGCGTTGGCGGAATTCAGAGGCGCGGCGGGCGCCGAAGTCGAATTCGCTCATGGTTCGATGCCCGTTCCAGCATCATTCCTTGGCCCGAGACTGTTTCGAAATTCGCTCCGGCGATATCAGCCGGAGTAGAATTTCCAGACAGCCTTACACCATGCCGAGCGCGGCCTTGTAGAGATCGAGGATGGTTTCCTCTTCCTGGCGCTCGGCCTGGTCCTTCTTGCGCAGCCGGATGATCGACCGCATCGCCTTGGTGTCGAAGCCGGTGCCCTTGGCCTCGGCGAACACTTCCTTGATGTCGTCGGCGATGGTCTTCTTTTCTTCCTCGAGCCGCTCGATGCGCTCGATGAAGGCGCGCAACTGGCCGGCGGCAACAGTCTGGCTGGTATCTGTGATGTCGTCGGCCATGTTTTTTCTCCGCTACTTTTTAAGCACCGCGATTCTGGCGCGGTAAATTGGGAGCGGGTTCGATGCCCGAGCAGGCGCGGCGGGTCAAGCCATTATCGATGCTCCATCAACGGCTGCTGCCAGCCGTCCCCAGTGTGATGGATCCGCGCGTCAGCCAAACGCGATCAACAGATCCTTCGCATCGATCTGATCGCCGGCCTTGACCAGCACTTCGGCCACTGTGCCGTCGCGCTCGGCATGCAGGGCCGTCTCCATCTTCATGGCTTCGATCGACAACAGCACGTCGCCGGCCTTGACCGCTTGGCCGGCGGCAACCGAAAGGGCGGAGACCACGCCCGGCATCGGCGCGCCGACATGTGCCTCGTTGCCGGGCTCGGCCTTGCGCCGAGCCTTGGCCGCCGAGGCGCCATGCGCCCTGTCCGGCACCCTGACGCGGCGCGGCTGGCCGTTGAGCTCGAAGAACACGGTGACCATGCCCTTCTCATCGACGTCGCCGATCGCAAGGCAGCGCACCACAAGCGTCTTGCCTTTTTCGATGTCCAGGAAGATCTCGTCTTCGGACTTCATGCCGTAGAAATAGGTCGGCGTCGGCAGCACACTGACCGGCCCGTAGGTTTCCTGCGCGGCGGCGAAGTCGGTAAACACTTTCGGATACATCAGCCAGGAGGCGAATTCGTACTCCGAGAGCTTGCGCTCCAGCTTCTGCTCGATCTCCTTGCGGCTGGCCTTGAGGTCGGCTGGCTTGAGCAGCGAGCCCGGCCGCTCGGTGATCGGCTTGCTTTCCTTCAGTGCCTTCTTCTGCAGCTTCGCAGGCCAGCCGCCGGGCGACTGGCCGAGATCGCCGCGCAGCATCGAGACGACCGAGTCCGGGAAGGCGATGTCCTTGGCCGGGTTTTCGACGTCGGCAACGGTTAGATCCTGGCTCACCATCATCAGCGCCATGTCGCCGACCACCTTGGACGACGGCGTCACCTTGACGATGTCACCGAACATCAAATTGACGTCGTGATAGGCTTGTGCCACCTCGTGCCAACGCGTTTCCAGCCCGAGCGAACGCGCCTGCTCCTTGAGGTTAGTGAACTGGCCGCCCGGCATTTCGTGCAGATAGACTTCCGAGGCTGGCCCCTTGAGATCGCTTTCGAAGGCCGCATACTGGTTGCGCACCGCTTCCCAGTAGAAGGAGATGTTGCGGATCCATTGCGGATCGAGGCCGGGATCGCGCTCGGTTCCCTTCAGCGCCTCGACGATCGAGCCCAGACAAGGCTGCGAGGTGTTGCCGGAGAAGGAATCCATCGCCGCGTCGATGGCGTCGACGCCACTTTCCACGCCCGCCAGCACCGTCGCCGCCGACAGGCCTGACGTGTCGTGGGTGTGGAAATGGATCGGCAGGTCGGTGGCTTCGCGCAGCGCCTTGAACAGCACGCGGGCGGCGGCAGGCTTCAAAAGCCCGGCCATGTCCTTGACGGCGATGATATGGGCGCCGGCTGCCTGCAATTCTTTCGCCAACCCGACATAGTATTTAAGGTCGTATTTGGCGCGCGCCGGATCGAGGATGTCGCCGGTGTAGCAGATCGCCGCTTCGACCAGCTTGCCCTCCGCGCCCACCGCGTCCATGGCGACGCGCATATTCTCGACCCAGTTCAGGCAGTCGAATACGCGGAACAGGTCGACGCCGCCGGCCGCCGCATGGCTGACGAAATGTTGCACCACATTGTCGGGATAGTTGGTGTAGCCGACGCCGTTGGCGCCGCGCAGAAGCATCTGCAGCAAAAGGTTGGGGGCGGCTTCGCGCACTTTGCTCAGCCGCTCCCACGGATCCTCGGTCAGGAAGCGCATGGCGACGTCGAAAGTGGCGCCGCCCCAGCATTCCAGCGACAGCAGCCGCGGCAGCGCCCGCGCATAGGTGCCGGCGATGCCGGCAATGTCATGCGTGCGCATACGGGTGGCGAGCAGCGACTGGTGGCCGTCGCGCATCGTCGTGTCGGTGACAAGCACCTCTTTTTGCTCACGCATCCAGGCAGCGAATTTCTCCGGCCCCAACGCGTCGAGCTTCTGCTTGCTGCCATCAGGCACATTGCCGTTGAGATAGGGCACGACAGGCGCTGCCGCATCGGCCTTGGGCATCGGACGGCCGCGGGTTTCGGGATGGCCGTTGACGCTGACGTCGGCCAGATAGTTGAGCAGCTTGGTGGCGCGGTCCTGCCGCTTCACCTGCGCGAACAGCTCCGGCGTCGTGTCGATGAACCTGGTCGTATAGGAATTGTCGGCGAAGCGCGGGTGGTTGATGATTGCCTCGAGGAAGGTGAGGTTGGTCGCCACGCCGCGGATGCGGAACTCGCGCAAGGCCCGGTTCATGCGGGCGATCGCCTCGGCCGGTGTCGGCGCCCAGGCAGTCACCTTCTCCAGCAGCGGATCGTAGAAGCGGGTGATGACCGCGCCCGAATAGGCGGTGCCGCCGTCGAGGCGGATGCCGAAACCGGCGGCTTCGCGATAAGCCGTGATGCGGCCGTAGTCCGGAATGAAACTATGCTCCGGATCCTCGGTCGTGATGCGGCACTGCAGCGCGTGACCGTTCAGCCTGATGTCGGCCTGCGCCGGCACGCCCGACTCTTTCGTGCCGATGGCAAAGCCGTCCAGTATGTGGATCTGCGCCTTGACGATGTCGATGCCGGTCACCTGCTCGGTCACGGTGTGCTCGACCTGGATGCGCGGATTGACCTCGATGAAGTAGAACTTGCCGGTGTCGGCGTCCTGCAGGAATTCCACCGTGCCGGCGCCGATATAGCTGGTCTCCCGCGCGATCTTGAGCGCATAGCCGCAAAGCTCCTGGCGCAATGCCTCGCTGAGGTAGGGCGCCGGCGCCCGTTCGACGACCTTCTGGTTGCGGCGCTGGATCGAGCAGTCGCGCTCGAACAGATGCACCGCGTTGCCATGCGGGTCGCCGAGCACCTGGACCTCGACATGGCGGGCGCGCTCTATCAGCTTTTCGAGATAGACCTCGTCCTTGCCGAAGGCGGCCTTGGCCTCGCGCTTGCCCTCCATCACCTCGCGGGCGAGGTCGGCTTCCGCGCGGATGGCGCGCATGCCGCGCCCGCCCCCGCCCCATGATGCCTTGAGCATCACCGGATAGCCGACTGTCTTGGCGAGCTGCTTGACTGCTTCCATGTCGTCCGGCAGCGGTTCGGTTGCCGGCACCACCGGCACGCCGACCTCGATGGCCAGATTGCGTGCGGCGACCTTGTTGCCGAGCCGGCGCATCGTGTCGGGCTTCGGTCCTATGAAGGTGATGCCGGCCTCGGCGCAGGCATCTGCGAATTCAGGGCTTTCCGACAGAAGGCCATAGCCCGGATGGATGGCGTCGGCGCCGGACAGCTTGGCGACGCGGATCACTTCCTCGATCGACAGATAGCTTTCGATCGGCCCCATGTCCCTGGCCAGATGCGGCCCGCGCCCGACTTGGTAGCTTTCATCGGCCTTGAACCGATGAAGTGAATATTTGTCCTCCTCGGCCCAGATCGCCACGGTTTTGAGGCCGAGCTCGTTTGCCGCGCGAAAGACGCGGATGGCAATTTCGGACCTGTTGGCGACGAGGATCTTCGTGATGGCCAAGGAAGGAGGCTCCGGACAGGGAGGGATGGGGCAGAGGCATGATTAACGCGAAAATGCTGCAGTGCAACCAAAATCGGGGAGAGCTTAAACCGATTTAAATGGGATTCTAGCACCTCTGCTCGAAAAGCTGCGTGCGATTGGCGTCGCGAGGTGACGCTAATTGTCGTGCCCGCACAAATTCGACCCCGGCTAGCGGCTTATCCAGCCACCCTCGCTACGCCCTGTCACCAAAGAAAAATGCCCGGCGCGAGCGCCGGGCATTCCATAGAGCTGTGTCCCGAATTACGACTTCGGGAACCAGGAGATCTTGCCGTCCGGACCCTTCTTCCATTCGTACATGATGTAGCCCGGGAGCTTCGGATCGCCCTTCGCGTCATAGGCGAGATCGCCCAGAACGGTCTTGAACGGACCCTTCTCGTGCAGCGCCTTGGCCACTTCCACGGGGTCGTTCGACTTGGCCACGGCAGCGGCCTCGGCGATCACCTGCATGGCGGCGTAGGAGTAGAGAGTGTAGGCTTCCGGCTCGAAGCCCTGGGCGCGGAACTTCTCGACCAGTGCCTTGTTCTCGGGGATCAGGCGCGGATCGGGACCGAAGGTGTTGAGCGTGCCGATAACCGCATCGCCGGCGATCGCAGCCAGCTCGTCGGTGACGATGCCGTCGCCCGACATCAGGGTAGCCTTGAGGCCCTGGTCCGCCGACTGGCGGATGATCAGGCCGGCTTCGGTATGCAGGCCGCCCCAATAGATCAGGGTAACACCGGCGTCCTTCATCTTGGCAATCAGCGCCGAGAAGTCCTTGTCGCCGACATTGACGCCTTCGTACATGACTTCGGTCAGGCCGGCTGCGTTCATCGCCTTCTTGGTCTCGTCGGCAAGGCCCTGACCATAGGGGGTCTTGTCGTGGATGACGGCAACTTTGGCGTCCTTGAAGTTGGTCGCGATATAGCCGCCGGCGATGCCGCCCTGCTGGTCATCGCGTCCGCAGGTGCGGAACACGTTCCACAGGCCGCGCTCGGTGAATTTCGGGTTGGTCGCCGCAGGCGTCACTTCGACGATGTTGTTGTCGACGTAGACTTCCTGCGAAACCGGGATCGAGACGCCCGAGTTGAAGTGGCCGATCACGAACTTCACGCCGTCGCCGACGAACTTGTTGCCGACCGAAATGCCCTGCTTCGGATCCGAGACGTCGTCGCCGACTTCGAGCTTGATCTGCTCGCCGTTCATGCCGCCTGCTGCGTTGATGTCGGCAACGGCCGCTTCCGCACCCTTCTGCAGCTGCGCACCGAAGGCCGCATTCGGACCGGTGATCGGACCTGCGACGCCGACGATAACGTCAGCCCATGCATTGCCACCGAACGCGACAAGCGCGGTCAGGGCAACGGCGGACAAAAGTGATTTCTTCATTTAAACGCTCCCATTTACGAGGTGGGCGTGGATGAAACTTTCATGCGATGCCCACCCTTATCGCAGAAAGCGTACTTTGCCGATTTTCAGGCCCTTGTCACGCCGATTCATCCCCGGAACGGCGTTAATGATGAACGTCAACCTTTCGGTTTCCAGCTTAAGATCGAAGCCCGTTCGTAAAGCCAATTATACTGCGTCACCATCTGGTTCGTACGCGTGTATTGATAGCCGACAAACCCCAATATCATGAGCACGATTGTGTCCACGACATAGTATTGCAGCGAAAACATCGTGCCGCCGAACAAGGCATGATGGATGAACCTGATGCCGATGCCGAGACCCAGCAGATAGGCGAACAGCGCCGGCAGGCTGCGCCATGTCTGGGCGCTGGCCTTGCCGGTCATCCATGCCGCCCAGCCGCCGAGCAGACAGGTGACGAAGAAGAACTGCCAGATGGAAGGTTCCTCGTGAAGAATGCCTTGCATGATGAAGACTCCCTAGCATGATCCCGAAAAGTTGCAGACTTTTCGGACAAAGGTCATGCGACAAACAAACAAGTTGGAGCGGAATACCGTATGCATACATTCCGCTCCAAAATCAGTGATGGCCGCCTTCGAGATAGGCCGCCCGCACTTCCGGATTGGCGAGCAATTCCTTGCCTGTGCCGCTCATGGTCACGTTGCCGTTGACCATGACATAGCCGCGCGTGGCGAGCTTGAGCGCACCGAAGGCGTTCTGCTCGACCAGGAACACGGTCAGCCCTTGCGTGCGGTTCAACTCGCGGATGGCATCGAAGATCTGCTTGACGATCAGCGGCGCCAGACCCAGCGACGGCTCGTCGAGCAACAGCAGCTTCGGCCGCGCCATCAGCGCACGTCCGATCGACAGCATCTGCTGCTCGCCGCCCGACAGCGTGCCGCCGCGCTGGGCAATGCGCTCCTTGAGGCGCGGGAACAGCGCGAACACCTTCTCGGCATCTTCGTCATAGTGCTTGAGATTGTCGAGACCGGCGCCCATCTGCAGGTTTTCCATCACCGTCATGCGCGGGAAAATGCGCCTGCCTTCCGGCGACTGCGCAATGCGCATGCGGGCGATCTCGTGCGTCGGCATCTGGGTGATGTCGGTGCCGGCGAAAGTGATTGAGCCGGCACGAGCGCGCGGCGCACCGAAGATGGTCATCATCAGCGTCGACTTGCCGGCACCGTTCGCACCGATCAGCGCGACGATCTCGCCCTGGTTGACGTGGACATCGACGCCGTTCAGCGCCTTGATGTTGCCGTAGTAGGTCTCGACGCCCTTGATGTCGAGCAGCGTTGTCTCGGCCATCACTTACGCCCTCCGCGCGGCTTGCCTGTCGGGGATTTGGTGGCCGCCGGCTTGGACTTGGCCGTTAGACGCTCGGACGGTGCTCTTGGCGCGGAGTTGGCTCTTGTATCGTATTGGGTGGCCTTTGAAGCTCCCTTCGACACTGTGACCCGCTCGCCCTGGCTGTGGCCGATCGTGTCGCTTACCGGGCCGGCGAGATAGGAAGACGATGTGCCTGGTCCGTGAGCCGAATCCGGCCCGATGTCCAGCTGCTCGATGACGTCTTCATCGCCGACCTCGGTCAGCACCGTCTCGACCTCCTCGTCGTCGACGCCGAGATAGGCGGCGATGACGCGCGGGTCGGTACGCACCGATTGCGGGCTGCCGTCGGAAATCTTGCGGCCATATTCAAGCACCACGACATGGTCGGAAATCTGCATGACCACCGACATGTCATGTTCGATCAGCAGGATCGAGGTACTGCTCTTGATGTCCATCAGCAGCGAATTCAGCGCAGCCGACTCCTTCGGATTGAGACCGGCCGCAGGCTCGTCGAGGCACAGAAGTTCGGGCCCTGTGCACATGGCGCGCGCAATCTCGAGGCGCCGCTGCGCGCCATAGGGCAAGTCGCCGGCCGGATCGTCGGCGCGATCGACAAGATCGGCCTTCTCCAGCCAGTGCTTGGCAAGCTCCACCGATTCAGCCGAGGCTCTGCGGTAGCCGCCGATCCCGAACAGGCCCAGGATCGTATAGCCGGATGCCTTCATCAGCTTGTTGTGCTGGGCAACCAGCAGATTCTCCAGCAGCGTCATGCCCGAGAACAGGCGGATGTTCTGGAAGGTGCGCGCCACCTTGGCGCGCGCCGGGATCTCATGATTGGGCAGCCGTTCGAGCAGGAAGCTCGAGCCGTCGGCCCGGTTGAGCGTAATCATGCCTTCCGACGGCTTGTAGAAGCCGGTGATGCAATTGAAGACGGTGGTCTTGCCGGCGCCATTGGGTCCGATCAGAGCGGTGATCTCGCCGCGCTTGGCCTGGAACGACAGATCGCCGATGGCGATCAGGCCGCCGAACTTCATCGAAAGATGCTCGACCTGGAGGATGGCGTCTTTCATACCCGGATTGGTCTTCTGAATGGAGGTCGCGCTCATCAGCCGTGCCCTTCCTTGGTGAAGGAGGAGGAGACCGCTTTTCGTTCACTGAGGAAGGCCGTCGGTTCACGGCTGCCGACAAAGCCGCGCGGCTTCCACAGCATGACGATGACCATCGCCATGCCGAACAAAAGCATGCGGTAAAGCTCCGGCGTGAAATCTTTTCCGAAGACACTTTTCAGGAAATCGAGTTCGCGCAGTGCCTCGGTGCCGCCGATCATCACCAGCGCGGCGACCGCGATGCCGACCAGCGAGCCCATGCCGCCGAGCACCACGATGGCCAGGATGATCGCCGATTCCAGGAAGACGAAGGATTCAGGGCTGACGAAGCCTTGCCGTGCGGCGAAGAAGGCGCCGGCAAAACCGCCGAACATGGCGCCGGTGGCAAAGGCGGTGAGCTTGGTGGTGGTGGTGTTGATGCCAAGCGAGCGGCAGGCAATCTCGTCCTCGCGCAGCGCCTCCCAGGCGCGGCCGACAGGCATGCGCCTGAGCCTGATGGTGACGAAGGCGGTCAGCAGCGCCAGCCCGAGAATGAGATAGTAGAGGAAGATCTTGTAGTAGGCGCTTGACTGGGCGATGTGCAGCACCTTGCCGATATAGTTCGGGTCGGTCGAATTAAACGTCATCAGGCCGAAGAAGGTGACCTTCGGGATGCCGGAGATGCCGGCCGAGCCGTTGGTGACTTCACGCCAGTTGATCAGCACCAGGCGGATGATCTCGCCGAAGGCCAGCGTCACGATCGCCAGGTAATCGCCACGAAGCCTGAGCACCGGAAAGCCGAGCATAACGCCCCAGAAGGCGGCCATGGCGCCGGCGGCGGGCAGCAGGATCCAGAACGACAGGCCGTATTGCGAACCGAGCAACGCATAGGCATAGGCGCCGACCGCGTAAAAGGCGACGTAGCCGAGATCGAGCAGGCCGGCGAGGCCGACGACGATGTTCAGCCCCCAGGCTAGCATCACATAGATCAGGATCTGGATGCCGAAATTGTCGACCCACTTCAACGAGCCCTGCAGGCCGCCGGTTATCGACCACGCGTAGATCGACAGCACAACGACGACGAGGATCGGGTATAGCACCAGCGCCGCAATCCCGAGCTTGGTGAAATTGGCGTGGATGAAGGAGCGGAAATAGAAGATCACGCAAGCGAGCGCGTAAATGACGGCCAATGCGCGCAGGAACTGAAGGTAGCCGGCCAGATCGGGTCCGACCAACGCCGGCAGGGCGCTGCCGAACGCAACCAGGACAACCGCCAACACGACGGCGACGATGAAGGCCGGAAGCAGGAAGAAGCGCGACGCGACGCTCGCCGGCAACAGGCCGGTGGCGACATTGGTGATCTTCTGATTGGCCATGAACGGCTGGCCATAGGCAATGTAGAAGAAGCGGCCAAGCATGGTCAGCACGACCACGGTGATGAGCAGCAACCAGCGCTGCACCAGGATCAGCTGGTTGCTGATGTTCTGGTCGGTCTTCAGGCCGATGAAGAGAATGAACAACCCCAGCGAGATGGCGCCGGCATAGAACGCTTCGCGCAATGCACGCTGCACGGGGGACGCGACGGTGTCGCGCTCCGAGGATACGGAAACCGCCATTGTCTCAGACCTTTTCGACTTCTGGCCGGCCCAAAATGCCGGAAGGCAGGAAGATCAGCACGATCGCCAGGATCGAGAACGCCGCGACGTCCTTGTAGTCGATCGAGAAATACGCCGACCACATGCTCTCGATGAAGCCGATCAAAAGCCCGCCAAGCACCGCGCCCGGCAGAGACCCGATGCCGCCGAGAACGGCCGCGGTGAAGGCCTTGACCCCCGGCACAAAGCCGTCGGAAAAGGCGATGACGCCGTAATACATCAGGAACAACGTGCCCGCGACGGCCGCAAGCGCTGCACCCATGATGAAGGTGATCGAGATCGTACGGTCGACATCGACGCCGAGCAGCGCCGCCATCTTGCGGTCCTGCTCGCACGCCCTTTGCGCCCGGCCGAGGGAAGTCCTGTTGACCAGGTACCAGAACAGCGCCAGCAGCAGGGCGGTGACGACGACGATGATGATCTGCTTCAGCGACACGCTGATGCCGTTGATGTTGTAGACTTGGCTGACCATCGGCGGGATCGGCTTGTTGCGCGGGCCTTGCGTCACCTGGATGAAGTTCGACAGCGCGATCGACATGCCGATGGCGGTGATCAGCGGCGCCAGCCGGAACGAACCGCGCAGCGGCCGGTAGGCCACCTTCTCGATCGTCCAGTTGTAGAGGCTGGTGAGCAGCATCGCCACGATCATCATGATCAGCAGCGCCAGGACGACCGGGACCGAATAGAACAAGGAGCCGAGGATGAGGAAGACAACGAGGGCGGCGAATGCCCCGACCATGAAAATGTCGCCGTGGGCGAAGTTGATCATGCCGATGATGCCGTAGACCATCGTGTAGCCGATTGCGATCAGCCCATAGATCGATCCCAGCGTCAGCCCATTGATAAGCTGCTGGACAAAGTACTGCATGTGTACATGGCTCCCCTGGAATGTCGCCCATGCAGACGCATTCCTTTTCGTATTTCCCCTAGTCGTAAAGTTTCGAGCCCGGATTGCAACGTGATTTTTCAAACGTCGAGCGTGTTTTGCCGGCACGCCTTCCGATTGCCCGTTTTTTTGCTCCCGACCGCTGGACTATCGCGGACCCTATCATTGGCATAACGCAATGTCTTTGACGATTCAGCCGGGCCAGCGACCTCATTTCGAAGAAATCCCGGTCAAAATTCGGTGATGAGACGAATCCTTGCATTGTTGGCGGGTTTCGTTTTTTAGCCACATTCCGTACTGACCAGCTGCAACATGGGTTACTTCCCGACTTATGGCGGTGGATGCCTCGCCCAACGCGCTAACCTTTCGCTGACTGGTTTGCCAAGAGGTCCCGCTCTGGGTCCAAGTCCTGGTCTCGGTGGATGATCGGCAGCCTACCGCATCACTTAACCACAAAACCGTGCGCGAACGGATCGCGGTCGTCGATGAAGATGGTGTTCAGGCCGGTCATCCGGGCCCAGCCGCCTATCGAAGGAATGATGGCCGGCTTGCCGGCAACAGTGACGTCCCTCTCGACCTTGCCCTTGAACAGCGAGCCGATGATCGATTCGTGGACAAAACTGTCGCCGGCCTTGAGCTTGCCCTTGGCATGGAGCTGCGCCATGCGCGCCGAGGTGCCGGTGCCGCAAGGTGAGCGGTCGATCGCCTTGTCGCCATAGAAGACCGCGTTGCGCGCATCCGCGCCCGCCATTGTCGGCTCGCCCGTCCACAGCATGTGGGACAGCCGGTTGATGCCGGGGTTTTCCGGATGCACGAACGAGTACTTCTCGTTGAGCCGCTGCCGCACCACGGGGCTCCAGGCGATGAAATCGCTGGCGGAATAATCAGCCATGTCGCGAAAATTCGCCTGCGGCTCGACGATTGCGTAGAAATTGCCGCCATAGGCGACATCGACAGTGATCTCGCCAAGCTGCGGGCAGTCGACCGTCAGTCCCTCGGCATAAAGGAAGGACGGCACATTCGTGATGCGCACCTCCTCGACATAGTCGCCGACTTGTTTGTATTCGGCGATAACCAGCCCGGCCGGTGTGTCGAGCCGGAGCACGCCGGGTGTCTTCGGCTTGATCAGCCCATGTTCGATGGCCATCGTCACCGTGCCGATCGTGCCGTGGCCGCACATCGGCAGGCAGCCCGACGTCTCGATGAACAGGATGGCTATGTCGCAATCCTCGCGCGTCGGCGGATAGAGGATCGAGCCCGACATGACATCGTGGCCGCGCGGCTCGAACATCAGCCCGGTGCGGATCCAGTCATACTCCGCCAGGAAATGCGCCCGCCGCTCCATCATCGTCGGCCCCTGAAGCAAAGGGCCGCCGCCGGCGACCAGCCGCACCGGATTACCGCAGGTATGGCCGTCGATGCAAAAGAAGGATTTTTTGGCCATGATTTCCTCGAACTCAAAACCGTTGCGGGCTGAAGGGAGCAAGATCGATCGGCGAAGTTTGCCCGAGAACAAGATCGCGGATCAAGCGGCCGCTGGCCGCCGCCTGGGTCAGGCCGAGATGGCCATGGCCAAAGGCGTAGACGACGTTGGACGCGGTGCGCGCCGTGCCGATGACGGGCAACGAATCCGGCAGCGACGGGCGACACCCCATCCACTCGCGGCCACCTGACGCGTCCAGCCCCGGAAGGAATTGTCTGGCTTTTTCCAGCATGGCCTTCGAACGCGCAAAATTCGGCGGCCGGTCGAGACCGCCCAACTCGACGGCGCCGCCGACGCGCAAGCCCGTCTCGAGTGGCGTGATGACGAAGCCATGGCCGGAAAAGATCAGCATCCGCTGCACGTCGAAAGCGGTCTTCGGCAGTGTCGTGTTGTAGCCGCGCTCGGTTTCGAGCGGGATGGTGTCGCCAAGCGCCTTCGTCAGCAGATGCGACCATGCCCCGGCGGCCACGACAAGATGTCTTGCCTGCCTGGTCGTGCCGTCCGTCAGCGTCAGCGTCGCGCCATCAGGATTGGCGGCGACGCGCTCTATGCGCGCCTTTTCGAAACGCGCGCCCAGCCTTTCGGCATAGGCCCACACCCCCTTGCCGAGCAGTTTCGGATCGGCGACGGTCTTCCAGCCCGGCACGAAGGTGCCCTTGATGAAGCGCGGCGACAGTCCCGGCTGCAGCCGCGCCAGTTCGTCGCCTTCGACATGGCGAAAGCCGATGCCGAAGCGCTCGCGCGCCGCCCAGCCCGGCAGCCCGGCCTGAAATTCGGCCTCGCTTTCATAAAGCTCCAGCGAGCCGTCCTCGCGCAGCACCAGCCGCGTGCCGGAACGGTCGAGCAGGCCCATCCATTCAGCCTCGGCGAGCTTCATCATGCCTGCCTGAGCAGCAAGGCTCGCCTCATATTTTTCTGGTGCGCCAGCGCGCCAGAAGCGCAACAGCCAAGGCAACAGCTTCGGCAAGTAGGCCGGCGGGATGCTGAGTGGCCCGAGCGGATCGGCAAGCCATTTCGGCAAGTGCCGCATCATGCCCTTGTGCGCCAGCGGCAGCACGTCGGAGAAGGCGAAGGCGGCGGCATTGCCGGAGCTCGTCTCCTCGCAGATGCCGGTGCGGTCGAAGACCGTGACGCTGCGCCCGGCCTCGGCCAGCATGGCCGCCGCGCAGATGCCGACAATGCCGCCACCGACAATGGCGATATCTACCCCTTCTCCCCGTTCACGGGGGTGAGGAGTGGTCCGCGAAGCGGTGGAAAAGCCGACTGCTTGGCTTTCCGAACGACGAACGCCCGGAGCGCCAGCGAAGGGCTGCGGGGCCCGAAGGGCGGATGAGGGGCGGCGGCCCTCCTCTGTGTCCCTGGAATTTCCTTGCACGTCGGCGCTGCCCCTCATCTGGCTGCCGCCATCTTCTCCCCGTGCACGTGCACGGGGAGAAGAAAGCCTTCAGAACTGCGGCAGCTTCGGCCGTACCGCCAGCGCGTCCTTGACGATCTTCTCGACCGCTTTGCGGCGCTCGCCCGACAGCGGCTGGCGCGGCATGCGCACGCGGTCATTTGTGTCGATCGCGAGCACTTCGGCAAGCTTGATGTTTTGGACCAGATAGGTCGAGACATCGAGATCGAGCAGCGGCCGGAACCAGCGGTAGATCGAAAGCGCCTCCTCGCGGCGGCCCTGCTTCATCAGCTGGTAGATGGCGACGGTCTCGCGCGGGAAGGCGACGACCAGACCCGCCACCCAGCCGATGGCGCCCACCGACAGCGCCTCGAAGGCGAGATTGTCGACGCCGGTGAACAAATCGTAGCGGTCGCCGAAGCGGTTGATGATCTCTGTCGAGCGGCGGATGTCGTCGGAGGACTCCTTGATGGCGACGAAGCGCTTGTCGGCGGCCAGTTCCTCCATCTGGTCGACGGTGACGTCGACGCGGTAGGCGAGGCGGTTGGAGTAGATCATCACCGGCAGGTCGCCGGCCTGAGCGACGGCGCGCAAGGCGGCGACCGTCTCTTCCGGGTTGGTGTGATAGATCGGGCTCGGTACCACCATCAGCCCGTTGGCGCCTTCCCGGCTCGCGCGCTTTGCGATGCTCGCCGCCTCGCGGGTGCCCGCCTCGTTGACCGTCAGCAGCACCGGCTTGTTGCCTGCAACTTTCTGGGCAGTCTTCAGCACCTCGATCTTCTCGTCATGCGACAGCATCGGCCCTTCGCCGAGCGAACCGCAGACGATGATACCGTCGCAGCCTGCCTCCATCTGCAAAGCAAAGCAGCGCTCCATCTCGGCATGATCGAGGCGGTCGCCATCAGTAAACTTGGTCGTGACGGCGGGGAAAACTCCGGTCCACATGATCGTCTCTCCATCTGATATATCAGCCGTATATCTATTTGAAAACCGGCTGTCAACGCGGAATTCGTTATGATATATGTAGATATATCAGGAGCCCACCTTTGATATCCAGTGAGACAGCATACCCCGAGCCGGCCGCCGCCAAGGCCTACCATGTACTCGAGCATATGATCGTGACGTTGGAACTGGCGCCGGCGAGCTTTGTCACCGAAGGCGCCCTCATCGAGAAGCTGGCGCTAGGACGCACGCCGGTGCGCGAAGCGATCCAGCGCCTCGCCTGGGAAGGACTGCTGGATGTCAGGCCACGCGCCGGCATCGCCATTGCCCCGCTTCATCCCGGCGACTGGCTGCGCGTGCTGGATGCCAGGCGCGGCGTCGAGGTGGTGCTGGCGCGCTCGGCCGCCCGCTTCGTCACCCGTGAGGCCGCCGACCTGTTTCATGAGGCAGCCCTTGCCATGCAGAAGGCCGTCATCTCGGGCAATGTGCTGGCCTTCATCCAGGCCGACAAGGCGCTCGACGAGGCCTTGGCGATGGCCGCCGACAACCCGTTTGCGGCCCGTCTGGCCGCGCCCCTGCAGACCCACAGCCGCCGCTTCTGGTTCCGCTACAGGGCCGACACAGGACTGGCCGAATCGGCTGAGCACCACGTCGCGCTAATCCGCTCGATCCTGGCTGGTGACGAAGAGGCTGCCGCCAAGGACGCCAAACGCCTTATGGCACTGCTGCGCGGCCATGCCGAAGTGGCCGCCACACGCTGAACTCCGTCTCTGCTCCAGACTTCCGACCGGTCTTTATCAGGTGCCCGGCAAGACTGCGGCCATGGTCGCCCCGTCCCAGCCTTCGCCAGCCGTGATGATGCAGCTTTGGCCGTGTGTGTCGGTGGCCAGGATGGTCCAGGTGCCCTGGTCGGAGACGAATATCTCAAGCACCACATTCGGGTTCACCAGGCCACGAGCGGCTTGGTTTTCGTGGAACTTCTCGCCGAGCGCCTTGACCAAGTCGGTCCGCGCCGCGCATTGATCGGCTTTGGCCTCGGCGATGCCGGACATCGCGAACACCGCAAAGAATATCGCCGCCACAAGACGTCGTGTCATCTGACACCTCCTTGCGCCAGACGAGAACCCCGGCTGCAACCGGCGCTATTTTGATGGCCTGCACACGGCAGGAATGCAATTTAAGGCAGATGACAGGCTCTTGGTTCCATCGCTTGAACGTGATCGCCAATGTCGGTTTCGTACAAAGAAAGGCCCGGGACGTTGAACCCGGGCCTTCTTGCCGATCTTCGAAATCGTCCGGTCAGTTCATCGTCGGGATGACGAACTCGGCACCGTCCTTGACGCCGGAGGGCCAGCGCGAGGTCACCGTCTTGGTCTTGGTGTAGAAGCGGAACGCGTCCGGACCATGCTGGTTGAGGTCGCCGAAGGACGACGCCTTCCAGCCGCCGAACGTGTAGTAAGCGATCGGAACTGGGATCGGCACGTTGATGCCGACCATGCCGACCTGGACGCGCGAAGCAAAATCACGAGCAGCATCCCCGTCACGGGTGAAGATGGCCACGCCATTGCCCATCTCATGATCGTTGGCGAGCTTGATGGCGCTCTCATAGGTCGGCGCACGCACCACCGACAGCACCGGACCAAAGATCTCTTCCTTGTAGATGCGCATGTCAGCGGTCACATTGTCGAACAGGCAGCCGCCCATATAGTAGCCATCCTCGTAGCCCTGCATGGAGAAGCCGCGGCCATCGACGACCAGCTTGGCGCCTTCCTTGACGCCGGTGTCGACATAACCCTTGACGCGTTCCAATGCCTGCGCCGTCACCAGCGGGCCGAAATCGGCGGACGAATCCGTCGACGGGCCGACCTTGAGGCTTTCGACACGCGGGATCAGCTTTTCCATCAGCCGGTTGGCGGTGTCGTTGCCGACGGGAACGGCAACCGAGATCGCCATGCAGCGCTCGCCGGCCGAGCCGTAGCCGGCGCCGATCAGCGCATCGACCGTCTGGTCCATGTCGGCATCGGGCATGATGACCATGTGGTTCTTGGCGCCGCCGAAGCACTGCACGCGTTTTCCCGCGGCCGTGCCGCGCGAATAGATGTAATGCGCGATCGGCGTCGAGCCGACAAAGCCGATGGCCTTGATGTCAGGATCGTCGAGGATGGCGTCGACGACGTCCTTGTCGCCATTGACGACGTTGAGGACGCCAGCCGGCAGGCCAGCCTCGAGGAACAGTTCGGCGATGCGCATCGGCACTCCAGGGTCACGCTCGGAAGGCTTCAGGATAAAGGCATTGCCGCAGGCCAGCGCCGGGGCAATCTTCCACAACGGAATCATCGCCGGGAAATTGAACGGGGTGATGCCGGCGACGACGCCGAGGGGCTGGCGCATCGAATAGACATCGATGCCGGGGCCGGCGCCGTCGGTGAACTCGCCCTTCATCATGTGCGGCGCACCGATGCAGACTTCGACCACTTCGAGACCGCGCTGGATGTCGCCCTTGGCGTCGGCGATGGTCTTGCCGTGCTCGCGCGCCAGGAGATCGGCCAGTTCGTCATAGTCGCGGGCAACCAGTTCAAGAAACTTCATCAGCACGCGCACACGCCGCTGCGGGTTGGTCGCAGCCCATTTGATCTGTGCTTCCTTGGCGTTCAGGACAGCCGCACGCAGTTCCGCCGGCGACGCCAGCGCCACCGTGCCGCGCACCGAGCCGTCCATCGGCTGCATGACGTCCTGCTTGCGCCCGCTGGTCCCGGCGACATGCTTGCCGCCAATGAAATGACCGTATTCGACCATGGTTTCTCTCCCTGAGTTTGTGATGAAGCATTCAACGCCTTTGCACGCGCGAAGGCAACGCGAGGGGAAACGCAACCGTTGTGCGGTAAATAGACAACGAAGGACGAGTGTGCATTAATTGCCGCAAATTACAGATTGCTGAAAGGCCCGAAGGTTGCGCTCCGTCACACCCCCCTCTGTCCTGCCGGACATCTCCCCCGCAAGGGGGGAGATCAGATGTGGCTGCCGCCTTCGCAAATCTTCAACGCACCAAAAGAGACGCAGGTGGCGGAGCTGCCAATCTCCCTCCTTGCGGGGGAGATGGCCGGCAGGCCAGAGGGGGGTGGGCGGGAACGCCGCGTTCGCCGCTAGCCCGGACCACCCCAATGAACTGGGATGACGTCCGCATCTTCCTCGCCGTGGCCCGCGCCGGGCAGATCCTTGGCGCCGCCAAGCGGCTGGAACTCAATCACGCCACCGTCTCGCGCCGCATCGCAGCGCTTGAGGATGCGTTACGGACAAAACTGTTTCGCCGGCTTACCACCGGCAGCGAGCTGACGCCGGCCGGCCAGCGCTTTCTCGACATTGCCGAGCGCATGGAAGCCGACATGATCGCCGCGCGCTCCGCCGTGTCGGGCGAAGGCGACGATATCTCAGGCACGGTGCGCATCGGCGCGCCCGACGGGTTTGGCGTTGCATTCCTCGCCACGCGTCTTGGCGCGCTGACCGCGCTGCACCGCGAACTCACCATCCAGCTGGTGCCGGTGCCGCGTTCCTTCTCGCTGTCGCGGCGCGAGGCCGACATCGCCATCACCGTCGAGCGGCCGAGCGAAGGCAGGCTGGTGGCGGGAAAGCTGGTCGACTACACCCTCGGCCTGTTTGCCTCGCGGGACTATGCGCAGGCGCACGGCTTACCCGAGACCGCTGCCGAACTCGGCCAGCATACGCTGATCGGCTATGTCCCAGACCTGATCGTCAGCCCGTCGCTCGACTATGCGGCGGAGTTCAGCCCGGACTGGCGCACCAGCTTCGCCATCTCCTCAGCGCTGGGCCAGGCCGAAGCGGTGCGGTCGGGCGCCGGCATCGGCATCTTGCACACCTTTGTCGCCCGCTCGATGCCGGAGCTGATCCCCGTTAACATCGTGACGCCGATCCGCCGCGCCTACTGGCTGGTCTATCATGAATCGGTCCGGCCACTGCGCCGCGTGCAGATCGTCGCCAACTTCATCACCAAGGCAGTCGAGAGAGAGCGCGGGCTGTTTGTCTGATGGCCGCGCCGCCTTGCCCTCGCCACAAAATCGGCCAGTGTGGCAACAAGCGCGATGTCGCCTATTATTAAGGATTGGCTGCGCCGGGTGGGACACTTTTTTGCAAAGCTGGTGCGGATCAAAATGCGAGCGGTGCTCGCCATCTTGCCGCTTGTCGCGCTTTCCGCCTGCGCCAATCCATGGACCGAAGTTCCGGAAGCCGAACTGCCCAAGCCGGTCCGCATCGCAATGGCCCGCCCGTCGCCTTTCGTCTTCGGCAATTATTGCGGTCCCGGCACCCGCACCGGCGACCTCTCGGCTCGCCCTGTCAATCGCCTCGACAGCGCCTGCCAAATCCATGACGCCTGCTACATCGCGCGCCATAATCATTGCGACTGCGACGGCGCGCTCGTCGCCTCGGCAAAGGCGATCCGTCATGACAAGACAGCGCCGAAAAAGATGCGCGGCGAGGCCGAGCTTTTGATCGCCACTTTCGCGCTTCCCGTCTGCAAGGTGTTTCCGCAAGGCTTCCTGCCGCCGCGCGATCCGGCTGAACTGAAGACGATGAACGGTGCGACCGGATGAACCGCGCCATCTGCCTGGCCTTGGCCGGGCTGGGGCTGGCGGCCCTTGCCGGTTGCGCCGCCCCGATCCGGCACAGCTGCGATTTCTTTCCCGATGCGAAGGATTGCGGCCGGCCGTCGCTATCGGCCGACACGCCGGGACCGCAGACTGCAGCAGCAGCGTTTTTCGGCGATGCCGGCGCCCGCGACTATGAAAGGCAGTTTCTGGCGCTGCTCGCCCACAACCAGATCGGCGCCATCGACAGGGCGAACGGCACCGGTCCGTTCGGCCATGACCGCCACGCCATCGCCAACCGCGATTTCCAGGCCACCTACCGGACGCTGGAACGGCTGGCGAAACCGGTCACCGCCGAACAGATGCCGGCAGAGGGCAAGCCCGGCGAAGGCCATTTCGACGGTCGTTGGCGCGTGTCGCGGCAGACGCTCTATGTCGACGCCGCCGCGCGGCCCTCCGCGCCAAAGACGTTCAGCTTTTCCGGCCTGCAGGCGCGCTCGGTCGAGGTCGTGCTGCACCAGTCGGGCCAGCAGCCAGTCGACATATCAGGCGCCTGCGACGGCGCGCTGGCGATTCGCGCTGGCGGTGGCTCGCGCAGCGTGGCGAGCGGCGCCGCCTTCCGGCTCCGCCTGTCGGCCGGGCAAACCGCCAGCCTGTTCCCCAGCGATGGTTTGAACCGCTGCAGCCTCAAGCTCAGCTCCAGCCTGGCGCCGGCAGGCGCCCCGCTCACCATCCTGCGCGAAGAGGTTGCCTATCCGGCGATAGCCGCGCTCGACAGCCGCTACGAGCGTTGTCCAGTGCCCGATCCATCCGGCCTGGATGAACTCGCCCGCGTCTTCTATGCCGGCCGCTGGCTGTCGCAGACTTGTTCGCTGCCGCTCGGGTCACCGCGCCTGTTACGCAAGTCGCGCGACGGCTTCAATGCCAAGGTCGAAGCGCTGCTCGGCGCGCTTTTACCCGACAGCGCCTTCGACAAGGCCGACCCCGAACTGCCGCTCGATTTCTCGCGCGCGCCGAAACTCAAGCTGGTCTATCTGTCGTCGCTGGAGTTCAAGGCCGATTTTTCCGGCCGCGTCATCGAGCGGCTGATCCGCCATCACGCAGCCCTCGGCACCAAAGTGCGCATCATGGTCACAGACGTGCTGGAGCGCGACAAGGACGATGCCCTGCTGCACCGGCTGGCGGCCGATTATCCCAATGTCGAGTTGCAGGAATATCGTTGGCGGGCCGACCACGGCGCGCCGGTCGACGAGCAACTGTCACAGCTGCACAAGACCCATCACGTCAAGATGCTGGCGACACTTGCCGAGGATCCAGCCCGCTCGCGCGTCATCATCGGCGGCCGCAACATTCATGACGGCTTCCTGTTCCACAAGCCGATCGACCTGTCGCGCTATCCGAACCTCGAGCAATACGGCAAGACCGACGGCCTCTCGCTCAACTACTATTCGAACTGGAGCGATTTCGACATCGAGTTTGCCGACCCGGCCACGGTCGAGACGCTGGCCGCGCATCTCTCGACATTGTGGCTGCGCGACGCCGACACCAACATCGCAAGACCCTTCTCCATTCCGGTGCGCTCCGACAGCCGGCGCCTGCCGGGCACGGTGCGCCATTTCATTTCCGTGCCCTACGAGGACAACCATGCGCTCGAGACCTATTTCGTCGAGCTGATCGACACTGCCCGGCACCATATCGAGATCGTCAATCCCTACCTTAATCTGACGCCGAAGCTCAGCCTGGCCATCGAGCGGGCGCTGGCGCGCGGCGTCAGGATCGACATTGTCGGCCGCATCGACCTCAAGGGCGATATTGGCGGCAAGCTGCTGACCGCGCTCAACAAGCTGTTCGTCGAGAAATATGGCGACCGCATCAACATCCGCGAATTCAAGGCGCCCGATGTCGTGCTGCACTCCAAGATCATGATGATCGACGAAAGGCTGGTGACGATCTCGTCGGTCAATCTCAACAACCGCAGTTTCTTCCACGATCTGGAGAACGGCATGACGGTGCTCGACCCTGCCTTCTACGCCAGGATGCAGCCGGTCTATGACGACTATGTCGCCCATTCGAACCCGGTATCGACCAAGGTGACGATACCGTGGGCCTACCGATGGCTGTTCTCGAAGGGTTGGGTGAAGGAGGCGTTTTGAGGGGCTGGCGACGCTGAAGGAATGCCGTTCTGTAGCGATCCTTTACACCCCTCTGTCCGGTAGGACAGAGGGGGTGCTGGCCCGCCAGCTTTAAAAAGCACCCCTACCTCAAATACCGCTCCGGCCCCAGCTCCCGCACATCGATATCAGGCACCTTGCTGGAGATGATGTCGGACAGCACCTTGGCCGAGCCGCAGGCCATGGTCCAGCCAAGCGTGCCGTGCCCGGTGTTGAGATAGAGGTTGGAGAACTCGGTGCGGCCGACCAGCGGCGGCCCGTCCGGCGTCATCGGCCGCAGCCCGCACCAGAAGGACGCCGCCTTGAGGTCGCCGCCATCCGGGAACAGATCGCCGACCGAATGTTCGAGGGTGCGCCGGCGCGATTCATGCAGCCTGAGATCGAAGCCGGAAATCTCCGCCGTGCCGCCGACGCGGATGCGGTCGCCGAGCCTGGTGATCGCCACCTTGTAGGTTTCGTCCATTACCGTCGACACCGGGGCGGCGACCGCGTCCTTGATCGGAACGGTGATCGAATAGCCCTTGACCGGATAGACCGGGATCGGGCGCCTGAGCAGGCGCATGAAGCGCGCCGAATAGCTGCCCAGCGCCAGCACATAAGCGTCGGCCGCGCGCGAGCGCTGGTCGGTGCCGACGCTGACGATGCGATTGCGGTTCTTGGAGAAGCGCCGGATCTGCGTACCGTACTCGAACGTGACGCCGCGCGCCACGCAGAGCTCGGCCAGCCGATCGGTGAACATCTTGCAGTCGCCAGTTTCGTCGCCGGGCAATCTCAGCCCGCCGACAAACTTTTCCCGCACGCCGGCCAGCGCAGGTTCGGCGCCAATGCAGCCTTCGGGATCGAGCAACTCGTAGGGAACGCCATATTTCTTCAGCACCTCTACATCGCCGCCGGTGCCGTCGAGCTGCTTTTGCGTGCGAAACAGCTGCAGCGTGCCCTTGGTCCGCTCATCATAAGCGATGCCGGTCGCCTCGCGCAGCGCCTTCAGCGTGTCGCGGCTGTATTCGGCGAGCGGCACCATGCGCGCCTTGTTGATGGCATAGCGATCCGCGGTGCAATTGCGCAGCATCTTGATGAGCCATGTCCACATATACGGATCGAAGGCCGGCCGCACCACCAGCGGGCCGTGCTTCATCAACAGCCACTTGATTGCCTTCAGCGGAATGCCGGGGCCGGCCCAGGGCGAAGCATAGCCCGGCGAGATCTCGCCGGCATTGGCGAAGCTGGTTTCCAGCGCCGGCCCTTTCTGGCGGTCGAACACCGTCACCTCGTGGCCGGCCTCAGCGAGATAATAGGCAGTGGTGACCCCGATAACGCCGCCGCCCAACACGAAGATCTTCATCGCATCACTCTCCACGACGACTTCCGTCAGAGGGCCGCCGCCTCCTGTCTGCCGGATTCTGCGGCGTCCGCCAAGGGGCGGCGTGTCGCGGCTCTATTCGTTGATATAGCGGCGGTGGAAGCGGGGGCCGAGACTGGTCAGGATTTCATAACCGATCGTGCCGGCATGACCGGCGGCGTCATCGACGCTCTGCGAGGGGCTTAGGAGTTCGACAAGGTCGCCCTCGCGCAGCCGGCCGGCCGGCAGGGCCGAGATGTCGAGTATGATCGAATCCATCGACACCCGCCCGACAAAGGGCAGTCGCACGCCGTCGAGCCAGGCAGCCGAAGCCGCGCGCCGGTGCCAGCCATCGGCATAGCCGAGCGAGATCGTGGCCGCGCGCAAGGGACCGCTGGCCAGAAACGCATGTCCGTAGCCGACGCCCGCCCCCTTATCGATGCCGCGTGTCTGGATGATCTTTGCCTCGAGCCGCACCACCGGCAGCATCGGGTTCGCCTCATCAGGCGTCGGATTGATGCCGTAGAGCGCAGCGCCCGGACGCGCGAGGTCGTACTGATAGCGCGGCCCAAGAAAGATGCCGGAGGAATTGTCGAGCGACGCCGGCGCCTTGGGCAGCATTTTGCGCAGCCGTTCGAACTCCCTGAGTTGCGCGTCATTGGCCGCATTGGTCGGTTCGTCCGCACGGGCCAGATGGCTCATGACGAGGACGACATCGACGCCGGCGAAAGCATCGGCCGTAAGCGCCTCGACCTCTGCCAGGCCCATGCCCAGCCGCGACATACCGCTGTCGACCTGGATGGCGGCCTTGAGCTTGCGGCCGGCCTTTTGGCCTGCCTCGCTCCACGCCTTCAGTTGCCCGGTGCTGTTGATGACGGGAACAAGGTCGGCGGCCACCGCTTCGGGTTCCGAGCCCGGCGGCAGGCCGTTCAGCACATGGATTTCCAGCTTCGGTCCGAGTGCGTCGCGCAGCGCTACACCCTCGGTGAGATGCGCGACAAAGAAGCTGTCGCAGCCTTCGGCAACCAGTGCCGCCGCCACTTGCCGCGCGCCAAGCCCGTAGCCGTCGGCCTTGACGACGCCGGCGCAGCGTACGCCGCCGAGCTTTGCCTTGAGCCGCCGGTAATTCTCTCGGATAGCGCCGAGATCGATGGTGAGAATGGCGCCGGCCGCCGCTTCGCTGATCGTATCTTTGGCTTTATGCATCGCAGACCCGCTGAAGTCGGCGCTGCCCCTCATTGTCCTGCCGGATATCTCTCCCTATCCCTATACGGGGAATTGAGGAGCGGTCGGCGTAAAGCGGACGAAAGGCCAACTGCTTGGCTTTTCGAGTGACGAAAGCCGGCAGGCGGGTGAGGGGCAGCCCATACGCTGCGCTAAGAGGCCATTGCCCGGCGTCGTTCATATGGGTCTCGTGGCTGCGGGTGTCCCGATCAATAAAGCACGAATCAGGTGCCGTGCGAACCGTCACATCCAGCTAGGCAAGATGACGGAACGCCGCCACCACATCCTCATAGACCTTGCGTTTGAACGGCACGATCAGATCGGGCAGGTCCTGCATCGGCCGCCATGCCCATTCATCGAATTCGGCGGTGTGGCCGCCCGGCGGCGGATTGATCTGGATCTCGCTGGTCCCGCCGTGAAAGCGGTAGGCGAACCATTTCTGCGTCTGGCCGCGATAACGCCCCTTGAGAGCTATGCCGACCAGATCGGGCGGCAGGTCGTAATTGATCCAGTGCGGCGCCTCGGCCAGCAGCGTGACCGAGCGCATGCCGGTCTCTTCATAGAGTTCGCGCCCGGCCGCCTGCAGCGGCTCCTCGCCCTCGTCGATGCCGCCTTGCGGCATCTGCCAGAGCTGCGTGGTGCCGGCGAATTCGCTGTCCGGCTCGGCGATGCGGTGCCCGACCCAGACCAGCCCGTCGCCATTGAGGATCATCAGCCCGACACAGGGGCGGTATGGCAGCGTCTCGGGGTCGATCTTTTTAGCCATCGGAGTTTAAAGCCGTTCTGAGATTCGCTCCGGCGAGGCAGTGGCGAATGATTTCGAGAACCGGAGCGGAGCGTACTCAAAGTAGGCTTGCCCCGGAAGCGGAAAACGTGGGTTCGTTCCAGTCACTGCCACCCGGCCCCGTTGCCGCCGTTGCGGTCGAATGGCAGAGTAATTCCATGAAAAATATTCAAATCATCGACGGCGCCTTGAACGCAACCTTCAGCGTGTTCGAGGCAACAGAGGAGGAGTACGCCGCCATCTTCCCGGATGGAAGAGACATGGAACTGGCCGAAGATTTATTTGAGCGGCTTGGTGAAGACGAGGCAGGTCGCGTGCTGGCGCCGCTTTGGGGTCGTCCCATCCTGAAACGCGATGTGCTCGGAATCCACGGCACCCTGTTCTACAACAACGAATATCGGCGGAGACACATCCCGCAATCAAAGCGCGAGGTCGACTGGGATGATGGTTCAATCAATCAGGCCCAGAGAGAGCTCTTTTCTCGGCATCGTTGAAAATCGCCACAAGCGCCGGTCAGCCCTTTTCCGGGTCGATGGCCACCGCCGAGATCGGCACGATCTCGATGCCGCGCTTTTTCGCTTCGACCGCCCAGAACGCCACGGTGTCGACGGTGAGGTCGAAAGCCGAGCCGATGCCGACGGCGGAGCCTTTCGCACGCGCGGTCGCTTCCAGCGCGTCGAGCTTTTTCAGGATGGCGCCGCGGTCCTGCACGGCGTCGATTGCCGTATCGCCGGCGACGAACGGCACACCGTCCTTCAAGGCGAGATCGGACGCCAGGCTCCGTGCGGACGAGCCGTCATCGATATAGGCAAGGCCGCGCTTGCCAAGCTCGGCCATGAACGGCCCCATCGCTGTCGCGTCGGCCGAAAAGCGCGCCCCCATATAGTTCATGACGCCGGTATAGTTGGTGGTCCGCGACAGCGCCCAGCGCAGATTCTTCAGATTGTCGTCCTGGCTTGCCGCCACTGTCAGCGTGTTGCGGCCGGGATTGACATTGGGATAGTCGAACGGTTCGAGCGGCACCTGCATGACCACCTCATGCCCGCTCTGCCGTGCCGCCTGCATCCACCGGCCGATGCTGTTGCCTTGCGGCGCAAAGGCCAAAGTCACTTCAGCCGGCAGCTTGGCGATTGCCGCCTGCGTGCCGGTCTGCGACACGGCAAGCCCGCCGATGACGATTGCCACGCGAGCGCCGCGCGAACCCGACCACGGCCGCGCATAGACATCGAACGGCCGCCGGCCGTCAGCGGCGCGAACCGGCAACGGGCCGGTGTCGCTGGCCTCGATCAGCGCCCTGTCGGGGATATGCGCGATCTTCAGGTTCTGGCCGATCGTCGACGGGTCGTGGATGACAATGGCTGCATTGGGCGGGCCGTCACCCTCCTGGGTTTGCACATGGATGATCTGCGGACCGCTGGCCTTGGGCGTTTCCGCCTTCGGCGCTGCCGCCGTCGCTTGAGCAGTGGGTGCTGCGGCCGCGGGCTCGGCCGCCGCCGTCACCTTTGGCGTCGAGACCGCGATTGCTTCCGGTTTGCGGAACGGCTTCTCGCGCAGCGCGATCGCGCCGGAGATGCCGACCGCGGCCAGCACGACCAGCGTCGCCGCGACGGCGCCAGCGCTGATCCCGCGCGACGCAGCACGCGGTCGGACGGTCTGTCCGAGCGGGCGTTCGATGTCCTTGCCGACGTCAGCCAAGCCGCATCCCCGGGCGCGTGATCAGCGAAATCTTTTCGCCATGCGCAGATCCAAAACTGACGGCGCGTCCCCTGCGCCTTTTGAGGCGCAGCGCCCAGCTGCCCCCGAATCAAACTGCCGGAACCTCACGGTCCCGGCAGCATTGCATCGCTTCGATTGGGCAGCCAGAGCTACCAGTCGATTTTATTGGTTAAGCACTGCCTTCTCCGGATTCGGCGGGAATGCCGGGTCGGTCTTCTGGCCGCGCAGCAGCTGTTCGGCATAGATCAGCTGCAGATCGTCCTTTGGATCCGGCGGCACATAGGCAGCCGAGCCCGAACCGGTATCGCTCTCGTCGGCGCCCTTGATGTGGCCCTTGAGGTCAGATTCACCGCGGGTCAGGTCCCTGCCCTGCAGTTCGGGCGGCAGCGGCTGGTCGACCTTGATGTCGGGCGTGATGCCCTTGCCCTGGATCGACTTGCCGGACGGCGTGTAATAGAGCGCCGTCGTCAGGCGCAGCGCGCCGTTCTCGCCAAGCGGGATGATGGTCTGCACCGAGCCCTTGCCGAAGGACTGCGTGCCGACCACTGTGGCGCGGCGCAGGTCCTGCAGCGCGCCGGCGACGATCTCGGAGGCGCTGGCCGAACCGCCATTGACGAGCACGATCAGCGGCTTGGCGCCGATGTCGTCGCCTGCCTTGGCGTCGAAGCGTGTGACGTCCTTCGGGTCGCGGCCGCGGGTCGAGACGATCTCGCCACGGTCGAGGAAGGCGTCGGACACGCTCACCGCCTGGTCGAGCAGGCCGCCCGGGTTGAGGCGCAGATCGAGCACATAGCCCTTGAGCTTGTCGTTCGGCACCTGCTTCTTGATGGTGTCGATGGCATTCTCGAGGTCGTCATAGGTCTTTTCGGTGAAGGAGGTGATCTTCATGTAGCCGATGTCGTTCTCGACCCGGAACTTGACCGCCTTGACCTTGATGATATCGCGCACCACCGTCAGCTCGATCGGCTTGTCGGCGCCCTGGCGCAGGATTGTCAGCTTGATCGGCGTGTTGACCAGGCCGCGCATCTTTTCGACCGCATCGTTGAGCGTCAGGCCGCGAACCTCTTGGCCGTCGATCTTGGCGATATAGTCGCCGGCCAGCACGCCTGCCTTGGCAGCCGGGGTGTCGTCGATCGGCGTGATCACCTTGACCAGATCGTTCTCCATGGTGACCTCGATGCCAAGGCCGCCGAACTCACCCTTGGTCTGCACACGCATGTCCTGCGCCTGCTCGGCATTCATGTAGGAGGAGTGCGGGTCGAGCGAGGTGAGCATGCCGTTGATGGCGTTTTCGACCAGCGACTTGTCGTCCGGCGGCGTCACATACTGCGCCCGCACGCGCTCGAAGATGTCACCGAAGATCGCCAGTTGCTTATAGGTCTCGGAGCCTGCAGCGTTCGCCGTCGAGCCGGGCGCGCCATAGACCAGGCTCATCGCTGACGCGCCCATCAGCGCACCGGCAATAAGAAGCGACAGTTTCCGCATCATTTCACGTCCTTCCAGAGAAGCGGTCCGCCCACCATGGGGTCGGATCGACGGGTTTTCCATCCTTGCGGAACTCGACATAGAGTTCCGGCGTGGCATTTCCATTCTTCGAGGCCGAGGTGCTTGCCACCCGGGCCTCTCCCATCGCGCCGACCGGCTCTCCTGCGAGCACCGACTGGCCAGACGCGACGCTGATTCTGCTCATCCCCGCCAGGACGACATGATAGCCGTCTCCCGCATTGAGGATCAAGAGTTGACCATAAGAGCGAAAAGGCCCCGCATAAAGCACATTTCCGTCCGCTGGTGCCGTGACGATGGCTCCCGATTGTGTCGCAACCATGTCGCCAAGCATCACCGCGCCGTTACCGTCATCGGCCCCGAAACGCAGCTTGATCTTGCCGGTGACCGGCAGCGAGACTTGCCCCTGAAGTGCCGAAAACGGCGCGGCGGCGGTGAGGCGGTTGCCTTCCGGCACGGGCAGCGACGCCAGCTCCGTCGACGCGGTTGTGCCTGCATCGGCGTTATCGGCGTCGGGCTTATCGCTGTCGGCCGCTTTCTGCTCGCCTGCCTTGACGGCATCCGCCGCCTTGCGGCTCTTGTCGGCCTCGAGCGAAGCGATCAGCTCTTTCAGGCTGCCGGCCTTGGCCGCAAGCGCCTGGGACCGCTGCTTTTCGGCGGCCATCGCCGTCCAGGTGTCCGCCTCGAGCTTCTGCTTGGCTTCGAGCAGCATGGAGAGGCGTTTCTTTTCCGCCGTCTGCTCGCCGACCGCCGCTGTTAGCCGCGTCCGCTCGGCCTCGATCGAGGCCGTCACCCGGGTCTGTTCCCTGAGGTCGGCCAGCAATTTGTCGGTCTGCTGGCGCAGTTCGGGCACCACTGCGCCGAGCAGGATGGCGCTGCGCACCGACGACAGTGCGTCTTCCGGCTTGACCAGGATCGCCGGCGGCGGATTGAGCCCCATGCGCTGCAGCGCCCCCAGCACCTCGGCCAGCACGTCGCGCCGCGCCGCCAGCGAGACACGGATCTTCTGTTCCTCGCCCTTCAGTCCTTCGAGCCTGGCGCCGATATCCTCGATGTCCTGGCCGAGCTTCTGCTCGGTCATCGCCGACTGGATAAGCGCCGCGGTGATCGAGGCATGGTCCTTCTTGACCGAAGCAATGTCGGCGGCGAGCTTGGCCAGCCGTTCGGACGACAGCGTGATCTCGGCCGACACCTTCTCATATTCGGCACGGCTCAGATCGGGGTCGGGCGCCACGTCCAGCGTATTTTCGGCCCGCGCAAGCCCGAGCGACAGCAAAACCACCGCTGCAGCGATGCCGCAGCGCGCGTGCCGGAAGCCCGTTCGTGATTTCCCGTTGTCAGCCATTGAAGCCCGACTCTATGCGTGGCTTCGTTAACGAACCATCAACCATGATCGAACCGAAGCCTAGCACAAAACAGCCGCGCATTGGGGCGGAAATCCGGACGATTGACCCTCGACCCACTGATTTACGAACGGTGGTAGGGATGTCCCGAAAGAATCGTTGCCGCCCGATAGAGCTGCTCGCCCAGCATGACACGCACCAGTTGGTGCGGCCAGGTCGCCGCGCCGAACGAGACCATCAGCTCAGCCTGGTCGCGAATCGACTGGTCGTGCCCGTCGGCGCCGCCAATGGCGATGACCAACGCCTTGCGTCCGCCATCGCGCAGCTGGCCGATACGGCTGGCGAAATCGTCTGAGGACAGGTTTTTGCCGCGTTCGTCGAGCAGGAACAGCGCCGTGCCCGGCTGCAGCTGTGCCTGCAGCTTCTGGCCTTCCTCGCGGCGGCGCTCATCGGCGTTCTGGGCTCGTCCCTCGGCGATCTCGGCGACACCAGAGAATTCAAACCCGATCGCCGGGCCGCTCTTGGCGAAACGCTCGAAATAGCGGTCGGCGAGTTCTCTCTCGGGGCCGGCCTTCATCCGGCCCACGGCATGAACTGCTATCTTCATCCCTGCCTCGGCGAGCTTTCAATCCATGTCGCACCCAGGATGGTTACGACATGAGACGGAGCTCAGTGCAAGGTCTCTTCCTCGAGGTCCGGCGCCTGCCACATCTTTTCAAGATTGTAGAATTCGCGGACTTCTGGGCGGAAGACATGGACGATGATGTCGCCTGAATCGATCAGGACCCAGTCGGCGCCGGACAGCCCCTCGACGCGCGCCGTGCCGAGACCGGCATCCTTGAGCGCCTTGAGGAGGTGGTCGGCGACAGCCGAGACATGACGGTGCGACCGGCCCGACGCGATGACCATATAGTCGCCGAGGCTCGATTTCCGCTGAATGTCGATTGAGACAATATTTTCGGCCTTGGAGTCTTCCAGACTGGCAAGGACTGTCTTGATGGCACGGGACACGGCGTCATCTACGCTGATCCTGGCCGGCGAAGGCATGATGTCAGCCTTCTTCCGCAATGCTGTTCTCAGTGTATTTCCTTTCGCAGCAAGAACAACCAAATCACCCACGAAATCAGGTGACACCCTATAGATAGGCAGAGTTCCCTTGCAGTTTCAAGACGGGAGGCCCTGCCAGCGCGAACGCAGTGCACGACTTCCGGTTCCGGAGCCTTGAGAAAAATCGGAACCCATGGCCGCGGCAGAGGTTATCGACACACCCCCAAACGGATTTTCCTGATGCCAATCGACCCCCAGAACACGCTGCTCACCGTGCAGGCTGGCCTTGCGCAACTCAGCACGCTGATCGTTTCCTATTCCTTCTCCGCCATCGGCGCCATCATCCTGCTGGTCGTCGGCTATCTCGTCGCTGGGCTCGCAGAACGATCGATCTCAGCCGGCCTCGGCCATATCCATGGTTTCGACGCGACGCTGCGCCATTTCTTCTCGAAGATCGTGCGCTACGCCATCCTGATCCTGGTCATCATCATGGTGCTCGGCCAGTTCGGCGTTCAGACGGCCTCGATCATCGCCGCCATCGGCGCCATCGGGCTGNATCGGGCTGGCAATCGGCCTGGCGCTGCAAGGCACGCTGCAGAACATCGCCGCAGGCATCATGCTTCTGGCGCTCAGGCCATTCCGCATCGGCGAATATGTCGAGGTCGGCGCCATTTCCGGCACCGTCGAGGAAATCGGCCTGTTCGCCACCAAGCTCCGCACGACAGACGGCGTCTATGTGCTGGCGCCCAATTCGACGCTATGGAACCAGCCGGTGCGCAATTTTACCCGTAATGGTGTGCGCCGCGGCGATATCACGCTGAGCATCGGCTCCTGGAACGACATCGACCTGGCGCAGAAAACCATGCTGGGCGTTGCCGGCAGCGAGCGCCGCGTCAAGCGAGAGCCGGCGCCGATCGCCTTCGTAGCCACGGTGGGCGATGCCAGCGTCGCCATCACCTTGCGCTACTGGACCACGGCGGCGGATTTCTTCGCCACCCAGATCGATCTCACCAAACGCGTCAAGCAGGCGTTCGACGCCGAGGCCATTTCGGTTCCCGCACCTCCGCCGGAGGCCCGACAGGAAACTGCCGCCACCAGGCAGTAGGAGCTGTGAAACCGTTCAGCGCTGATCTTCCGGGGCGTAGGCGAGCTCCACCGGCAATGGCGCCTGCGCCGACATCGGCGCGAAACTGCCGGTCGCCGTGGCGGGAACGGCCTGCGTCGTCGCCACTCGCCACAGCACGAACAGGCAGAACACGGTGGCGATGATGATCGCCACATAGATGAAGGCCTGCGTTCCATAGACGGCCGACAGGGCCGTCACGATACCTGGCACGATGAAACCCGACAGCGACCAGGCAAACAGCAGCGAACTCGACAGCGCCACCATGTCGTCCTTGCCGGCGCGATCGGCGGCGTGTGCGCTGGCCAGCGAATAGATCGATTCCGAAGCGCCGTCCCAGATCACATAGATCACCACCAGCACCGCCAGAGCGCCACCGTCAAAGCCGATAGCCAGAATACCGGCAACGATGGCCAGTGCCGCAGCGCCGGCCAGCACGTAACGGCGATCGGTACGATCCGAAATCCAGCCGAGCGGGATCTGCAGGATCAGCGTGCCGACGGGCATGGCCGACAAAAGCAGCGCCACATCGGCCTGGCTGTAGCCCTTGGCCGTGGCATGGATCGGTGCGAACCCGGCGATCGCCATCGACAGGCCGCCGACGGCCAGCATGCCGGCCACGCCGACCGGCGAGATCCGCCAGGCGCGGCCAAGCGCCACGGAGGCTGCGCGAGGTGGCGGCGGTTGAGCCAACCGCGTCATGCCGACCGGCAGGATCGACACCGCGGTGAAGGCAATGCCGATCAGCGGCGCCTGCGCCGTCGCGATGTCGACCGCCGCCAGCAGGGCATAGCCGACGCCAAGTCCGGCGACATAGGCGACGTAAAACACCGCCATCACCCGGCCGCGAATGGCGTTTGCGACGGCATCGTTGAGCCAGCTCTGGGCGACGATGAACAGGCCGCATATTGCAAAACCGTAAAGCGCGCGCGCCGCGATCCACAGCAGCGGGTAGGTGCCGGCGCCAATGGCAGCATTCGACAGCGCTATCAGCGCCGACAGCACCATGAAGGCGCGGGCGTGCCCGACGCGGCGCACCAGCGGCCCGGTCAGGATACAGCCGGCAAGTCCGCCGGCAGACAGGCCGGTGATGATCAGCCCGGCCCAGGTCGGATCGAAGCGCTCGACGCCAAGCCGGACCGGGATATAGGCGAACATCAACCCGTTGCCGACCGCGATCAGCGCCATCGACATGATTACGCTGGCAATGGCGATCACGGGCGCCGGCGGGGCGCCATGATTGGGGTCGATGTCGGTCTGGTTCACTAAAGTGGCCATATCCAGCGCAGCATCGCCCAGCCAATCGCGAAAGGCCGCCGTAAAAGCGACATCGGCGATCTGGTCTTACGGAGTTACCCCTTGGCTTGCTGGCGAATAGCACTCGATGACAGCGATGAGCGTGGGCCGTGGATGAAGGTCCAGGCCGGCGCCTTCATGCGGGCGAGCCGGGGCGCGTCACCCTCGTCGACGCGGGCATAGTCGAAGGTCTTGGCCACGACCGAGGACAGGAAGGACAGCGTCGCGCCCGGGCGGTCGATGACGGCGATCGGGAAGGTCATGACGATCTGGCGCCAGCGCTGCCAACGGTGGAAATCGCGGAGTGAGTCGGCGCCCATGATCCAGACGAAGTCGACGCCGGGATTGCGTGCCTTGACCAGCGCCAGCGTGTCGGCGGTGAAGCGAATATGATGCGCCGCCTCGAAGGCGGTGACCTTGATCTTCGGGTTCTTGGCGATCTGCTCCGACTGCAGCAGCCGGTCGCTCAGCGGCGCCAATTCCCTCGTGCTCTTCAGCGGATTGCCTGGAGTGACCATCCACCAGAGCTGGTCGAGCGCGAGGCGCCGCAAGGCAATTTCCGCCACCAGCGCATGGCCGGCATGCGGCGGGTTGAACGATCCGCCGAACAGGCCGACGGCGAGGCCTTTCTCGGCATGCGGCATACGGAGGTAGTGCGAGGGGATGGCGGGCTGAAGGGACGACAGCATGGTGCTAGGCACCCCCCTCTGCCCTACCGGGCATCTCCCCCGCAAGGGGGGAGATCAGCAGCTTCGGCAAAGGCACTTTTCTTGCAACGTTAGTGATTGGCGAAAGCGGAAGAAAAAGCTGATCTCCCCCCTTGCGGGGGAGATGTCCGGCAGGACAGAGGGGGGTGTCTGGGCTCAATGCCTCAAGCCCTGACGCGAATGATTCAAGGCCTCACCTGTCCCGACCCGCGCACGCGGTATTTGAACGAGGTCAGCTGTTCGACGCCGACCGGACCGCGCGCATGCATCTTGCCGGTGGCGATGCCGATCTCGGCTCCCATGCCGAATTCGCCGCCATCTGCGAACTGCGTCGAGGCATTGTGCAAAAGGATCGCCGAGTCGATCTCGTTGAAGAACCGCTCGACCGCTTTGGTATCCTCGGCGATGATCGCCTCTGTGTGGTGTGAGGAGAACGTCTCGATATGGTCGATGGCGCCGGCAATCCCGTCGACCAGTTTTACCGCGATGACGGCGTCGAGATATTCGGTCACCCAGTCGGCATCGGTCGCCGGCTTGGCGTCGAAGAACAGCTTCATCACTTCCTGATCGGCATGGATCTCGCAGCCGGCGGCGCGTAGCGCGTCGAGGATCGGCACCAGATGCGTGGAGGCCACCATGCGGTCGACCAGCAAAGTCTCTGCAGCGCCACAGACACCGGTGCGCCGCATCTTGGCGTTGACGGCGATCCTGACCGCCATGTCAAGATCGGCCGAGCGGTCGATGTAGAGATGGCAGATGCCTTCAAGATGGGCAAAGACCGGCACCCGCGCCTCGCTCTGGACGCGCCCGACCAGGCTCTTGCCGCCCCGCGGAATGATGACGTCGAGATTGCCGGAAAGCCCTTTCAGCATCTCACCGACGGCGGCGCGATCGGTGGTCGGCACCAGCTGGATGGCATCCTCAGGCAAACCAGCGGCCTTCAGGCCCTCGACCAGGCAGGCATGGATGGCGGCGGATGAATTGAGCGAGTCCGAGCCGCCGCGCAGGATCACCGGATTGCCCGCCTTGAGGCAGAGTGCGCCGGCATCCGCCGTCACATTCGGCCGGCTTTCATAAATGACGCCGACAACGCCGAGCGGCGTGCGCACGCGCTCGATCTGCAGGCCGTTGGGGCGATCCCAGGCCGCGATCACATCGCCGACCGGGTCCCTGAGCTCGGCGATTTCACGGATGCCATCCGCCATGGCACGGGTGCGCGCCGGATCGAGCTTCAGCCGGTCCATGAACGAGCCGGACAATCCCGATTCGTGGCCATTCGAGACATCGACGGCGTTGGCGTCGAGAATGTCCTGCTCACGCGAAATGATCGCGTCGGCCATGGCGAGAAGCGCGGCATTCTTGGCGGCGGCGGTCGCAATGGCCAACGGTCGGGCGGCCGCGCGGGCGCGGCGGCCGATATCAGCCATCAGCGCGACGGTGTCATCCCCGGATTGTTCATGCAACTTCAGCATGTCTCATCCTCCGCTTACCTCGCCCCCGGCCCATACCTGGCCGGCAGCCCGTATCTGGTCACCCGGATCGCTCACCACCAGATCGTCGCGGTGAATCATCGCCGAGCGCGCCTCGTAGCCGAGCACGGTTTCGATCTCGGCGGTCTTCAGGCCTGCGATCCTTACGGCATCGGCGGCATCATAGGCAACCAGCCCGCGCGCGATCTCGCGCCCTTCGGGCGACAGGATCGCCACCGTGTCGCCGCGCGAGAAATTGCCGCTGACCAGCCTGACGCCCGCCGGCAGCAGCGATTTGCCGGACAGCAGCGCACCGATGGCGCCGGCGTCGACGGTGAGCCGCCCGGCCGGTTCGAGCTGGCCGGCGATCCAGCTCTTGTAGCCTTTCACCGGATTGGCGCTCGGCCTGAAGAAGGTGGCGCGCTCGCCACGCTCGATCGCCATCAGTGGCGACAGCCTGGTGCCCGAGGTGATGATCATGGCGGTGCCGGCGGCGGTGGCGATCTTGCCGGCGTCGAGCTTGGTGCGCATGCCGCCGCGCGACAGTTCGGAAGCGGCCGCCCCCGCCATCGCCTCGATATCGGGCGTGATGCGGTCGACCACCGGAATGAATTTTGCATCGGGATCGCGCGCCGGCGGCGCCGTATAGAGCCCGTCAATGTCGGAGAGCAGCACCAGCAGGTCGGCGCCCATCATCGTCGCCACGCGTGCCGCCAGCCGGTCATTGTCGCCATAGCGGATTTCGGAGGTCGCTACCGTGTCGTTCTCATTGATGACCGGCACCGCCTTCATCTTGAGCAGCGTCGAGATCGTCGCGCGGGCATTCAGATAGCGTCGGCGCTCCTCGGTGTCGCCGAGCGTCAGCAGGATCTGGCCCGATTTCAGCGCACCCTTGCCCAGCGCATCCGACCATGCGCCGGCGAGCGCAATTTGCCCGACGGCGGCCGCCGCCTGGCTCTCCTCGAGCTTCAGCGCCCGTTTTCCGAGACCGAGAATGGTGCGGCCGAGCGCAATGGCGCCGGACGACACGACCAGGATCTCGGCGCCGCCATTGGCCAGCACCGCAATATCCTCGGCAAGCGAAGCCAGCCAGTCGCGCTTCAGGCCGCTGGTGCGGTCGACCAGCAAGGCCGAACCGATCTTGACCGTGATGCGCCGGTATTTTGTCAGCGACTGCGCCGTCATCGCTATCGGTCCCAGCGGGTCTCGACGGGAGCGGCAGCCCTGTCGCGCGCTTCGCCGACAACTGCCATCAGCGCGCGCAGCACCGCTTCGACGCCCTCGCCGGTGGCCGCCGACAGCAGCATCGGCGCGCGGCCGGCAGCGCGTTTGAGGGACGCAACCTTCTTCTTGCGCTCATCGGCGTCGAGGATATCCACCTGGCTGAGCGCGACGATTTCGACCTTCTCGATCAGCCCATTGCCATAGGCGTCGAGCTCGGCGCGCACGGTCTTGTAGGCTTTGCCCGGGTTTTCCTCCTGCGCCGAGACCAGGTGCAGAAGTACACGCGTGCGCTCGACATGGCCGAGGAAGCGGTCGCCGATGCCGACACCCTCATGCGCGCCCTCGATGAGGCCCGGAATGTCGGCGATGACGAATTCGCGCGCATCGATGCGGGCAACGCCGAGGCCGGGATGCAGCGTGGTGAAGGGGTAGTCTGCGATCTTCGGCTTGGCCGCGGTGACGGTTGCCAGAAAAGTCGACTTGCCTGCATTGGGCAGCCCGACCAGGCCGGCGTCGGCAATCAGCTTCAGCCGCAGCCAGACATTCATCTCTTCGCCGGGCTGGCCGGGATTGGCGCGGCGAGGCGCCTGGTTGGTCGAGGTCTTGAAATGCTGGTTGCCGAAACCGCCATTGCCGCCCTTGGCCAGCAGGAAGCGCTGGCCGACCACGGTCAGGTCGCAGATCAGCGTCTCATTGTCCTCGGCAAACACCTGGGTTCCGGCCGGCACCTTGAGCGTCACATCGGCGCCCTTGGCGCCGGTCATGTTGCGGCCCATCCCGTGGACACCAGTCTTGGCCTTGAAATGCTGCTGATAGCGATAGTCGATCAGCGTGTTGAGACCGTTGACCGCTTCCAGCCAGACATCGCCGCCGCGGCCGCCGTCGCCGCCATCCGGGCCGCCGAACTCGATGAATTTTTCGCGCCGGAACGACACAGAGCCGGCGCCACCGTCGCCGGAGCGGATATAAACCTTGGCTTGATCGAGAAATTTCATTGGACTACGCAGTTTCTGTTGGCCTTGCGGCTTTGCTCTAGATCTTGCGCCTTGCTCTAAACCAAGGCGCGGCCAAGGGCGAGGCCGTTTTGCGACTAAAGCGCCGGATGCCCTTTTGTCGGGGACGCGGTAGCAGTGTTCGCGGACGGAGCTTGAGGGGCGCGGGAATGAAGGTTGTGAGCTACAACATCCAGTACGGTATCGGTCTGGATGGCCGCTACGATCTCGGCCGCATCACCGAGGCGGTTCGCGGCGCCGACGTGATCGCGCTGCAGGAAGTGACCCGCAACAATCCGAGGAACGGCAACCGCGACATGGTCGCCGAGATCGGCGAGGCGCTGCCCGAATATTTTGCCGCCTACGGCAGCAATTTCGAGGTCAATGTCGGCTCGCGCCTGGAGGCCGGCCGCGCCATCACCACCACTTTCCAGCTCGGCAACATGGTGCTGTCGAAGACGCCGATCCATCTGTCGCGCAATCTGCTTTTGCCGCGCAGCCGCAGCCTTGAGGCGATGAACTTCCAGCGCGGCGCACTCGAGGCGCTGGTCGAGACCCCGCTCGGCTTCATCCGCTTCTATTCCACGCATCTTGACCATCGCAGTCCGGTTGAGCGCGCCAGCCAGATCAGGTTCCTGCGCCAGCGCCTGTTGAACTATGCCTTCGAGGGCGGCGGTCTCTCCGGCATTCCCGAGATCGGCCTGCCGGACCTGCCCTATCCCGAAGCCTTCATAGTCATGGGCGACTTCAACATGCTGCCCGGCTCGCCCGAATATGTCGAACTCGTCGGCCGCCCGGACCATGAATTCGGCATGCCGCTGACCGCCGATCTCGCCGTCGACGTCGCCCAGCGCCTGAACACACCAGACGTCGTCACCTGGGTCGATCCCACGCGACCCGAAGACACAAGCCGCCACAAACGCATCGACTACATCTTCACCTCGGCCTCGCTCGCCGGATCGCTGAAGCGCCTGTGGGTCGACCGTGAAGCGGTCGGCTCGGACCATCTCCCGATTTGGGTCGAGATGGGCTGACCGGCGATTGTTCATCTGCCGGCGTTTTTGCGGTCGACGATCGCCATCATGATCGCATCGACGTATCGGCCGTCGATCTTGACCGCGTCACGCTGCACACCCTCGGTGACAAACCCGACCTTGTAGTAGAGGGAGATGGCGCGGGCATTGTCGGAATGCACGGAAAGCTCGATGCGGACGAAGCCGATGTTGCGTGCTTCCGTCAAGGCGGCATTGATAAGCCGCAGTCCCAGACCACGTCCTCGATAGTCCGGCACAATTCCCATTCCAAGGGTGCCGCGATGAGCATGTATCTGCCGGTCATGCCGTGAGATATCGCACCAACCGACAACCTCGCCACGAACAACCGCCACGAACCCTGGGTCGCCTCTCCCGATGCGGTCCACTATGAATGTTCGGGTTTGATCGAGCGGCGGCGCTTCCAGGAAAGACGGGTACTTCCGCTCACGCGCAACGATGTCGAGCGCCTGGTGAAAACTCTCGACATCGCGCGGCGTCATCGGCGCAATCGTGACTGCTTCGATATCGTTGCTATAATCGGCCATCGGCTTGATCGGAACAAACCATCAGAAGTGGACCCAGTTGCGCAGGCTGATCCAGGTCTTTCTGTCCAGCCGGTACCGCTCGACCGGCACCTGGCCGGCGACGATCGAGTTCAGCATGCCCTGGCCGGCATACTGGAAGCCGCATTTGTGGATGACCCGGCGCGAGGCCGGATTGATCACCCGCGTCGAAGCCTGCAGCACCTGGATCGACGTCCGTTGGAAGGCGAGGTCGACCAACGCGTGCGCGGCCTCCGTCGCATAGCCGCGCTTCCAATAGGGCTCGCCGATCCAGTAGCCGAGTTCCAGCCCGCGATCGGTCATGTTGAGGCCGGCGCAGCCGACGAAAATGTCGGTGCCGGCGAGCGTCAGGGCGTAGGCGATGCCGGCCCGGCGCGACCGGGTCATGGCCAGGAAGGCGCGTGCCTCGGCCTCGCCATAGGGGTGCGGCATGCGGGCCAGCATCTCGGCGACATGACGGTTGTCGGCAAGCTCGACCAGTTGCCCGATATCGGCTTCGCGGGGAGCGCGCATCACCAGCCGCTCCGTGGCCAGCACCGGGCAATCTATCGCGTAACTTTCGTCTTCGGTGTCTTCCGCTTCGGCAACCATTCGACGTCCTCCAGGCAAGAAAAAAGGGGAGATGGAAAACCCATCTCCCCTGATCCTTTTCCTGGCTCCATTCACTGGTTTGGCCAGACACCGGTTCCCGAGATGGGCGCCGGTTTTATAGTGCGGGACCGGCTACTCCGCGGCTTTGGTAATCGGGTTGACCGATACGTAGGTTCGGCCGTTGGCTTTTTTGTTGAAGGTGACTGCGCCGGTCTCGAGCGCAAAAAGGGTGTGGTCCGTGCCCATGCCGACATTGACGCCGGGATGCCAGGTGGTGCCGCGTTGACGGATGATGATGTTGCCCGGGATGACGGCTTCGCCGCCGAACTTCTTCACGCCCAGACGCTTGGAATGCGAGTCGCGACCGTTGCGCGACGAGCCGCCAGCTTTCTTGTGTGCCATCTAACTAACTCCGATGCGCCCTGGGGCGCTTGAATGGTCTTATGAACGCGTTCGCGTTCCGTTTCAAGTCCGATCCGGCGACCTTGTCGCCGGTTCGTTTTACTTCTTCGCCAGTTCCTTGGCCTGCTCGCGCCAGTCGTTGATCTGGTCGGTGCTGAAGGGCATGTGCGCGTCGATCTTGGCCACGTCCTTGTCCGACAGCTTGGCAAGCTGGGCGAAGGTGGTGATGCCCTGCTCGTGCAGCTGGCCGGCGGCAACCGGGCCGATGCCCTTGATCACGGCCAAATCGTCCGGCTCGCCCTTCGGCGCCTTGAACAGCGGCGCGGCGACGGCGGTCTCCGTCTTGGCTTCATCCTTCGGAGCAGCCTCGGCTTTGGCTTCCTTCTTCGCCTTGGCTTCCTTCGGCGCGGCCTCAGCCTTCGCCTCGGGCGCTACGTCAGCCTTGACTTCCACCTTGGCTGCGGCCTTCTTGGAAGGCTTGGCGCCACCCAGCAGGATCTCGGCGATCCGCACGGTGGTCAGAAGCTGGCGGTGGCCGATCTTGCGGCGCGAATTCTGCCGGCGGCGCTTCTTGAAAGCGATGACGGTGCGGTTCTTGCCCTGCTCGACGACTTCCGCCGTGACCAGAGCGCCATCGACGAACGGGGCGCCGAAGGTGACATTTTCGCCTTCGCCATGGGCGAGGACGCTGCCGATTTCGACGATATCGCCGACATTGGCTTCGAGCTTCTCGATCTTCAGGAGATCGTTGGCGGCAACGCGATACTGCTTACCGCCCGTTTTAATGACTGCGAACATTTTTTGCCTTTCGCTGTTCGGTCGGCCTCGATGAGCCGCGTCACGCGGTTCGGCCGTCTTTTTGTCAGTCTGCGGGTTCGAAAAACAAGCGGCGTGGAAGAACCCTCCACGCCGATTGCGCGCTTCCCCTAACCGAAGGTTCGGTACGAGTCAAGGCAAACGGGCGGAATCCTTGGCCACGCCGCCTCCTTGCCGCCCCCGATCTCTCCGGTCGAGGACCGGTTGGCCCCATCTGCCGACGTGGCCGCAACGCAGCCCTCCAGACAGAGCCCGCACAGGAAGCTGAATTCCCCCGCGGATTTGGCCTTGTAACCTGCCCGCCCAGCCGTTATCTAGTGCGCCGCGCCGGCAACGGCCGACCATGACCGCGGAGAGGTGGCAGAGTGGTCGAATGCACCGCACTCGAAATGCGGCATGGGTGCAAGCCCATCGGGGGTTCGAATCCCTCCCTCTCCGCCACCCTACGCCCTGCGGGCTTCGGGTGGCAGGCCACCCGGAACCGCATCTGGGCGTAGGAGTGTCGCCCGAAGCTACGAAGTAGCGTAGGGGGACCGGAACGAAGCAGGATGCCCTCCGAAGCTTCAGCGAAGGGGCTGCCGCTAGGCAACAAGGCCTTGCCTCATTTGGTTTACGCCTTCGATCGGGACTGGATGCCCGGTGAGGAAGCCCTGCATCAAATTTACCCCCAGGCGCTGCAGCAATATGTACTGCTCCTCCGTTTCGACGCCCTCGGCGAGCACGACATGGCCGAGATTGCGAAGCAGCCCGACCATGTCCCGCAAAAGGCTCAAGCCGCGAGAGGTCTGGCAATCGTGGAGGAAGCTGCGATCGATCTTGACCACGTCGAATTTGAAGCGGCGGAGCCATGTCAGGCCGGCAAATCCCGTTCCGAAATCGTCCAGCCAGATCTGAACGCCGAGTTTTCGCAACCGCTCCACGTTTCTTACCGCTTGCGCCTCCAGAAAGATGTCACTGCCTTCGGTGATTTCGATGGCCAGTTTCTGGGGCGCAAGGCCGTGCCTGCCAAGGATCTCGGTGATCCGGAGTGAAAAGTTGGGAGCCTTGAGCTGAAGAACGGAGACGTTCACCGTCACGACCGAGCCCAATCCATATTCCGCCATGTCACCGCAGGCTCGATCGATCAGCCACGTACCCAGTTCCACGATCGCTCCGGTCTGCTCGGCAACGGGTATGAATACGGACGGACTGATCATGGTGCCGTCGAAGTCGCATACCCGCATCAGACTCTCGTGGCCCAGCACGCGTCCCGACGCCAGCTCGCGAATTGGCTGGTAAGCGACAGAAACGAGCTGGTTGGAAACTGCCACCTTCAGCAGTTCTGAAAGATTTTCGCCGGAGCGATCCTGGCTGGTGGCATGCGGGTCGTAAATCGTGAACGTAGCCCGACCGGCAAACTTGGACGCGTAGAGCGCGCGGTCAGCTTCCTGCAGCAGGATTCTAAGCTCTATGCTCTGATCGGCGCGCGTCAACGACGCCCCGGCACTGATCGTTACGATGTTGAGCTTGTCGCCCCGATCAGGGTGGTAGATATCCAAATCCTCTACAGCGCGACAGAATTTCTTCGTTATCTCATGAAGGTGAGCCCGCCCGGTGACCTTGCAGAGAATGACGAATTCTTCTCCGCCATAGCGGGCCGCGATGGCGTTGTTGGCAGCCGCCATCTCGGAGAGGACATGGGCGAGTTTGATCAGGCAATCGTCGCCGGCCTGATGACCAAGTCCGTCATTGAACCTTTTGAAGTAGTCGACGTCGATCAGAATGAGCCCTATCTCGTCGTCGTCCGCGGCCCAGTCTTCGCGCAGCTCCGAGAATTCTCGAATGATCGCCCTGCGGTTCTTCATTCCCGTGAGCGGATCGGTGTCGGCGATTTCGGTTAGCTTCTGCCCCTTCTTGATAGCAGCCTGCTCCTGGAACTGCGCCCGAAGCGCGTGCAGGAAGGTCTGGTACCGCTCCAGGCTCAGCCGCCACGAAAGATAAAGCGACAAGACGAGGCAGTTCACGAAATAGGCCGACAGCACGATGCGGCCGGCGATGTCGGCCTGAAGGGAGAACATCGCGGCGTACACAAAGCTTGCGGCGACCGTCGCGGAGGCAAGGGCTGAAAGCCAAAAACGGAAGTTGAAGAACAGATTCGCACCCAGGATGAACACGGTGCCAAAAACCATGAAATGGGAGAGGGCATCCTGATGCTCTGTTCCAACAGCGGAGACGAGCCACCCAAGGGCACCGGAGACAATCGCCAGCGCTGCTACAAGGTGCAAGGTGGCAAGGGCAAAGCCCCGTCGGGCGACAAATTCGACAAGCGCCAGGGAAGTGACCCCTAGCGTAACGCGCGTCAAAACAAGCCGGCCGGCGACATCCGGAAAGAGAAACCAATCGAAAAGGCCATAGGCCACATAGCTGAATACAGCAGCCGCAATACCCCATCGCACAAGACTGCGATTCTCATCGGCATCCTTCTGCAGGAACAGTGTCAGGAGTTCCGGATCGGCGGAATGCCACCGCGGACGTCCAATCGCTGCCGCCACCTTCTGGGCAACGTCCTCGCTCAGTTGCATCGCAACGCTCCTCCGCGATCTGCAGTAGCGAATGCAACAGCCGACGTCGCCTGCGGTCGGGGAATGAAGACGTCCCTGTCCGCAAGAAAAGTCAGATGTCGCTAACCGAGGGTAAACGGGCGGTTCGGATTTAGCCAGTTTGCAGGATTGATGGCCATTCCGTTGATTCAAATTTTACTAAAATTTTATTAAAATTGTTAGCATTGGTTGGCGGCGCACCTATGCTGCTGGCCGGGGACCGGGGCGGTAAACCGGAGAGTAAACGGCATGCCTATCAAGCCAAAACTGCAGCTCGACCAATACAGCCTGGTCACCACCAGGCTGATGAAGAAACATGTTGCGACCTCCGAAGAGGCGGCTGACTCCGACGAGTTGAGGGACAGCACGGCCCAGCTCGCCCTGATACTGGACCTTGCTCATCAAGCCTTTGCGCGAAACAAACCGGCCGCCCCCGTCGTCCATCGTTTGGCGGGGCGACTCCACAAGCTCCGCCGGCAGGTTGCTACCGCGGTTTGGCAGAAACTCGTTCCTTTGGCTCAGCAGCATCGGGTCGCGGAATATTTGCTCCAAGACCCGTTCACGCGGTGGTCGGTCGAAAAACCGCGCGGGTATTCAGGCGATGCAGGCCTGCTGGATATTTACTACAAGCATCCGATCGCCGACGAGATCGTGGCCTCGTCGACCTTACTTGGTCGGCAAATTTATGCGTACACCAGTGAAGCTGCCAGTTCGGTGGCGGGGCGCGAGCGGCGGGATATTCTGGCCAGGACCGTGGACGAGACGGCCAGCAGTGTGGAAAAGGCTGAGGTGCTGGCGATTGCCTGCGGCCACCTCAGGGAAGCCGAACGCTCCGATGCGTTGGCCAGGCATAAACTGCAACGTTGGATCGGCCTGGATCAGGACCCCGTCAGCGTAGCCACGGTGAACCACGACTTTGCCGGCACGGCAGTCGAGGCAGTCCAGGGTTCCGTACGCGGCATCCTACGCCGCGCCTACGCCCTTGGCACATTCGATCTCGTCTACGCATCGGGGCTTTACGATTACCTGCCGCGTGCCATCGGCGTCCGCCTGCTTCAAAGAGCCATGGAACTCGTCAAGCCCGGTGGCGAATTCCTGTTTGCCAATTTCAGCGACGAGATAACGACGGATGGTTACATGGAGACTTTCATGGATTGGCCGCTCATCCTACGTTCGGCCGACGATATGTGGGACATCATCAATGCCGCCCTCGGCGGGAGTCCTTTCGACGCGAAAGTCTACTATGGCTCGAACCGGAATATCGTTTACGGCAAGGTGAGGAAGGGCGATCTCTAACTAGGCGCGGGAATCGCGCGCGCATCCCCGTAACAAGGTAGGTCTGCCATGACGAGGCCATGCCTTCGCCGGCTTTCCGGCGACGGGCGAGCAGGTCGTCCGGGCTGCGGGCGGCCTACGCCGTGTTCGTTCTGCTTGCCGCCATACAGATGTGGCGGCGGGTCCAGCAGCACGACGGTGCTGCCCNGCGAGCAGGTCGTCCGGGCTGCGGGCGGCCTACGCCGTGTTCGTTCTGCTTGCCGCCATACAGATGTGGCGGCGGTTCCAGCAGCACGACGGTGCTGCCCGCTCGGCGGGCTGCGTCTGGCCGTTTTGCTGGCACTGCCGCTGATCGCCAGGCTGTCGGTCGTGCAATGCAACGCGACTGGCCGGCCTGATCAGGCCTCGAAATAGCGGGCACGATCGAGATCGGCGATGAGCCCCGGCCCGGTCGGCTGCCATCCCAGCGCAGTGCGGGTCTGCTCACTTGACGCCGACAAGTCCCTGCCGATGAAATGCCCGAGAAAGCCGAAATGCGCAGCCGCGTCCTCGGGACCTATGGAAACGACCGGCAGGCCGAGCCGGCGGCCGATGATCTCGGCGATCTCTTTGCTCGCCACGCCCTGTTCGGCAACCGCATGATAGCTGACGCCGCCCGTCCCCTTCTCCACCGCCAGCCTGTACAGGGTGGCGGCGTCGAACCGGTGCACCGCCGCCCAGCGATTTGCGCCGTCGCCGACATAGGCCGAGACGCCCTTTTCACGCGCAATGGCAATCAGCATCGGCACGAAACCGTGATCGCCCTCGCCATGGACGGTCGGCGCCAGCCGCACCGTCGATGCGCGCACCCCGCGCGCTGCGAGCGCCACGGCCGTTGCTTCCGAAGCGCGCGGCATGGCGGCCGATGGAGGCGCGGGTTTGTCGTCTTCGGTTGCCGGCCTTCCCTGCGCAAAACCGGCGAGGCCGGAGGTGACAAGCAGCGGCCGCTCGGAACCCTCGAGCGCCGCGCCGAGCGTTTCGATGGCGCGCTGGTCAACTGCGCAACTGGCGGCGAATCTCGAAAAGTCGTGGTTGAAGGCCGTGTGGATGACGCCATCCGATTGGGCAGCGCCGCTGCGCAGGCTGTCGAAATCCTCGATATCGCCGCGATGCGCCTCGGCGCCCGCGGCCACGATCGACTCCGCACCTGCTTCCGACCGCGCGAGGCCAAGCACCTGATGGCCCGCCCCGAGCAATTCCCGCACAACAGCCGAACCGACAAAACCGGTAGCCCCGGTAACGAACACACGCATGATCATTTCTCCTTGGTTTTCGGCGAAGGCCGTACAGGCAGCCCGTTGCCGAAGGAGATAGAAGGTTGCGATCATACGATCTATACTGTAAAATCCGAGATATCTTCGCAATCGTCCGAGAACGCTCATGGATCCGCTGTCAGACGTGCTGTCGCTACTGAAGCCGCGCAATTACCTGTCGGCTGGGCTGGAAACCGGTGGCGACTGGGCGATCCAGTTCCCTGACCAGCAGGCCGCCATCAAATGCGGCGCCGTGGTGTCCGGCCGATGCTGGCTGTCGGTCGAGGGCGTCCCTGACGCGGTGCGGCTGGACGTGGGCGAGTGCTTCCTGTTGCCGCGCGGCCGGCCTTTCCGCCTTGCCAGCGATCTCGGCCTGCCGACGGTCGATGCGCGAACGATCTTTTCACCGGCGCGGACCGGCGGCATCACCGTCCATAATGGCGGCGGCGATTTCCTCCTGGTCAGCAGTCGCTTCACGCTGTCCGGCGACCATGCCGGCATCCTCTTGCGGATGCTGCCGCCCATCGTCCACATCCGCGCCGAGAGCGACCATTCGGCGCTTCGCTGGCCGGTGGAGCGGATGATGCAGGAATTGCGCCAGCGGCGTCCCGGCGGCTTTCTCATCGTCGAGCACCTCGCCCACATGATCCTGATCGAGGCCTTGCGCCTGCATATGACCGCGCAAGACAATGTCGGCTGGCTGTTCGCACTTACCGACAGGCAGATCGGCGCGGCGATCGGCGCCATGCACGAGGACCCGGCGCATGGCTGGACATTGCAGCAACTGGCGGAGCGCGCGGGCATGTCGCGATCGACTTTTGCGCTCAGATTCAAGCAGACGGTCGGGGCCTCACCCCTGGATTATCTGACGCGCTGGCGCATGATGCTCGCCGGCGACCGGCTGATGCATTCCGGCGATCCGGTGTCCGTCATCGCCCTGGCACTCGGCTACGAATCCGAAAGCGCCTTCAGCACCGCGTTCAAGCGCGTCATGGGCTGTTCGCCGCGCCAATACAGCCGCCGGGAGCCGGACCTGACTGCGCAGGGCGAACGCGAAGCCGCCTGAGGCGGCGATCCGATCGCCTTGATCACCTTGCCCTTAGAGGCTGTAGCGCGAACGAAACTCGGTGAACGACATCGCCAGATTGTTCTCGTCCACATGGCCGGTGATCCCGTCCACACTGCGCGAGTCGAGTTGTAGCGGGCGAGCCAGAGCGGACAATTGCCGAAGCCGCTCGGATTTCCCAGCGCGCTTCGACCGCTGCGGCCCTTCTGCTCAGATCGATCCCTTGCTTGCTCCATGGCATGCGCTTGACAATCGACTGATTCGCAACCCTTCGGGGATATAAGTATTCCAGTTAACTTAGGGACAATCGGCAGCAGGAACTAGATTTCAGACGCTCAATTGGCACGAGCAAAATCGCGTTTTTCATGCTTTCAGAATGACTTGCTCGCGTGCTGGCGGTTAACCGGCACCAACTTCTCCGATTTCCTTGCCTCTACGGCTGGGTAGCGCAATAGGGTTAATTGCGCGATTGCTAATATGCCTATATCTTAGGCGGCGCGGGGGGCCTCATATCTTCCCGCAGTGGCCGGTGCGGTGAAGCCCCACAAGCATGCCCAACCTGCACCGGCCATTCCCTATGGCTGGGTATGGTGTTCCCGCTCGGCAATCTTTTCCAAGAGCTTCCGTGAAGCCTCTAGGACGCGTCGCGTTTCGGCGATGGTCGATTGCAGGGAGTCCAGTTGGCTCTCCGCTCGGAGCTGGCTACGGCGGGCGCTTTCAATGAACTGGTGGTCAGGTTCCCACCGGTCTTTCATCGGGCTTAGCCTCTCTACAGACGAACGAACTTGTCGAGATCCAGGCGTATCCGCTGGCCCTCAGCATAGGACAGCGCAAACGATTCAATCACGAATGATCGGGTAATTTCCTGGTCTTCCTTGGCCACACGAACGGACCATTCGCCGCCGGCTTCGACCACTTCCACGCAAGGCAATGCTTTGCAGATTGGACCCACGTTATCCACCACAGCCTCCTACGAAAAGCAATGGTAACGTCGAGTTCTATACTCCCGTCGAAAGCGGGTTTTCAACAACAAAGATGGTCTGAATCATACCATTCGGCTCAGCGGATAGCGGCTGCCGACGTAGCGTCTCCAAGGCCAAGAAAACCGCCACCCGCGCGCAACAGCGGGATCCATAGTCACGGCTACATCTGAAGAATCGACCGCATAGATTCAGGAATGTGTGTTGTCGTCACGGTTCCATACAATTTGGAAGGCCATTCCCCTACGGCAGGGTAGCGCCAAAATGAAAGGATAAGCGGGCGGGCAAGTTGAAGGCGTACTGATGCCGGATCGGGCTTTGGTCCAGCAAAAGCCTCTCAGCCTGACGCCTCGGAAAAGTGCGCGGCAATGGCGCTCAGAAAAACCTTGCCGAACTCCTTGAGCTTGGCCGCGCCGACGCCATTCACCCCGGCGAAATCGTCGAGGTCTTGCGGACGACGCTCGGCCATGTCGATCAGTGTACGATCCGAAAACACCACATAGGCCGGCACCTGGCGTTCCTTGGCCAGATGCAGCCGCAGCGTCTTGAGCGCCGCGAGCAGCGACGCATCTACATTTTCGCTCTGGGGGCTCCGCCCGGCGCGAGCCGCGCGGCGCGCGGCGCGCGTGCGCATCTCGACCCGATACTGGAACGGCACCTCGCCCCGGCCGAGTGCGTGGCCCTTGTCCGCGATGGCCAACCCGCCATGGCCGGCCGGGTCCGGCATCAGGAAACCGTTCGCGACCAGCTGGCGAATCATAGATTGCCAAAAATCCTTTTTGTGCGCGGTGCCATTGCCGAAGGCTGCCAGCCTGTGATGCCCCCTTGCCGCGACCTTTTCAGTCTCGTGGCCGATGAGGATGTCGATGACATGGCCGGCGCCGAAGCGCTCGCCGCTCTGCGCCACCGCCGCCAGGATGAGGCGCGCCTCGGCGGTGCCGTCGGCGCGCGGCGCCTGTTCCAGGCAATTGTCGCAATTGCCGCAAGGGACCGCCTCTTCACCGAAATAACCGAGCAGCACCTGGCGGCGGCACTCGGCCGTCTCGCAATAGCCGATCAGCGTATCGAGCCGGCCATGCGAGCGGCGCTTGTGTTCGACAGCGGCGTCCTCGTCGTCGATGAACATGCGGCGCATGCGGATATCGCCGAGGCCGTAAAGCATATGCGCCTCAGCCGCCCGCCCGTCACGACCGGCACGGCCGATCTCCTGGTAATAGGCTTCCAGGCTGCCGGGCAGATCGGTGTGGAAGACATAGGCGACATCAGGCTTGTCGATCCCCATGCCGAAGGCGATGGTCGCCACCATGACGACGCCCGACAGGGTCATGAAGGCGTTTTGATTCGCATCGCGCGCCTCCTTGCTCATCCCGGCGTGATAGGCGAGCGCGGTCACGCCGTTCTTTTCGAGAAACGCCGCCATCTCTTCGGTCTTCTTGCGCGACAGGCAGTAGACGATGCCGCTGCGCCCCTGATGGCGCTCGATGAAGTTGAGCAACTGCCGCTTGCTGTCCTGCTTGGGCTCGATGGCAAGCTTGATGTTGGGCCGGTCGAAGCCAAGCACCTGCGTTTCGACACGCCCGCCAAACAGCCGTCTCTCGATGTCTGCCCGCGTCGTCTCGTCCGCCGTCGCCGTCACCGCAATGATCGGTACGTCGGGAAAGATGCCACGCAGCTGCGACAGGTCATCATATTCGCGCCGGAACGCCGGCCCCCACTGCGAAATGCAATGCGCCTCGTCGATGGCGATCAGGCTGACATCGAGCCTGGCAAGCGCATCCAGCATCCGCTCGGTCATCAGCCGTTCCGGCGCGAGGTAGAGCAGCCGCGTCTGGCCCGACGCGACGCGGCGCCATGCCGCGACATTGGCATCACGGTCTATCGAGGAATTGATCGTATCGGCGGCGACGCCGGCGAGGCGCAGTGCCGCGACCTGATCCTGCATCAGCGCCACCAGCGGCGAAACGACAATGGTCAGCCCACCCTTGACCAGCGCCGGAACCTGGTAGCACAGCGATTTGCCGGCACCCGTTGGCATGACGGCCAGCACATGGCGGCCGCCAAGCAGCGCCTCCATCACCGCGGCCTGTCCGGGACGGAAATCGTCGAAGCCGAACACGTCCTTGAGGACGCGCCGTTTGCGATCGTGCGTCGGCACGCTTGTCGTCGATATCTGCATCACTGATGTTTTTGCGATCGGCCGCCCGAAGCAGCGGCGTGGCCAGAACGATTAGCGCAGCCCCTGCGTGACCACAACAAGCAGCAGCAACACCCCACCGGCGATCGACCTGATTGGCATCGTTAAACCTATCTTCACCATGTTGCGGCACCGTCCAACCCTGCGGCGATGTTTCGAGTACCGCTGCGCCACGAGCGCACAGGCAACAGCCCGCGCCTCCCCAGGAGGCNTGGAATTGCCGAAAAAGGTTCAGGCCAGGAAATCGGCGCGGTGCGGGGTAAAGCTGTCGACCAGGCGCCCGGCCTCCAGCGCCTTGACGCCGTGCACCAGATTGGACGGCACGATGAAGCTGCCGCCGGTCTCGATGGTCGCGGTGCGGCCGTCGATGGTCACCTCGAAGCGACCTTCGGCGACATAGCTGGCCTGGACATGCGGGTGCGAATGCAGTGCGCCGACGCCGCCCTTGTCGAAACCGAACTCGACCATCATCAGTTCGTCGGTGTGCAGGAGAACGCGCCGCCTGTTGCCGTCCGGCGTCGGCGTCCAGGCGCTCTCGCCGGGCTGCGCGAAGATCTTTGCCTCGGTCATTGTCCTCTCCTCATCGCGCCAGCCAGCCGCCGTCGACCGGAACCACGGCGCCATGCATATAGTCGGACGCCGGCGCCAGCAGGAAGACGGCGGCGTCGCCTATGTCTTCCGGCCCGCCCCAACGGCCGGCCGGGATGCGCGCCAGTATGGCGGCGCTGCGGTCGGGATCGGCGCGCAGCGCCTGCGTGTTGTTGGTTTCGATATAGCCGGGCGCAATCGCATTGACGTTGATGCCTTTCGCCGCCCATTCGCAGGCGAGCAGCCTTGTGACGCCGAGCGCGCCATGTTTCGACGCGGTGTAGGAGGCGACACGAATGCCGCCCTGGAAACTCAGCACCGAGGCGATGTTGACGATCTTGCCGCGCCGGCCCGGATCGGCCAGCACGCGCCTGGCAAAACCCTGGCTCAAAAAGAACAGCGTCTTCAGATTGACGTCGATGACGTCGTCCCAGTCGGTTTCCGAGAAATCGACCGCATCGGCGCGGCGGATGACGCCGGCATTGTTGACCAGGCCGTCGAGCGGTCCGGTCTTTTCCCACACCTGGTCGAGCATGGCCTTGGCGGCTACGTGATCGGCGAGATCGCACTGCACGGCCTCAAATGGCCCGCCCAGTTCGCTGACCCTCTTTTGCGTATCGTCCATCGCCGAGCGGCCGACGCCGATCACCGTACCGCCGGCGCGCGCGATCGAGACGGCGATGCCTTGGCCGATGCCGGTGTTCGCGCCGGTGACCAGGATACGCTTGCCGGCCAGGCTGAAGGAGGAAGGGCCGCTCAACGCAATTCACCCAGCGGCACCGGATCGACATCGGTGTAGTCGACATTGTCGCCGGCCATCGCCCAGATGAAGGCATAGTTCGAGGTGCCGGCCCCCGAATGGATCGACCAGCCCGGCGACAGCACCGCCTCCTCGTTGGCCATCACCAGATGCCGCGTTTCGTCCGGCTCGCCCATGAAATGGAAGACGCGCGCCGTCTCCGGCAGGTCGAAATAGAGATAGGCCTCCATGCGCCGGTCATGCACATGGCAAGGCATGGTGTTCCACACCGAGCCCGGCGCCAGCTGCGTCATGCCGACCACCAGCTGGCAGGTCTTGACGCCATCAGCATGAATGAACTGGAAGATCGAGCGTTCGTTGCAGGTTTCCTTGCTGCCGAGATCGAGGCGCTTGGCATCGCCAATGCGGATCAGCCGGTTGGGATGGGTGTGATGCGCAGGCGCGCTGAGCAGATAGAACTTGGCCAGTGCGCCCTCTTCGGCCGATGCGAACGAAACGTCGGTGCTGCCCATGCCGAGATAGAGCATGTCGCGCGCCTGCAACTGGTGGGTCTCGCCATTTGCCGTCACCGAGCCGGCGCCGCCGATATTGACGATGATCAGTTCGCGGCGGTCGAGAAAATTCTTGGTCCCCGTCGGCTTGATCGCTTCCAGCGGCAGCGCTGTCCCTTCCGGCACGGCGCCGCCGACGATCATGCGGTCATAATGGGCATAGGTCAGGCTGACGCGTCCCGGCTGGAACAGGTCGTCAATATGGAAGTTGTGCCGCAGTTCGTCGGTGCCCATGGAAGCCGCGGCGACCGGGTCGATGGCGAAACGCGAGGTGAAATCGGTATGCGGGTGACTTTGAGTCATTGCTGCTCCAGCTGAATGAATGGCTATTTGGTTGCCGACGCCTTGACCGAGTCGGCGTAGTAGACCTGGCGGGCGTGCAGCCGCTCGCGGTAGCGCTCTTGGCTGGCGGTGAGATGAGCGCGCATCGCCTCGCGCGCAGCTTCGGCGTCGCCCGAGGTGATCGCATTCAGGATCACCAGATGCTCGCGCTGCAGCCCGCGCTGATAGCTGTCGGATTGCACAAGTTCCGTCGACCAGGGCGAGGTCACGTCGCAGGGAATGGCGCGGCGTCCGAGCACATCGAGCATCTCGACATAGAACGGGTTGTTGGTGGCGCTGGCGATTGCCCGGTGGAAGGCGAGATCGGCCGGACCGGTCGGCTCGCTGTTGAGAAGCAGCCGTTCGAATTCGAAGAACGCTTCCTGGATCGCTGCTTCCTGCGCGGCGTTGCGGCGAATGGCGGCGAGCCCGGCCGATTCGATTTCGACGGCCAGGCGCACTTCGAGCACATTGAGCGCGATGGAATCCTTGCTGCCCATGTCGGCGGCGAGCGCGCCGAACATCGTTGAGATGTGCTCGGTGACGAACACGCCTGCGCCCTGGCGCGCCTCGACCAGCCCGTCGGCGGCGAGCTTGGCCAGCGCTTCGCGGATGACGGTGCGGCTGACGCCGAAGGTCTCGGTCAGCTGGCCCTCGGTCGGCAATTTGTGGCCGGGCAGGATCTCGCCCGCCTGCAACTGCTTGCGGATCGCCGCAACGACGGTCTCCGACAGTTTGGGTTTTCTCTCGACCCTGAGATCAACAGCGCTATCCGATGCCATATCGCACCCCTGTTTGAAGACGCCTATTTGAACACGCTCGGCAACCAGAGCGAAATCGCCGGAATATAGGTCACCAGCCCCAGAACCACGATGCCCGCGCCATAGAACGGCCAGATCGAGCGCATCGCTTCCCAGACCGTAATCTTGCCGACGGCACAGGCGACGAACTGCACCGTGCCGACCGGTGGCGTGTTGAGGCCAATGCCGAGATTGAGGATGGTGATGACGCCGAAATGCACGGGGTCGACGCCGTAATGGGTGACCAGCGGCAGGAAGATCGGCGTGCAGATGATGATCATCGGCCCCATGTCCATGAAGGTGCCGAGCAGCAGCATCAAGACGTTGAGCAGAAGCAGCACCACCAGCGGATCGGTGGAGATGGCGTTCATGCCTGCGATCAGCAACACCGGCACTTTGAGATAGGCCATCAGCCAGCTGAACGAGGCCGCCGTGCCGATGATCAGCAGCACCATTGAGGTCGTGCGCACCGCGCCCTTTGTGGCATGGACGAAATCGCCCCAGGCCATCGACCGGTAGACGAAGACGGTGACCAGCAAAGCGTAGATGATGGCGATGCAGGAGCTTTCCGTCGCCGTGAAAATGCCCGAGCGAACGCCGCCGAAGATGATCCCGATGAGCAGAAGTCCGGGGATGGCGATGACCGCCAGCTGGCCGACACGCGAGAAGCCGGGAAAAGCCTCGACCGGGTAGCCGCGGCTGCGGGCGACGAAATAGGCGGTGACCATCAGCGAAGCGGCGAACAGCAGACCCGGCAGGATACCGGCGGTGAACAGGTCGGCGATCGAAATCTTGCCGCCGCCGGCGATCGAATAGATGATCATGTTCTGCGACGGCGGCAGAAGCAGCGCGATCAGCGCCGCCATCGAGGTGACGTTGACGGCATAGTCGGCTCCGTAGCCGCGCGCTTTCATCTGCGGGATCATCAGCCCGCCGACGGCAGCGGCTTCCGCCACCGCCGAGCCGGAAATGCCGCCGAACAACGTCGCGGCGATGATGTTGACCTGACCGAGCCCACCGCGGACATGACCGACCAGCGAGCCGGCAAAGGAAACGATGCGCTGCGCGATGCCGCCGCGCACCATCAGGTCGCCGGCAAAGATGAAGAACGGGATCGCCATCAGCGAGAACGCCGACATGCCCGACTTCAATTGCTGGAACACCACCAGGGGCGGCAGGCCGAGATAAAGCACGGTGGCGAAGGACGCCGCACCCAGGCAAAAGGCGATCGGCGTGCCGGCAAACATCAAAAGCGTGAAGACGCCAAACAGGATCCAGAGTTCCATCTAGGCCTCCTGCACGGCCGGCATTTCCGGCACTTCTTCGAGATTGATATCCTTGTCGATGTCGGCGCCGGACCAGCGCAGCGCGATGCGTTCGGCCGAGAACAGGCAGATCAGAAAGCCGCCGGCAACCAGCGGCAGATAGTCGAAACCGCCGGGAAGTTCGAGCGCCGGGATGACAGTGTGCCAGGTCAGCCCGACCAGCTTGCAGCCGTACCAGACCATGCCGAAGCCGAAGCCGAACGCGATCAGGTCGGACAGGGTGCGCAGCGCCCATTTGCTGCCCTTGGGCAGGATATAGAGCAGCACGTCGAAGCCCATATGGTAATTCTCGCGCACGCCGACGGCAGCGCCCAGGAAGATGAACAAGTTCATCAGCATGATGGCGGTGACTTCGGTCCAGCTCGGTGACGCGTTGAGCACGAAGCGGGAAAACACCTGGTAGGCAACAAGCGCGGTCATGGCGACCATCCCGATGCCCGCGAGATAGAGCGCACCGTCGCAAATCTTCGAAAGCACCGCGCTGAAGCGCGGTGGCGCTCCGCTCCTGGCCGTTCCCGCAGTCATCCGATCCTCCCGGTCTTTCCGTCCCCTAAAAGCGATTGGCGGGGCGGCGCCATGCCGCCCCGCCAGAAAATCACTTGGTCGCCTGGATGCGCGTCGCGAGGTCCTTGAGCTCCGGCGTCTTCAGATACTTGTCGTAGACCGGCTTCATCGCATCGATCAGCGGCTGCTTGTCGATCTCGCTGACCTTGACGCCGGCCTTCTCGACGATCTCTCGCGACTTCTTCTCCTGCGCGTCCCACAATTCGCGCATCTTGACGACGCTATCCTTGGCCGCCTGCTTGACGATCGCCTGGTCTTCCGGCGTCAGTCTGTCCCAGCTCGATTTCGACATCACCAGCACTTCCGGCACGATCTGGTGCTGGTCGACGGTATAGTGCTTGGCGACTTCGTAGTGCTTGGCGGATTCGAAGCTGGGCCAGTTGTTCTCGGCGCCGTCGATGACGCCGGTTTCGAGCGCCGAATAGACCTCGCCATAGGCCATCGGCGTGGCGTTTGCGCCAAGCGCGTTGACCATGTCGACGAACACGTCGGACTGGATGACGCGGAACTTCATGCCTTTCAGATCGGCGATCGAGGTGATGTCCTTCTTGGTGTTGTAGAAGGAACGGGCGCCGGAATCGTAGAAGGCAAGGCCGACCAGATCATGCGTCTCGAAGGCCTTGAGGATCTCGTCGCCGATCGGCCCGTCCATGACATGGCGCATGTGCTCGACCGAACGGAACATGTAGGGCAGCGACGGCACCGCGGTTTCCGGCACGATGCCGTTGAACGGACCCATCGAGACGCGGTTCAGATCGATGACACCGGTCTGCGTCTGCTCGATCGTGTCTTTTTCCTCGCCGAGCTGCGCCGAATGATAGACCTCGACCGAATAGCGGCCGGCGGTGCGCTCCTTGATGAGCTCGCCGAGATATTTGACCGCCTCGACGGTCGGATACCCGTCCGGATGGGTGTCGGCCGAGCGCAGTACGGTCTGGGCGCCGGCAACGCCGATCATCAGCGAGCCGAAGGCGAATGTGGCTGCCATCAGTTTTGAAAAATGCAACATGACTGTCTTCCTCCCTTTTAAAATTCCACGCGCCCGGCTCACAGCCGGTACGCCTTCTTGGCAAGCGTGTAGGCAAGCTCCCGCGCCAGCTCATGCGCCTCGTCCTCACGCAGCCGGTGCTCGGCGACGAGACGGGCGAGAAAGGCGCAGTCAACCCGGCGCGCCACATCGTGACGGGCGGGAATCGACGGAAAGGCACGGGTGTCATCGTTGAAGCCGACGGTGTTGTAGAAGCCGGCGGTCTCGGTGGTCATCTCGCGGAACCGGCGCATGCCTTCCGGACTGTCGTGGAACCACCAGGCCGGCCCGAGCTTCAACGCCGGATAGACGCCGGCCAGCGGCGCCAGTTCGCGCGCGTAGCTGGTCTCGTCGAGCGTGAACAGAATGATGGAGAGGTCGCGCTCCAGCCCGACGCAGTCGAGCAAGGGTTTGAGCGCCGCGGCATAGTCGGTGCGGGTCGGAATATCGAAGCCTTTGTCGCGGCCGAATTTTTGGAAAACACCAGGCGAGTGGTTGCGCCAGGAGCCGGGATGGATCTGCATGACCAGCCCGTCGTCGCGGCTCATCTTGGCCATTTCGGTCAGCATCTGGGCGCGAAACAGCTTGCGCTCGCGCTCGTCGTCCGAGCCGCGGCGGATGCGGTTGAACAGCTCTTCCGCCGCCGCATCGGAAAGATTGGCGGTCTCGGCCGTCGGATGGCCGTGGTCCGACGAGGTTGCGCCGAAGCTTTTGAAGAAGGCGCGGCGCTGGCGATGCGCGTCGAGATAGCCGGCCCATGTGCCGGTGTCGCAGCCGGCGATCTCGCCCAGACGATCGAGATTGGCCGAAAATCCTTCGAAGTCGGGATCGACGACGGCATCCGGCCTGTAGGCAGTGATGACGCGGCCCTGCCAGCCGCTGTCGCGGATCGTCTTGTGCCATTGGAGATCGTCGAGTGCGCCCTCGGTCGTCGCGATGACCTCGATGTTGAAGCGCTCGAACAGCGCGCGTGGGCGATAATCGTCGCGCTGCAAAAGCGCCGCGATGGTGTCGTAATGGCGGCTAGCGGTGCTGGCGTTGAGCGGCTCTTCGATGCCGAACAGATGCTCGAGCACATGGTCGAGCCACAACCGCGTCGGCGTGCCGCGGAAGAGGTAATAGTGCTCGGCGAAGCGCCGCCAGATCGCCCTGGGATCGGTCTCGACCGGCGAGCCGTCGAGGGTCGGGACGCCGAGATCTTCCAGCCGCACGCCCTGGCTGAACAGCATACGGAAAATGTAGTGGTCGGGCACCACCAGCAATTGCGCGGGATCGGGGAATGGCTCGTTGAGCGCATACCAACGCGGATCGGTGTGGCCGTGCGGGCTGATGATCGGCAGGTCCTTGATGCCGGCATGGAGATCGCGCGCGATCGACAGCGCGCGCCCTTCGGCGGCAAAAAGCAGATCCGGATCGGTCAGTCCCGCCACGTCGTTCCTCCCAGGGGCGATATCGGTAGGATTGGAAAGAAATAATGTCAACATACAAAAACTGGATTGTTGTATGATGACTTTTAACCGGCGTCAGGTCATTGTGCGGCGGAAGAGCGGATGTTACGCCGCTAGCAGATCCCGCCCCGCACACCATCCAGCGACAAGCCGCGCCCAACAAGCCAAGCCATGACCAGCAGACGCCTTTCCAACGCAACAGTGCAATCCTTGCCGGCCTCGGTCGCGGTCCCCCCCTATGATCGCGCCAGTGTCGCCCCAGGCATCGTCCATCTCGGCGTTGGAGCCTTCCACCGTGCCCATCAGGCCGCCTATGTCGATGACTGCCTAGCGGCCGGCGAGACCGGCTGGGGCATTGTCGGCGTCTCGCTGCGCAGCCCCGACACGCGCGATGCGCTGACGCCACAGGACGGGCTCTACACGCTGGCGGTGCGCGGCAGCGATGGCGAAGCGCTGCACATTATCGGCTCGATCCAGTCGATGCTGGTCGCGCCGGAAGACCCCGGCGCGGTGCTGGCCGCGCTGACCGACCCGCGCACCCGCATCGTCACCCTGACCATCACCGAAAAGGCCTATCTCAGGGCCGCCGACGGCAGCCTCGACGAAAACCATCCCGATATCGTCCACGATCTGGGCAATCCCGGATCTCCCAGGACAGCGCATGGATTCCTGGCGGAAGCGCTGGTGCGACGCCGGGCCGCCGGCACGCCGCCCTTCACCGTGCTTTGCTGCGACAACCTGCCGGCCAATGGCGCCACGCTGCACCGGCTGCTGGTCGGGTTTGCAAAACTGCGCGATGCCGGCGCTGCTGCTTCAGGCGACGCTGCCCTCGCCGGTCATATAGCCGATGACGTTGCATTCCCATCGAGCATGGTCGACCGCATCGTGCCGGCAACCACCGATGCCGACCGGGCGCGCATCGCGGTCGAACTCGGCCTCGAGGACGCCTGGCCGGTGATGACCGAACCGTTCCGGCAATGGGTGATCGAAAACAGGTTTCCAGCCGGCCGCCCGGCCTGGGAGAAATTCGGCGTCACCATGGTCGAGGATGTCCGGCCGTTCGAGGACATGAAGCTTCGGCTGCTCAACGGCGCCCATTCGGGCATCGCCTATATCGGCCTGCTCAGCGGCCACGTCACCGTCGACCGCGCCTTCGCGGATCCCGCGATCCGCGCGTTCGTCGACCGGCTCTGGGCCGAGGCCATCCCGACATTGCCTGGGGATGCCGGGCTCGACACGTCAGCCTATACGGCCGAACTTGCCGAACGTTTCTCCAACACCGCGCTGGCCCACCGCACCGCGCAGATCGCCAATGACGGCAGCCAGAAATTGCCGCAGCGCATTGTCGCTACCGCCATCGAGTGCATCCAGGCCGGCCTGGTCCCGGAGCATCTGACGCTGGTGATCGCCGCCTGGATCGCCGCCTGCGAGGCGCGCGGCAAGGACCTGCCGGAAGCCCACTTTACCGATCCGCTCGACGCGGCGCTGGCGGCGCTCGACGAACGACGGATGCTGGAACGAGTAGCGGCGGTGTTCGACTGGGCCGGCTTCGCCAGCGGCAAGCCCGAGCGGCAGACGCTGATCGAACTGGTCGCCGCTCATCGCGAGCATATCCTGCAAGGCGGGATCGTGCTTGCGCTCTCAGCGCTCGGCATACCGGAGCCGACAAACGTAGGCTGAAGCTGGTCCGGAACCGCCCATTTCAAGCCTATTGTCCCGCCGGAGCGTCCAGCCTCTGCCGCGACGAATACTCCGTGCCTTGCGAATTCCAGAACAGTCGCACTGCCTTGCCGACCAGGTTTTCGGCAGGAACGAAGCCGACACTGAGCCGGCTATCGGAGGAATTATCCCTGTTGTCGCCAAGCACGAAATAGTGGCCTTCGGGCACGTCGAACACCCGCGTGTTGTCGGTTATTGAATTGTCCGTAAGACTGATGACGGAATAGGAAACGCCGTTGGGGAGGGTTTCACGTTGCAGTCTGGCGCTTTGGGGAGAGTCCTCGGAGCTGTACGGACCAACATCCTCGAGTTTGACCGCCACACCATTGATGCGAAGGATTCCGTCGACCATCTGGATTTTGTCGCCCGGCAGTCCAACGACCCGCTTGACGTAGTCGATGCTCGGATCCGCTGGAAATTTGAACACCACAATATCTCCGCGCTTCGGCTCGGCGGCAAAGATCCGGCCTTCGAAGGGCAGCAGCCCAAGAGGAACACTGTAGCGGCTGTAACCATAGGCAAACTTCGAGACGAAGAAATAGTCGCCGAGTTCCAGCGTTGGTGTCATGCTGCCTGCCGGGGTCGAAAACGGCTGGAAGAGGAATGTGCGGATCGCTAACGCGGCTCCGTAGGAGGTCAGCACGGCCAACAGCAGCACCGAAAGGCCGTGTGAATACCACCGGTTCGGTCTGTATCGTGACGCGAAAGGCACGACGAGCGCTACCCACAGGACCATGAGACCTAAACTGGAGAGATCCACCAGCCAGGCGAGATCGACCCCCGGCAGAACCGGGAATCCCACATATGTCAGCGCAATGCTTATGGCGCTGATCACCACCAGGCTGGCAACCGCCGGCCGGCCGGCGCCGATCCAAAGGAACCCGCCGAACGGACCGCCAAAGGCCGCGATCAGCGCCGTCGTCCACCGGGATCGCGAGGCCGCTTCCGGTTGCGTTGTCTGTTCCGTCATCGGCCACCCCAAATCGATAGACAGCCGGACTGTCGAACAACCAGAAAGCAGGGGCAAGCCCCGATCCGACTGTACCGCCGCAGCCAAATCGCGGTTCCGCCGGCGCCATCGCCTAATACAAGCTCATCTCGCCCTGACTGGCAGCCGGCATGCCGCCACCCGATCTGATCATGCTGGCTGCCCGCCCTGAAATCCCGCCAAGGCCCTGCGCCTATGCGAGACGATCCAGGATGGCGGCCGCAACAAAAAAGCCGGGCTGAGCCCGGCCTTTTCTTCAAGTCATTCTGCGGCTTACGCCGGCAGCAGCGCGCCTTCGAGCGTGGTAAGCTGGCTAAGGAACTGCTCCGCCTTGCTGCGGCTCTGGTCGTCCTTGGCGTCGGCGGCGTCTTCCTTGGCTTCCTGGATGCGGCGGGCGAGATCGGCGCGGTCGATATCGCCGACGGCGACCGCCGATTCGGCGAGCAGCGTGCAGCCGGCAGGGACGATGTCGGCAAAGCCGCCGAACACCACATAGCGCTCTTCCTTGCCGCCGGCGGTCTTCAGCGTGACGACGCCCGGCTTGATCGTGGTCATGACTGGCGCATGGTGCGCCATGACTGTCATTTCACCTTCGGCGCCTGGAATGACGACGGACTCGACCTGCTCGGAAACCAGGAGGCGCTCCGGCGAGACCAGTTCGAACTTGAAAGCTTCAGCCATGTCAATTTAGTGAGTAGGGAATAGTGAGTAGGGAGTAGGGAGAGGACAGCTGTCCTGATCACCCGGCCGCTATTCACTACTGACTACTGACTACTCCCTATTGCCTTGATTACGCTGCTTCAGCCGCCAGGCGCTGAGCCTTCTCGACCGCTTCGTCGATGCCGCCGACCATGTAGAAGGCGGCTTCCGGCAGGTGATCGTAGTCGCCGTTGCAGAGGCCCTTGAAGCCCTTGATTGTGTCGGCGAGGTCGACCAGCTTGCCCGGCGCACCCGTAAACACTTCGGCGACGAAGAACGGCTGCGACAGGAAGCGCTCGATCTTGCGGGCGCGGGCCACCGTCTGCTTGTCCTCTTCCGACAGCTCATCCATGCCAAGGATGGCGATAATGTCCTGCAGCGACTTGTAGCGCTGGAGGATCGACTGCACCTGGCGGGCGACGGCATAGTGCTCCTCGCCGACGACCAGCGGATCGAGCATGCGCGAGGTCGAGTCGAGCGGATCGACGGCGGGGTAGATGCCCTTTTCCGAGATCGCGCGGTTGAGCACGGTCGTCGCGTCCAGGTGGGCGAACGAGGTCGCAGGCGCCGGGTCGGTCAAATCGTCGGCCGGCACGTAGATCGCCTGCACCGAAGTGATCGAACCCTTGGTCGTTGTGGTGATGCGTTCCTGCAGCGCACCCATGTCGGTGGCCAGCGTTGGCTGGTAACCCACGGCCGAAGGAATACGGCCGAGCAGCGCCGACACTTCAGAACCGGCCTGCGTGAAGCGGAAGATGTTGTCGACGAAGAACAGCACGTCCTGGCCCTGGTCGCGGAAATATTCGGCGACCGTCAGGCCGGTCAGGCCGACGCGGGCACGCGCGCCCGGCGGCTCGTTCATCTGGCCATAGACCAGTGCCGCCTTGGAGCCTTCGCCGCCGCCCTTCTTGTTGACGCCGGACTCGATGAACTCGTGATAAAGATCGTTGCCCTCGCGGGTGCGCTCGCCGACGCCGGCGAAGACCGAGAAGCCGCCATGCGCCTTGGCGACGTTGTTGATCAGCTCCTGGATCAGAACCGTCTTGCCGACGCCGGCGCCGCCGAACAGGCCGATCTTGCCTCCGCGGGCGTAGGGCGCCAGAAGGTCGAGCACCTTGATGCCGGTGATCAGGATCTGCGCTTCCGTCGACTGTTCGACATAGGTAGGCGCCGGCTGGTGGATGGCGCGCATCTCGATGCCGTCGACCGGGCCTTCTTCGTCGACCGGCTCGCCGATGACGTTGATGATGCGGCCGAGCATGCCCGGGCCGACCGGAACGGTGATCGGCGCGCCGGTGTCATAGACGTCCTGGCCGCGAACCAGGCCTTCGGTGGAATCCATGGCGATGCAGCGCACGGTGTTTTCGCCCAGATGCTGGGCAACTTCGAGCACCAGGCGGTTGCCGACATTGGAGGTTTCGATGGCGTTCAAAATGGCCGGCAGATGATCGCCGAACTGCACGTCGACGACGGCGCCGATGACCTGGCGAACCTTGCCGATGGCGCCGGTCTTCTTGACGGCAACGCTCGTCGTCTTCGCTGCCGGGGCCGCGGCCTTGGCGGGCGCGGCCGCCTTCTTGGCCGGAGCGGCCTTCGCCGCTGCTGCCGGAGCCTTTGCGGCCGCTTTGGGGGCCGTCTTCGCGGGGGTCGCTGCTTTCGCCATCGTCTTTACCCTTCTCGTCCTTTGTTTCTCACGCTCCATCAGAAGGTCGATGACCTCCTGGCGGTCGCGCCTAGAGCGCTTCGGCGCCCGAAATGATTTCGATCAGTTCCTTGGTGATCTGCGCCTGCCGCTGGCGGTTATAGGTGATCGACAGTTTGTTGATCATGTCGCCGGCATTGCGCGTTGCATTGTCCATGGCGCTCATTTTGGCGCCCATCTCGCCGGCTGCGTTTTCGAGCAGCGCGCGGAAGACCTGGACCGAGATGTTGCGCGGAATGAGGTCGGTGAGGATCTCGCCCGGCTCCGGCTCGTATTCGTAGACGGCATTGCCACCGGCGGTCGCTTCGGCGGGAGCCGAAGCCACGCCGGCAGGAATGATCTGCTGCGCGGTCGGAATCTGGCTGATCACCGACTTGAACTGCGAATAAAACAGCGTGCAGATATCGAAGCCGCCTTCGCCGAACAGATGGATGATCTTACGGGCGATCGCATCGGCATTGACGAAGCCGAGCTTCTTGACATCGCGTAGGTCGACGCGGTCGATAATCAGCGAGGCATAGTCTCGGCGCAGAATGTCGAAACCCTTCTTGCCGACGCAGATGATCTTGACCTGCTTGCCGTCGGCCAGAAGCCGGCGGATATGGTCGCGGGCCAGACGTGCGATCTGCGAGTTGAAGCCGCCGCACAGGCCGCGCTCGGCCGTGCAGACGACGAGCAGATGCACATCGTCCTTGCCGGTGCCGGTCATCAGCGCCGGGGCATCGCCGCCGCCGCCGATCGCCTGCGTGATATTGGCCAGCACCGCACCCATCCGCTCGGAATAGGGACGCGCCGCCTCCGCTGCTTCCTGCGCGCGACGCAGCTTCGCCGCGGCGACCATCTGCATCGCCTTGGTGATCTTCTGCGTCGCCTTGACCGAGGCGATACGGTTACGAAGGTCTTTTAATGAAGGCATGCTTCAAACCTGATCCCGAGCGTCCGGCTTCTTCTCAAGCGAAGGTCTTGGCGAAGGCGTCGATCTCGGCCTTCAGCTTGGCGCGCAGATCGTCCGACAGCGCCTTTTCCTTGCGGATGCCGTCCAGCACGTCCTTGCCGGCCGAGCGCATATGGCTGAGCAGGCCGTGCTCGAACTTGCCGACCTGGTTCAGCGCCAGCTTGTCGAGATAGCCGTTGACGCCGGCGAAGATCACCGTGACCTGCTCCTCGACCTTGAGCGGCGAGAACTGCGGCTGCTTCAACAGTTCGGTCAGGCGCGAGCCGCGGTTGAGCAGGCGCTGCGTGGCGGCGTCGAGATCGGAGCCGAACTGCGCGAACGCAGCCATTTCGCGGTACTGCGCGAGCTCGCCCTTGATCGAGCCGGCGACCTGCTTCATCGCCTTGATTTGCGCCGACGAACCGACGCGCGACACCGACAGGCCGACGTTGACCGCCGGACGGATGCCCTGGAAGAACAGGTTGGTTTCGAGGAAGATCTGGCCGTCGGTGATCGAGATCACGTTGGTCGGGATGTAGGCCGACACGTCGTTGGCCTGCGTCTCGATGATCGGCAGCGCGGTCAGCGAACCGCCGCCCAGATCGTCGTTGAGCTTGGCGGCGCGCTCGAGCAGGCGCGAATGCAGGTAGAACACGTCGCCCGGATAGGCTTCGCGACCCGGCGGGCGGCGCAGCAAGAGCGACATCTGGCGATAGGCGACGGCCTGCTTCGACAGATCGTCATAGCTGATCAGCGCATGCATGCCGTTGTCGCGGAAATATTCGCCCATGGTGGCGCCGGTGAACGGCGCCAGGAACTGCATCGGCGCCGGATCGGAAGCTGTGGCGGCGACGATGATCGAATATTCAAGGGCGCCGCGCTCTTCGAGAACCTTCACGAACTGCGCGACCGTCGAGCGCTTCTGCCCGATGGCGACGTAGACGCAGTAGAGCTTTTCCTTTTCCGGCCCGTTGTCGTGCACGGCCTTCTGGTTGAGCATCGTGTCGAGGATGATCGCGGTCTTGCCGGTCTGGCGATCGCCGATGACCAGCTCGCGCTGGCCGCGGCCAACGGGGATCAGCGCATCGATGGCCTTGAGGCCGGTCGACATCGGCTCGTTGACCGACTTGCGCGGGATGATGCCTGGCGCCTTGACGTCGACGCGCTTGCGTTCGGTCGCCTTGATCGGGCCCTTGCCGTCGATCGGATTCCCGAGCGCGTCGACGACGCGGCCGAGCAGGCCCATGCCGACAGGCGTATCGACGATGGCGCCGGTGCGTTTGACGATGTCGCCTTCCTTGATGTCGCGGTCGGCGCCGAAGATGACGACGCCGACATTGTCGGCTTCGAGGTTGAGCGCCATGCCGCGGATGCCGCCGGGGAATTCGACCATTTCGCCGGCCTGGACATTGTCGAGGCCGTAGACGCGAGCGATACCGTCACCGACGGACAGCACCTGGCCGACTTCGGAGACCTCGGCCTCCTTGCCGAAATTCTTGATCTGGTCTTTGAGAATTGCGGAAATTTCCGCGGCGCGGATGTCCATCAGCCGACCTCTTTCAGTGCAAGCTTGAGCGAATTGAGTTTGGTTTTGAGCGACGTATCGATCTGGCGCGAGCCCATCTTGACCACCAGCCCGCCGAGCAGCGACGGATCGACGGTAACAGTGATGGCCACGTCCTTGCCGGCGACGCCTTTCAGCGCGGCCTTGAGTTCGGTCTGCTGGGCAGCCGTCAGTTCATGCGCCGAAGTGACCTCGGCTGATGTCTCACCGCGCTGTTCGGCGGCGATCTTGCGAAAAGCCTTGATCATGCCGGGCACCGCGAAGAGCCGGCGGTTGCGGGCGACGACGCGCAGGAAATTGCCGGTCAGGCCGGTGATGCCGGCCTTGTCGGCGATCGACGCGATTGCCTTGGCCTGGTCCTCGCTGGAGAACACCGGGCTGTTGATGAGGCGCGTCAGGTCGGCGCTGTCATCCAGCATCCTGGCGAAACTGTCGAGGTCGGCCTCGACCTTGGCCACCGAATTCGACTGCCGCGCAAGTTCGAACAGCGAACCCGCGTAGCGTTCTGCGACACCCGAGATTGGCGATGACGATTGAGCCACGGACCGTCTTTTCTCTTGTCTGAGGGGCCGCAGATTGTTGGCGCGAGCAAAAACTCTGGCTAAATCTTTGACCTTACTAAGTTTTTCCAAGCACGGAGGCGCGGCTTCCGCTATCCCCGGCCGAAAGTCGATTGCCGTCTAGCACAGGCATTTTAAGACCGCAATGCGTCGTCCCGCATGCTTTTCGGGCACTATTGTCGCATCCGGCCGCAGAGTTCAACCGAAGCCTTTGGATTGGCTGCCGATTCAGGGCAGAAAGCCGAAGACGAAGGCAAGCGGCAACGCGGCCAGGACGAGTTCGACGACGATCGACGCCCAGTTGAAAGGCGTGTTGGCGCCGTCCGACATCATCGACAGCAAACGGCCAAAAGCGGTGAACAGCCAGGAAAAGCCGAGTGCCATATAGAGCCACGGCTGCGCCAACAGAATGCAGCACAGGCTGACGCCGAGATAGAAGCCCGACATCCGGCCGCGCCCTTCCGCGATTGCCGCTGCCCTTTCGGGCCGGACCTGCAGCCGCAGAATCCGAAATGCCAGCCCTGGCGCGAGGAAAAACAGCAGACCGAGCGCCAAGGTGACGACGGCGCTGGACCAAGCCAGCCATTCGCCCTGGCTGGTCGGCCACGGAAACGCAAATTCCATCTTGCTTTCATCCCCTCACAGCAATGCCGGATGTATTGAATGTCGCTGCAAAAAGAAGTCAAGCGCGCGGCAGTTTTGGCACGCAATTCGTGAAGGAGCGGAAGGCTGTTTAGGCCGCGCGCGCGTCCGGCCAGCATCGTGGCCAACCTGTATTGTCAGGCGACGCCTCACTCCTATCTGCAGGACCGGTTTTGCACAGCCAAAGGCCCCGACACCGATCGCCTTTATTTCCTGACCGGGCACCTCAATCTGGCCGGCACGGAAGCAGATCGATGGAAGCTGAAAGTGGTCGGCAGCGGCAATGTCGCCGTGGCCGCCCAGCCCTGATCTCTGTTTTGGCCCTTCAGGGCAGCATGAATGCGACCGCCGCCTCGGCATGGATGCGCGTGGTGTCGAACACCGGAATGTCGAAATCGCGCTCGCCAATCAACATGGTGATCTCGGTGCAGCCCATGATGACGCCATCGATCTTCTCATCGCGTCGCAGACGGGCGACCTCGTCGATATAGGCCGCCTTCGATGCCGCGCTGACGATGCCCCGGCAGAGCTCGTCGTAGATTACCTGGTGCACCATGTCGCGCCCGGCCTGGTCCGGCACCACGGGCTGCAGCCCGTATTTCTCCGTCAGTCGGCCCTTGTAGAAATCCTGCTCCATGGTGAAGCGGGTCGCCAGCAGCGCCGGCCGCTTGACGCCGGCGCCCTTGACCGCGACGGCCGTGGCGTCGGCAATGTGGATAAGCGGGATCGACACCGCCGCCTGCACCCGGTCGGCGAGCTTGTGCATGGTGTTGGTGCAGATCAAAAGCCCCTCTGCGCCGCCCGCCTCCAGCTTGCGCGCCGCATCCGCCAGCAGCACGCCCGCACTGTCCCAGTCGCCATGATGCTGCCGGTCGGCGATTTCGGCGAAGTCGAAGGAATAGAGCAACAGCTTTGCCGAATGCAGCCCGCTCAGCCGCTCGCGCACGATCTCGTTGAGCAGGCGATAATAGATCGCCGTCGATTCCCAGCTCATGCCGCCGATGAGGCCAAGGGTTTTCATGCGCTGAGCCTCCAGCAGGACCGAACGATCTCTCTCACAGAAAAGCTTTACGGGTCGATGTCAACCTTAACGCGCGCCGTACCACGCTCTTCGGCCCGCCTCCACAAACATCACCGCGCGCCCGATTCGGTCATCCTCGCATTGGCGCCGAGATGATGCAGGCTTTGTGTCGTGTGCCTTGAACTCCAGGCAACCGGCGGATCGGGCAGATCGAGATCGAACTGTGCCCGCCCGAGCAGCGAATTGACGATCTTGGCGCTGCGCCAAGCCATCAGGCTGAGCTGCGGCTCGGCTATGCCATGGCTGAGCCGGCCGGCATTGAGCGCGTAGATCCGGCGGTCGTCGGGCCCGTCCCATTCGACCTCGAAGCTGGCGTTGAGCCTGTAATGACCGCGCTCGTCCAGCGCGATCCTGTTCATGAGCGGCGCCATGCAATCAGGAATGGCAAAGGCATAGCCGGTGGCCAGAACCACCGCATCGACGGTGCGCGTCTCGATGGCGCCGTCGAAGCCGTTGCGCATGATCAGCCGGTATTCGCTGCCTTCCCGCGTCACGTTCAGCACTTCGCGGTGCGGCGTCATGTTGACCGCCGTCGTTTCCTCCGAGAGGTGCCGCAGCGTGTAAAGCTGGCGATAGATCGCCTTCAGTGTGCTCGTCGATGCGCCGTCACCGGCAAGCAGTTGCTGTTCCAGGATCGTCTCACGCCGCCCTTGCGGCAGCCGATGGAAGCTTTCGACATAGCCCGGCGTGAAGAGTTCGTCGGTGAAAGGCGAGTCGTCCAGTGGCAGGAAATTCGGCCGCATCGAGATCCACTCGATTTCGCGGCCGGCGAAGCGGTCGGAGGAGATCAGATGCAGAAGCACTTCGGCGCCGCTCTGGCCACCGCCGATCACGGCGACACGCTGTCCGCTCAGGCGATCGAGGCGGTTGGCGGCCTGGGCGTTGTGGAAGCATTGATCGGAGGCCGCCGCCCGCGCCCAGGCGGGGATGTTGGGCACCAGCCCGACGGCAATGGCGAGATTGCGCGCGTTCACCTGCTCGCGGCCGATACGCAGCCTGAAATTCGTTCCGTCGAAGTCGATCCGGTCGACGGCGCTGGCGAAGCGCAGCGAAGACAAGTTCTCGCCGACCCATCCGAGATAGCGGGCGAATTCCGGCCGCGGGATGGCTGAGAAATCCGCGTTGAGGAATTCATAGAACCGCTTCTGCGCGACCAGATAGGACATGAACGACCATGGGCTGGTCGGATGCGTCGCGGTGACGAGATCCTTGAGGAAGGATGTCTGCAGTTCGACGCCCGGCAGCATCATGCCCGGGTGCCATTCGAGCCGCGTCGCCCTGTCGAAGAAGCGCGCGTCGACGCCGTCCACCGCATCGAGATGGGCGGCGAGGCTGAGGTTGAACGGCCCGATGCCGATGCCGGCGAGGTCAAGCGTATGGGTCATGGCGAACTCCTTGTGGAGCTGGCTGGGCTGATGGGAGATCGCCGGGCTGACTCGGGGTTAAGCGGATTGTCGAGCGGTGTGCCGAGGTCAGGCAGAGGGCGTTCGCCGCTGTCGCCGTACCCGATCGCGAACCGCACCTTGTTGATGGCGATGCGCGGAATCTTGGGCGCAAACAGATCGAAAAGCGCGAACCGTTCCGCCAGTTCAGGGTTCTGCGCCTGGTAGCGCCGGATGGCGCCGGCGAGGATGGCATAGAAAATCCTCTCGTCGAAGCGGTCCCAGGCGGCCAGCGCCTCGGACAGGAAGCGCAGGACGCTGACGATGTGGCCGGTCTGCAAATGCTGGAGAAGATGCGCCGGCGGCCGGCGCTTCAGCGTCGACAGGATTTTTCCGTCGAGGTCGGCCAGTTCGGGAAACGGCTGGTCGACGAGATCGAGGTCGCCCTGAAAGTCCTTGACCGCCACGCCGACGGGCGTCGCGCCATCGAGGATGATGGTGACGTTCTGGCCATGGGCGATGAAGCCGACGCCGTAACGACACATGAAGTGGTAGAGCGGCACGAAGGCCGTGGAGAACAGGCGATCGAGCCATGCCTCCGGACCAAGGCCGGATTGCTCGATCAAGGCGCTGGCGATCGGCCTGCCATGCGCGTCGCGCTGCGGCAGGGCGCCCATCATCATCGGCCGCTGGCCCGCCGGCAGATCCTTTTCGGGGCTTTCGCGCCAGATGGCGCCCAGCATCTCGCAAAATTGGTAGGGCGCGCCTTCAACGCCGGTGTAGTGCGGGTGCGGATAGAAGGCGCCGGCGACTTCCCTCAGCACCTTGACGTCCTTGAGCACCGGGTCCGCGGCCGCCACCGTGGCCAGCCAGCGCGACAGATCGGCGCCGATCGCCATGTATTTGCCCGGCACGCCGCGCCACGCTGAGGTGTTGAGGACGGTCAGCGGCAGCTTGACGTGCAGCGCCTCGGGCCGTGCCACATTGGCAAGCGTGCGCAGCGACTGCAAGGGCAGGAACGGATCGCCGAACTGGCCAAGCGGCACCAGCCGGCCGGCGGCGATCTCGCTACCATATTGCGAGGCGATCATCGCCTGCCACTGCCAGGGGTGGACCGGCAGCAGCCTATGCGTCGATCGCGAGATCCCGGCGGCGCTGAAAGCCGCTTCGAGCCTTGCGCGCTCGTAGTCGCCGAGTGCGGCCTGCAGCAGCGCCTCTTCGTCGAGCCCGCAGTCAAGCGCCAGCAGGCAGCGATCGCTGGCGGCGGCAAGCCAGAAGAGCTGGAATGCGGTGGCCGATTCTGGCGCGTAGCGCTCGAAGTCGTCCCGTCCCCAGCCAAGCCGTCCCTTGTTGGCAGGGGCCTTCGGATGGCCGTCGAGCAATGCCTGCAACTCGGTATCCGGCAGCGCGGCTAGATCGGCGGCCGGTCGATTGCCGCGTGCCTTGGCGATCCGCATGTCGGCCATCAGCGTGTTGTAAAGCTCCTTCGCATAGGTGCAGAATGTTGCCGGCGACATGCCGAGCGTCTCGCGCGCGTCGGCGAAGAAGGCGACCGCATCGTCGACCGGCAGCTCGATGCCGGCGTCGCGAGTCAGCGTCTCCGGACGGACGGCGATCTGGCCCCACAGGCGCCGCGTCGCGGCAAAGCGATAGGTCACGCCGGGGCCGGGCGTCAGCTCCCATCGGCCGGGCGAAAGCTCGCGCGGCGACAGGCACTCCTCGAAGGTCAGTTCGGAAATGGCCTTGGCGACGGCGTCGCGGTTGATCGCGGCCCAGCGTGTCGCCTCCCCCGCTTTGGCAATCGGTTGCTGCACCGTCACAGCGGCACCTCGCGGAAGAAGCGCTCGCGTTCGCAGCAGACCAGCGCCGCGCGCTTGTGCGGGAAGTCGAACTCCTTGACTTTGTCGTAGGCGGCGCCGGCGCAATAGCTCAGCATCTTCTGGTGCGCGGCGCGTGGCTCGCCGACGACGCGCTGCGTGCGCGGCTCGTCGAGGAACAGATAGTGGGTGACGGAGCGGAACAGTGACAGCGTCTTCGGCCGGCCGAGATGGCGCATATTGCCGATCAGCCCATGCCAGCCGCGGTCCCAGTCGTGCGGCTCATAATAGGGCCCGAGCCGGTCCTCCTTGGCCCAGTAGAACTCGAAATAGCCGGTCGGCTCGCCGTCGAAGCTGGCGATGACGCCGAAAATATGCGGATCGCTTTCCTGCTCGGCGAGATATTTGTCGAGATCCTCATGGCTCTGGGCAAGTTCCCAGAAGAAGGCGACGCGGCCATCGTTCATCCAGCGATGGAAGAGGTCGAGATCGGTCCGGCGGTCGATCGGCCGCAGCGACACGGTGAGGCCGATTTCCGGAATCCAGCGTTCGTACATCGGGCCGCAGGGGCGCGGTTGGCGCAATGGCGGCAGCCGGTCTTCCGGGCCGATAGCGGTCGTCAATGCCGGATAGGTGACATGCGAGGCCTGGCTGCGCCACAGCAGCGGCAGCTGGCGCAGGACCGAGCGATGAATGACGGCGCGCTCCGGTTCGCCTGCGGCCGTCTCGGTGGCCAGCGCCGAAACCGGCCACAGCGTCTTGGCCGCCGGCAGGAAGGCGCGGTCGAAGGTAGGATGCAGGCACAGTGCCGCGTCGACGAGGCCCGCCAGGACCTGCGGCTGATCGAGACGGCCTCCCGTGAACGCGACGTCATCGATGAGCAGGCGGCCATCCGCGATGGAGATGCGGGCCTGTCCCACCGCTGTTCCCTCAGCGTTGACCAGGCTGACATGGCCATCGCCGGCACAAATGGCGAGCGGCTCCGCGGCCGAGGCCAGATGCTGCCATCCTTCGTTGCCGGCGACGGTGGCGGGTGACCAGTTTTTCGCAGCCTCGATGTTCATGCGTATTCTCTCACATACAGGGGGTTGGGAAGCTCGACGTAACCGGCCAGCGGATCGGTCACCTCGGTGTTCTCATTGATGTCGCGCAGCGCGATCAGGAAATTGCCCTTGGCAGCCAGCGTCGGCGTGTTGAGCAAATAGTCGACGCAGGACCGGTCAGCCATCGGCGTGGCGGCCAGCCGCTCGAGCGAGCGGCGGAATATCGCCAGCAGATCGTCTTCGTTGGTGAGGCCAGCGGCGGCAAGGGCTGCGACGGCGGCGAAAGCGCCATTGACGACCAGATAGTAGCCGAACAGCTTCGCGGCCGCTTCCGCTGGGAAGACATGATCGCCCGCCTGACCAGCCTCGGGCGCGAATTCGCGCAGCCTGGGCAGGAATTCCTCGACATAACCGGTGCCCTGGCAGTCGCGAAAATAGAGCGCATTCGGCCAGCCGCCGGCGAGGCCGACGACGAGGTTTTGCTGATGGGCGCCGAACAGCAGGCCGAATTCCGAGAAGGCAACGATAAACGGCTCGATGGCGGCATGAAGGAAACGCTCGAACCACAAACGCGCCGTTTCCTCGACAGGTCGCTTCTCGTCGCGGGCGATACGGTGGACCAGGTCGGACAGATGGCTTTCGGTACGGCCGGGATGGCGCTCGCAAAGCGCGCCGAGAACGGCAGCCGGCGGATTGCCCGTGCCGCGAAACGGATTTTCGCGAAACGAGACGATGGTATCCGTCATCAGCCGGCCGTCTTCGTCACGCAGGCCGAACCAGGCGGGCTCACCCAGCACCGTCATGGTCGGGCAGCGCCGCTGCAAGGCATAGCCGAGCTTGCCCTTGACCAGCCGGTGCACCGAAAGGCCGCGCCGGCACTCATGCTCCTCGACGATGCGCCTGGAATTGGTCAGGCGCAGGCTGAGCGAGAATTTCAGCATCCACTCGGCTTCAGACGAATGAACCGTGCGCAGCGAGGTCGTGGCCCGCCACGCTGGTCCGCCGAGCCCAACATCGACGATACGACCGGCGCGAAACAGGCGCTCGACGCGGTCTTCCAGCATGAGCCGTACGGCCTGCCACGGATGCATCGGAACGAGAACCTTGCCCTGTTGCTTGCCAGCCCGAGCAAGCAGCTGCGGATCGCTGGCGGCAAGCCCGCGGACCATCTCGGTGACATCTAGCGGCTCGACGCTGCCTCCAGTGAGGATGGTCGGGTCGACGGCCCACCAGCGCAGTTTGAACGCATTGCAGTATTCATGCCCGAAGCGCGCGGAATCCGTGTGCGTGAACTCTTCGCGACTCATCGGCGCCGGATGCACGGCATGGCCGAAGCGCAGGGCGCTTTCGGCATCGATGAAATCAGGATCGCCTTCGGAGAAGGGCCGCGACGATCCACGCGCCGCAGTCGCGTCAGCGATTGCGGCGATGCTGGCCAGGCTGCGGCGCAGGAAGGTCAGTCGGCTTTTCGCTGTCGCCCGGCCGGCAATGTCGGGATCCGCCAGGATCAGCGCCAAAAGGCTGAAAAGGTCGATCTCGGTCGCTTCGCCATCGGCCCCCTCGTTACTAATATCGAGGCGCCAGAGCGGCATCGCTAAATCGTGGTAACCAACCTTCGAGCGATGCCGCGCCTCGACGAGCACCGCCGCGCGCGAGGCAGGGAAATTCAGACGCAGCACGGCTGCCTGCGGCCGAAACAGCCCGGTTTGCCTGGCGTCGACGAATTCCCAGCTATCCCATTCCCGCAGCAACGCATTGAGTAACGGGCTTAATGCAGAGAAAGATTCTGGTTTTACTTGATCCATGTGCATCCCCCATAAATCCCAATAACTGCATGCATTGCATTTATACGTTGTCGTCTTTAAACATTTCTGTTGATTATCTATTCTGAACAAGAAATAAGCTTGGTCTTGTGACGACCCGTATGAAAAATCGATCTTCGCTTCTGCGCCGCCTGGCAACCGCGGTCTCGGCAATCGGCTTCGGCCAGTCGGCCTTCGTATCGCTCGTTCCCCTGGTGATGGAGCGGCTGAGGCTCGACACGTTTGCCATCGGCGCGGCAACTGCTGTCGGCGCGGCGGCCTTTCTGGTCGGCTCGCCGCTGTGGGGTCGCATGGGCGAGCGGCTTGGCCATGCCAGGCTGCTGCGCTTGCTCGGCCTCGCCATGCTGGCCGGCCAGGCGGTGTTCGCCATTCTGCTGATAGCCGGCACGGGAGCCGCGCTGGGCATCGCTTTGCTGATGCTTTCGCGAACCGTGTACGGTTTTGCCGCGTCCGGCGTCATGCCGACGGCGCAGGTCTGGGCCAGCCGCTCGGTTGCCGATGACAGGCGACAGGCCGCGCTGGGACTGCTTGGCGCCGGCGTCAGCATGGGGCGGCTGGCCGGCGCGCTGGCGGCAACGGCTGCCGTCCTGTCGCCGCTGCTGCCGCCCATCCTGTTCCTGTTCAGCCCGCTGTTGCTGTGGCTCGCGCGGGGCAAAGGGGAAGCCGGCGGACGGACCGACGGCAGGGCGGCCGACGTCGGCCGAGGAATATCGCCCTTCGATCGCCGCGCTCTGCCTTGCCTGGCGATGGGCTTGTGCCTGACGCTCGGCTTCGGACAGGTGCAGATGATGCTCGGCCCGATGACCCAGCAGCGTTTTGGCCTTGGTGCGACGCAGGCCACGACGTTGACCGGCCTGGCCCTGATGCTGGTCGCCGTCGTCATGGTTCTGGTCCAGGGACTGCTCATGGCGCGCCTGCGGCTGGCGGAGCGCAACAGCGTCATCGTCGGCTGTCTCATGGTTTGCGTCGGCATGACGGCGCTGGCCGTCACGGCCAGCCATGTTGCCTCGGCAGCGTCTCTGGTGGTGGCAGCGGCCGGCATTGCGCTGGCTACACCCGGCTACACCGCCTGGCTGATGAAGCGCCTGGAGCCCGGCGAGCAGGGCGCGGCGGCCGGCTGGCTCACCAGCACCCATGTGCTCGGCCAGAGCATCGGCGCATTGGCCGGCGGCTTCGCCTTCACGCTCTGGCCCTTTGCGCCGCTGGCCGGCTGCGCCGCGCTGGCTCTGGCCGCCGCCGGTCTTGCAGCCATGATTCATAAGCACTAGCGAACCCGCGCTCATTCGGCGACCTCCGGCAGCGGCATCGGCGTTCCTGGCTGGGTCTTTGCGGCATCGGCGAAATGGGCATTCAGCATGCGATAGGTCGCCACCACGGCGATGCCCGACAGCACTGTCGCCAGGGTGAACAACGCGGAGTAGCCGAGCATGTCGGCAAGGCGGCCGGCAAGCATGGAGCCGACGAGGTAGACGATGAGCTGGGCGCAGGACAGGATGGTGAAATCGGTGCCGGGTTGGTCCGACGACGTGACGGACATGAACAGGCTGTAGAGCGCCACGATCTCCATGTAGCGCACCAGCGTCTGCAGGAACGAGGCGCCGAAGATCGGCCAGAAGCCGGCGATAGCGCCGAAAGCGTGCAGCGCGAAGATCAGGAAGCAGATGGTTCGCAGCGCGCCGAGCAGGCCGAGCACCGAGGCGGCGCCCCTGTTGTGCAGCAGCCACGCCGCCAGCGCCGAGCCGCCGAGCCCGACGGTGAGCGCGGCACCGCCCGAGAGATAACCGATGATATCGAGCGGCACGCCGGCATCGACGAGATAGGAGCCTTCCATCGACTTCACCAGCCCCTCGCTGGCGCGGTAGATGAGCGCGATCCACAGGATCTGGCGTGCCTCCGGCCGGCGCAGAAAGCGCAGGATCGAGGGGCGGTCGATGGCCGCCTGCGGCGCGCTGGCGACGGGATCGGTCTCGCGCATGGCGAAGGCGGCGACCAGCGGGATGATGGACAGCGCGGCCACCATGGCCACCATGGTTTGCCAGCCGGCATGATGATAAGCCAACAGGCCGAGCGTGCCGCCGAGAACGACGCCGAGCGCGACGGCGCCGCCCTGGATCGCATTGCCGATCGGCCTGTCCTTCGGGTCGAGATATTTGGCCGCGTAGCCGTCGGTGGCGATGTCCTGGGTCGACATCAACAGGCTCACGACAAGGCCGACGGCAAAGATCCCGGCGACATCGGTCGGCTCGATCCAAAGCATGGCGGCGATGCCGGCGATGACGCCGATCTGGGTGATGATGACCCAGCCGGCGCGATGGGCGCGGGCCATTGGCCGAAAGCGGTCGACCAGCGGCGCCCATAGGAATTTCAGCACCAGCGGCAGCATCAGCAGCGCCATCGAGCCAATGGCGGTGCGCGACACGCCCTGCTCGCGCAGGATCGGCGGGATCGCCGCGGCAAACAGATAGCTCGGGATGGCCTGCGCCAGATAAAGGCAGGCGAGAACGACGAAAAGCCGCAGGCGCGAAAGCCCGGCGGGCGCCGGCCGGTCTGCGTCGGCGCTCATTTGACATAGTCCTTCGGTGCGTAACCGTTCAGGAAGGCGCCGGCCTCCGCCCGGCTGCGGGTGACGAGCACTGGAAAGCCGAACAGGCTTTGCCAGACGCGCTGCATGTTCTCGTCGGCGGCGGGGCGCACCAGCGCACAGGCGCGGCAGGCTTTTTCGAGCTGCTCGCGTTCCGCCTTGTACCAGAGGTTTTGCGCCTTGCGCTGGGCGTCGCTCAGCGCGATCTCGATGCGGATATCGACCAGGAGCACGAACGGCTCCCGTTCCTGCGAAAGGCGGCCGAGCGCCTCGATATAGCGCGCGCCATCCGCCGGATCGGCTGGCGCTTCTGCCAGCAGCGAGACTAATGCACCGTTTCGTTGGAGAGACACCGCCACCGCCGCCCCTCAGAATGTGATCTGGTAGGACAACGCAACCGAACGTCCCAGACCCGGAACGTCGGCGCCGCGGGTCGCCGATGCGGAAGGGTTGATGTAGTAGGTGTCGAACACATTGCGCACGGCAAGGTTCAGCACGCTTTCATTGCCGAACGTCTTCGAGACGGCGAGATTGACCAGTGCTGCACCGTCCAGTTCCTGGGTGGCGATGCGGTCGCGTCCGGAAAACAGCTCCAACTCGCTGCGCAGGGTCAGCTCGTTCTCGAAACGGGTGGTGAGATAGACCAGGCCCTTGTAGGTCGAGGGGACACGGTTGTTCGGCAGATACTCGTTCGCTTCGATGTGGCCGTCGCGATCCGCGTCGTATTTGCCTTCGACATAGCCGACCGATCCGCCCAGCGTGAACATGCCGCTGAGGTCTGCCTCGAGATTGGCTTCGACGCCCCAGATACGTTCCTTCTGCTGCGATACCCGGTTGTTGACGATGTCGTAGCTGACGCCGTTGTCCGAGGTCGACAGATAGGTGCTGACGCCGCCGCGATAGTCGCCCCAATCGCCGCGCAGACCGGCTTCCCAGGTGTTCACCAGCTGGGGTTCAGGCGCGATATCGGCATAGCTGATCGCGTAATCCGGCGCGTTGGTGCACGGCAGCAGCGGCCGGATGGCGGTGCCATAGGCGTCGCAGGTTTCGGCGTTGGAGTTCAACCCGGCCCGGCGGGTGAAGCCGCCAATGTCGGTCAGGCTGTAGCCTTGCGAGAAATTGCCGAAAAGCTGCATCCTTTCGGTCAGATCGTAGACGGCGCCGGCGTTGAAGGTGACGGCGTCGTAGTCGAACGAGCCGCCGGTCACCCGGATCGCCGGCAGGCCGATAATGTTGCGGCCGAGCAGAACGGCAGCGGCAGGCCGGGTGAAGTCTTCAACATTGAGATAAAACTGGTCGTAGCGCGCGCCGCCGCTGATGCGAAAGCGATCCGTCACCGGAATTTCGCCTTGCGCAAACAAGGCAACCGAGTTCTGGGTCGTGGGCGAGATGGCGTCCTGACCGTTGGTCAGCTGCTGATCGGTGGCATCGAAGACGTAGTCGGCGCCCCAGGTCAGCGTGCTGCCCTGAGTGATAAAGTCCATCGGCGTGTTGACGGTCAGGTTGACGCCGCTGCGCCGCGATTGCAGCGCCGTCTGGTTGAAGTCGGCGGTCGGGTCCGTACCCGGCGGCAGGATCACCGGCCGCGTCGGGTTCGTCGGTAAATACACCTGGCTGTTGACGGCCGAGAATTTGGTAAAGGGCGACTGCTTGAAGATGTCGTTGTAGAACGCCTTGACCTCGAGGTTTCCGAGCGCGAAGTCGCTGTCGGTGTATTTGGCGGTCAGATATTTCGAATCTTCCTTCAGCGGCTTGCCTTCATAGGGATCGCCGAAATCCGGGGAGACGGGATTGGTCGTGTAATCGGTGAACCAGTCCGGCTTCTGGTTGGCATAGGTCCAGTCGACGCTGGCCTCGAAGCGCCTGGAATCGAACTGGTAGCCGGCCACGCCGAAGAGATTGCCCGTGCCGGTGCGGTCGCCGCCGCCTTGCCCAAGCATGGCGTCGGAAGCCATCTCGTTGCCGTGGCCGTCATAGGTGCGGCGCGACAGATCACCGGACGCCGAGAAGAAATAGTCGAAATCGCCTTTCTTGCCCTCGACCGAGACACTGGTGCTTGGCCCGGCCGACTTGCCGGGGTTTTCGGTGAAGGCGGTGACGCCGGTGCGCACCGTCACCTTCGGCTTGTCGCTGTCGCCGCGCTTGGTGATGAAGTTGATCGTGCCGCCGGTGGCGCCGGCGCCATAAAGGCTGGACGCGCCATTGATGACTTCGATGCGCTCGACCGAATTCAGGTCGATCATCGACAGGATGCGTGAGACGTCCCGCAGCGGTGTGTTGCGCGGCACACCGTCGACCATGATGAGAAGACTGCGCCCGCGGAAGGTTTCCGAAGCGCCGGAAATGGTCTGGTTGCGTGGCGCGTAGCCGGGGACGATGCGGCTGATCAGGGTCGCGGCGTCGATATTTTCCTGCGCGGCTTCCTCGACCTGTTGCCGTTCCACGACCTGGACCGACTGGGCAACGCTGGAAATGGACCTTTCATTGCGGCCGGTGACCAGGATCTGATCGAGCACGGTGGCTCCCTGCTGGTCCGTCGGAGCGGCTTCCTGGGCAAATGCCGCGCCTGCCATAATCGACGAACCCAAAGCCGATGACCAAAGAAGCGTACTGAAAAATCTGCGCATGCTGTCCCCATCCATGCCCTGGTCCCCAGCGCCAGAGCGGAAAGGCCCAGTTATAATTCATGATAAAACGAGTCAACATTTATTTTGTGGCTTTTCAAATCAGGATTAGTCCGCGAACGGATGGGAGCCGGGTACATGAATGGCGCGCATTTTAGCCGGCACTAAGATGCTGAGTTTTCTTGACAAACGGCTTACGGGCGGCCGGCGGCGGCGTCAGCCTTTGTGCTTACAAGAAGCTCTGCGGATCGATGTCGACCTGCACGCGGACCGAGCCGCGCTGCTTCGGCCCTTCGGCCAGCATGGTGCGGATGAAGCCTTGGATGTCGGCGCGCTTTTCACCCTGGATCAGCAAACGGAAACGATGGCGCCCACCGAGCAGCGACAGCGGCGCCTCGGCCGGACCGAGCACGAACAGGTCGCTGGCCTGGGGTGCTGCACGGCGCAGGCCGCGCGCGTGGCCTTCGGCCTCGGCCCGCGTCACCGCACTGACGATGACGCCGGCAAGCCTGCCGAAGGGCGGCAGGGCTGCCCGTTCGCGCTCAGTGATCTCGCGTTCGTAAAAGGCCTCGGCATCGCCCGAGACGATCGCCCGCATCACCGGATGGTCCGGCTGGAAAGTCTGCAGCAGGCCGAGGCTCTTCTTGCCGGTGCGGCCGGCGCGTCCAGTCACCTGGCTGAGCAATTGGAAGGTGCGCTCAGCGGCGCGCGGATCGCCATTGGCGAGGCCGAGATCGGCATCGACGACGCCGACCAGCGTCATGTTGGGAAAGTTATGGCCCTTGGCGACCAGTTGCGTGCCGATGACGATGTCGGCCTCGCCATTGGCGATGGCCTCGAGCTCCAGCCGCAGCCGGCGCACCCCGCCCATCAAATCGGATGACAGGACGATCGTGCGCGCGTCGGGGAAATGCGCCACGACTTCTTCAGCTATCCGCTCGACGCCAGGCCCGCAGGCGACCAGATGGTCGAGCGTGCCGCATTCCGGACAAGCCTCCGGCCGCTTCTCATTGTGCCCGCAATGATGGCAGACGAGTTGGCCGCGAAAGCGGTGCTCGACCAGCCAGGCCGAACAAACCGGGCAGCCGAAGCGGTGGCCGCAGACACGGCACAGCGTCAGCGGCGCGTAGCCGCGCCGGTTGAGGAACAGCAGCGACTGTTCCTTCTTCTCCAGTGTACGTTGCATCTCACCGATCAGCAGCGGCGACAGAAACCCCCCGCGCGCCGGCGGCGCGCGGCGCATGTCGATCGATTTGAGATGCGGAAGCGCCGCCTCCGCGAAGCGGGCAGAGAGAACCGCTCTATCGTATTTACCTTGGCCCGCATTGACCCGGCTTTCGACCGACGGTGTCGCCGACGCCAGCACCACCGGGAAGCCGCCGATATGGCCGCGCACCACCGCCATGTCGCGGGCATTGTAGAAGACACGGTCCTCCTGCTTGTAGGCAGGGTCGTGCTCCTCGTCGACGACGATCAGCCCGAGCTCGCGGAACGGCAGGAACAGCGCCGAGCGTGCGCCGGCGACGACGCGCACGCCGCCTTCCGCCACCTGTCGCCAGACCTTTTCGCGCATTCGGGGCGGCAGGTCGGAATGCCATTCCGCCGGCTTGGCGCCGAAGCGCTGCTGAAAGCGTTCGAGGAAGGCATGCGTCAGCGCGATCTCCGGCAAAAGGATCAACACCTGCTTGCCCTGGTCGAGGGCTGCCGCCACCGCCTCGAAATAAACTTCCGTCTTGCCCGAGCCGGTGACGCCGTCGAGCAGCGTGACGTTGAAAGCAGCGGCCGCGACATTGGCGCGCAGCATGGCGGCCGCGTCTGCCTGGTCCGGCATCAGCTCCGGCATGGCGTAGGAGGGATCGGGCGCGGCGACCACCGGTCGAGGCGGGATCATCACCGTCTCGAACACGCCTTGCGCCTTGAGCCCCTCGACCACCGTCGACGACACGCCCGCCGCGTGCGCCAGGCCGGATCGCGTCCAGGCAAGCCCCCCTTCCGCCGTCTCCAGCACGCGCGTCCTGGCTTCCGTCATCCGGTCCGGCATGACGAGGGTTCGCTGCAGGCCCTCGATCCACGGTTCTGGATCGAACGCCTCCGGCGCGCGCAACAGCATGCGCGCCACCATGCCGGGCGGCGACAGCGTGTACTGCGCCAGCCAGTCGACAAAGCGGCGCATGCCGCGGTCGATCGGCGGGCAGTCGAAGACCTGTTCGATCGGGCGCAGCTTTTTGGCGTCGATATTCTCGACCGCACCATCCCAGACGATGCCGGCAACCTGGCGCGGACCGAGCGGCACGCGCACGATCGAGCCCGGCACCACGCGCATGCCGGCGGGCACAGCGTAGGTGTAGGGCCGTTCGGCGGGCATCGGCACCAGCACCGGCGCGGCTGCGACAAAGGGCGAATCTTCGATCATCGGGCGTGACCTTGCCCCGACTTTGGTCTAGATCAAAGGGCAACCCCGAATGTGCATGGCATGCACATGGAAATCTTTCAGGAGACCCCCATGAAATTTTTTGTCGACACCGCTGACATCAAGGACATCAAGGAACTGAACGACCTGGGGCTGCTCGACGGCGTGACCACCAATCCCTCGCTGATCCTGAAATCCGGCGGCAAGATCGCCGAGGTCACCAAGCAGATCTGCGACATCGTCAAGGGCCCGGTTTCGGCCGAGGTAGTTGCGGTCGAATACAAGGACATGATGGCCGAGGCCAACATCCTGGCCAAGATCGCCGACAATGTCTGCATCAAGGTGCCGCTGACGCTCGACGGCCTGCGCGCCTGCAAGACGATCCGCACCGAGATGAACCGCATGGTCAATGTAACGCTGTGCTTCTCGGCCAACCAGGCGCTGCTGGCGGCCAAGGCCGGCGCCTCGTTCATCTCGCCCTTCGTCGGCCGCGTCGACGATACCGGCGCGGACGGCATGGAGCTGATCCAGGAGATCCGGCAGATCTACGACAATTACGATTTCGACACCGAGATCCTCGTCGCATCGGTTCGCACCGTGAACCACGTCAAGCAGGCAGCCCTGATCGGCGCCGATGTCGTTACCGCGCCGGCCGCGACGCTGAAGGCGCTGGTCAAGCACCCGTTGACCGACAAGGGCCTGGATCAGTTCGCTGCCGACTGGGCCAAGACCGGCCAGAAGATCGGCTGAGATCGGTTCGATACAAACGAAAAAAGGCCGGGAAACCGGCCTTTTTGTTGCGGACTGCTAAAAGTCTAGTTGGCAGCGCCAGGGAATGCTCAGGCCTTCTTGCCGTGCCTGACCAAGTCCTGGGCGACCGACAGGCTCACCATTTCAGCCAGTTCACGCGCGGCGCGGTTCTCGGCGTCGAGCTGCGCCCGGTAGGAAGCGAACTCCTGCGTCGGCTTGTCGAAGGATGACGGGATCGAGCGCTTGCCGGTGGCGATGACCACACCGGTCTTGGCATCGGTGAGCACATAGCTTGCAGTTAGCGTCACCGTGCCTGCCGTCGGCTCGTCTTCGTCGGTCTGGATCTGCACCACCGCGGCCGATTCGACCAGTTCGGTGACGCCGAGATCGAGCATGTAGACCGGCGCCGGCGGCTCGCCGGCGCCTTGACCAAAGGCAAATATCAGATTGTTGCGGACCTGCTGGGCGTAGCGGGTCTTGACCGGCTTGACCGCGACCGACGCCAGTTCCGCTGAAGCGCTGAGCGTCGAGCCGGCCGTCAACGGCGCGCTGGAATAGAGCGGCCTGACCGTACAGGCCGAAACCAGCGCCATCGAAGCGACCATACCGTACAGCGCTGCGCGGCGCAGCAAGCGCGCCGTCTTTTCCAGATCAGGCCCCATCCTTCTGAAGTCAAACAACGACATTGACGATCCTCTGCGGCACGATGATCACCTTGCGGGGCGCCTTACCTTCCAGCGCTTTCTGCACGAAGTCGAGAGCCAGAACCGCTTTTTCGACCGCACCTTGGTCCGCGTCGCGGGCAATTGTCAAATAGCCGCGCATCTTGCCGTTGACCTGGACCGGCAGCACAACCTCGTTGTCGACGACCAGCGCCGGGTCGTAGACCGGCCAAGGCCGTTCGGCGACCAGATCAGTGCCGCCCAGCGTGTGCCAGCACTCCTCGGCCAGATGCGGCATGACCGGCGCGACCACATGCACCAGGATCTCCACCGCCTCGCGGCAGGCGCCTTTGAGCGCCGCATCGGCCTTGCCCTCGCCGACGTCGTTGAGCGGCGTGTTCAAGGCATTGGCCAGTTCGTAGATGCGGGCGATGGCGCGGTTGAAGCCGAGCTTCTCGATGTCCTCGCCGATGGCCTTCAGGATCTTGTGCGCGGCCTTGGAAACGGTACCCGCCTCGCCATCCTTGGCCGCCTGCGGTTTGACGCCGTCGAGCGTCTCGGCGGCAATCGACACCAGGCGCCAGACGCGCTGGATGAAGCGATGCGCGCCGGCGGCGCCATCGTCTGTCCATTCGACGTCGCGCTCGGGCGGCGAATCCGACAGCATGAACCAGCGTGCGGTGTCGGCGCCGTAGCCGTCGGTGATGTCTTCCGGGCTCACCGTGTTCTTCTTCGACTTCGACATCTTTTCGAGCGAGCCGATCGCTGCCTCTTCGCCGGTAGCGATCTCGATGGCGCGGCGCGTGCCGCCGGCATCCTCGATCCTGACCTCAGCTGGCGACAGCCAGCGGCCATTGTTCGACGCACCGCCGACGCGGTAGGTCTCGTGCACCACCATGCCTTGCGTGAACAGGCCCTTGAATGGCTCGGCGAGGTCGAGATGACCGGTTGCGCGCATGGCGCGGGTGAAGAAGCGCGAATAGAGCAGATGCAGGATCGCGTGCTCGATGCCGCCAATATACTGGTCGACTGCCAGCCAGTCATCGGCAGCCTTCGGCTCGGTCGGCTCATTGGCCCAGGGCGCGGTGAAGCGCGCAAAATACCACGACGAATCGACGAACGTGTCCATCGTGTCGGTCTCACGCCGCGCATCCTTGCCGCATTGCGGGCATTTCACATGCCGCCAGGTCGGGTGACGGTCGAGCGGATTGCCGGGACGGTCGAACTCGATGTCGTCGGGCAGCTTGACCGGCAGGTCGGCTTTCGGCACCGGCACCACGCCGCAATCCTCGCAATGGATCATCGGGATCGGACAACCCCAATAACGTTGCCGCGAAATGCCCCAGTCGCGCAGGCGGAAGTTGACCTTGCGCACGGCCATCGGCCGGCCGCCGATGGTCTTCTGCTCCAGCAGTTTCGCGACCTCGTCGAACGCCTGCTCCGGCTTCATGCCGTCGAGAAAGCGCGAATTGATCATCACGCCATCGTCGACATAGGCCTCTTCCGTGACCTGGAAGGTCTTGGCGTCGGCATCTTCGGGCATCACCACCGGGATCACCGGCAGGCCGTATTTGTTGGCGAAGTCGAGGTCGCGCTGGTCGCCGGACGGGCAGCCGAATATGGCGCCGGCGCCGTATTCCATCAGCACGAAATTGGCGACATAGACCGGCAGCGTCCACGAGTCATCGAACGGATGGACGACGCGGATGCCGGTGTCGAAGCCTTTCTTCTCGGCCGTCTCAAGCGCAGCCACCGAGGTGCCCATGTGACGGACCTCGTCGATGAACTTGGCCAGCTCGACATTGTTCTCGGCGGCCTTCCTGGCCAGCGGATGGTCGGCGGCGACCGCCATGAAAGAGGCGCCGAAGATGGTGTCGGGCCTGGTGGTGTAGACTTCCAGCTCATGCGCATCACCCATCGGGGCGGCCAACGGCCAGCGGATCAGCAGCCCTTCCGAGCGGCCGATCCAGTTCTGCTGCATCAGCTTGACCTTTTCCGGCCATTCGCTGAGGCCGTCCAGCGAGTCCAGCAGGTCCTGCGCGTAATCGGTGATCTTGAAGAACCACTGCGTCAGCTCACGCTGTTCGACCAGCGCGCCCGAACGCCAGCCACGGCCGTCGATGACCTGCTCGTTGGCGAGAACGGTCATGTCCTCCGGGTCCCAGTTGACCTTGGAGGATTTGCGCGTCACCAGCCCTTTCTCGACGAAATCGAGAAACAGCATCTGCTGGCGGTGGTAATAGTCGACGTCGCAGGTGGCGAACTCGCGCGACCAGTCCAGCGACAGGCCCATCATCTTGAGCTGCTCGCGCATGGCGGCGATGTTGGCGTAGGTCCATTCCTTGGGATGGACCTTGTTCTGCATCGCCGCATTTTCGGCCGGCATGCCGAACGCGTCCCAGCCCATCGGATGCAGCACGTTGAAACCCTTGGCCCGCTTGTAGCGCGCCACCACATCGCCCATCGTGTAGTTGCGGGTGTGGCCGATATGGATCTTCCCCGAGGGATAGGGGAACATCTCCAGCACGTAGTATTTCGGCTTCGGATCGTCGTTATGCGCTTCGAACAGCTTCTTTTCGGCCCAGGCCTTCTGCCATTTGGGCTCTGACGCGCGCGGATTGTATCGTTCGGTTGCCATCGGATGATTTTCACTTAAAAGCAGGCGCAGACCGCCGGACAAGGCCCGGTGGCCAAGGTAAATGTCGTGGCGGTGTTCACCATGGATTGCCGGACCCGTCAACTGCGGTGAGCCGGCGAGGGCTAGAAAGACAGGCAGGATATAGGCATGGCGAGCGCCGTCGAACAGTTTTTCGCCGTCAGGACGAGGATCGCTGCCGCCGAGCGCGAGGCCGGCCGCGACGCCGGCTCCGTGACGCTGGTTGCTGTGTCGAAGACTTTTGAGGCCGACGCCATCCGCCCGGTCATCGAGGCCGGCCAGCGCGTCTTTGGCGAAAACCGGGTGCAGGAGGCGCAAGGCAAATGGCCGGCGCTGAAAACTGAATTCCCCGACATCGAGCTGCATCTGATCGGCCCGCTGCAGTCGAACAAGGCGAAGGAAGCCGTCGCGCTCGCCGACGTCATCGAGACCGTCGACCGCGAGAAGATCGCCGCCGAACTCGCCAAGGAGATCGCTAGGCAAGGCCGTGCACCAAAACTCTATGTCCAGGTCAATACCGGCTCGGAGCCGCAAAAGGCCGGCATCGAGCCGCGCGACGCCGTTGCCTTCGTTGCCCGCTGCCGCGATGTCCACGGCCTCGCCATCGAAGGCCTGATGTGCATTCCGCCGGCGCATGAAAACCCCGGCCCGCATTTCGCCCTGCTGGAAAAGCTCGGCAAGGAGGCCGGCGTCGCCAAACTGTCGATGGGCATGTCCGGCGACTACGAGACAGCGATCGCCTTCGGCGCCACCAGCGTCCGCGTCGGCTCGGCGATTTTTGGCACCCGGTAGTCGTCGGCTTCGCGAGACACCTGTCGATCCCCGATTTTTCGAGCTTGTATCGAGCTCATCCGGCCGAGTTAGCGAGGACTATTCTTCTTGGACTGGCACCTCAGGGACGCAAGAAACAATCTTTCGAAGCTTGTGCGACAGGCGCGCGAAGAAGGGCCGCAAACCATCACCTTGCGCGGAAAGCCAGCTGCCGTCGTGTTGTCTCCTGATGACTATGACCAACTGATCGGCGCAAAGCCTTCGCTTGCGGAATATCTCCTCTCCGGTCCCGCATGGGACGACGATTTCGTCGAGGAGGTCAACCGCCGCTCAGAGACGATGATCCGACCCGTGGAATTCTGATAGATTTTCGACACAAACATCGCCTCGCGCATCTCGCCACGGTTGACGAGTTCTATGGGGCCAGATGCATCCGGTCGATTACGCCACGACTGGAAACGAAACGGACCGTTCCTATTTGATTGGCGTCATCACCAAATCTTCTGGAGCCGCCACCATGCGCTACAATCAACTCGGAAATACGGGGATGTTCGTCTCCGAACTCTGCCTCGGCACCATGACCTTCGGCGTCGCCGGCGAGAATGCCCAATGGGGCCTCATCGCCAGCCTCGACCAGAAGGGCGTCAACGGCATCGTCGGCCGTTCCATCGCCGCCGGCGTCAATTTCTTCGACACGGCCGACGTCTATTCATTCGGCCAGTCCGAACGCCTGCTTGGCCAGTCGCTCAAGGATCTTGGCGTCAAACGCTCGGACGTCGTCATTGCCACCAAGGTGCATGGCGCCATGGGCCAGGGCCCGAACGAGCGCGGCTCTTCGCGCGGCCACATCATGGATTCGGTCGAGGGCAGCCTGGAGCGGCTGCAGCTAGACCATATCGATCTCTACCAGCTGCACGGCACCGACACCGTGACGCCAGTCGACGAGACGCTGCGGGCGCTCGACGATCTCGTTGCCAGCGGTAAGGTCCGCTATGTCGGCGTCTCCAACTGGGCGGCCTGGCGCATCGCCAAGGCGCTGGGCGTTGCCGAGCGCAAGGGATTTTCCCGCTTCGAGACCATCCAGTCCTATTACTCGATCGCCGGCCGCGACCTCGAGCGCGAGATCGTGCCGCTCATCAACGAGGAAAAGCTCGGCCTGATGGTCTGGTCGCCAATGGCCGGCGGCCTGCTGTCGGGCAAATACGGCCCCGGCGCGCCCGGCAATGGCGAGGGCCGCCGCGCCGCCTTCAACTTCCCGCCGGTCAATGAGGACCGCGCCTGGGCAGCCGTCGCCGTCATGCGCGACATCGCCAAAAAGCACGGCGTCAGCGTCGCCACGGTGGCGCTCGGCTATGTCCTGGCCAAACCTTTCGTCATGAGCGTCATCATCGGCGCCAGCCGCATGGAGCAGCTCGAGCAGAACCTTGCCGCGGCCGAGGTGAAGCTCGACGCCGACGATCTCGCCAGACTGGATGAGGTCAGCGCGCTGCCGGCCGAATATCCCGGCTGGATGCTGGAGCGTCAGGGCGCCGGTCGCCGCCCGGCGCCGTTCACCCCGAAGAAATAGTCACCGCTGTCGCCTGATGCTTGGGGGGTCATCTGGCTCCCCAAGGTCTTTTCAGCTCATCCGCACGCTCTCGACCAGAAAGTCGAGAAACGCCCGCACCCGTGCGGGCAAATGCCGGCCTTGGCCGACATAGACGGCGTGGGTAGGCTCCTCGTCGCCCGGATTGAAATCCTCCAGCAGCGCCGTCAGCCGCCCCGCCGCGATGTCATCGGCCACATGCCAGTGTGCCAGCCGGGCGATGCCGGCGCCGCCGACCGCCATCAACCGCATCGACTCGCCATCGCCGACCAGCGTGTTTCCGGTGATCGGCACCATGACGGCGTTCCCGGTTGCATCGACAAACGACCAGCCATCGACATGCCGGACAAAGCCGAAAGCCATGCGATTGTGCCGGTCGAGATCTGCTGGAACCAGCGGCGTGCCATGCGCCTTGAGATAGGACGGTGCGGCAACGACTGTCATCCGGCTTTGCCCGAGCTTGCGCGCCACCAGCCGCGACTCGCCGAGCGGCCCGGCGCGGATGGCGACGTCGGCACGTTCAGCCATCAGATCGATGACGCTGTCGGTCAGCACCAGATCGACCGAAATCCCGGGGTAGCGTCCGAGGAAATCAGGCAGCAGCGGGATCAGCCGATGCACCCCGAAGGGCACATAGCAGTTGACGCGCAGCCGTCCGCGCGGCGCGGCACCCACGGCGGCCTCGCGCTCGGCCGCCGCCATATCGGCCAGGATGCGCACCCCGCTGTCATAGAACGCCGTCCCTTCCGGCGTCAGCTGCAGCTTGCGCGTGGTGCGGGTGACCAGCCGCGCGCCGAGCCTTGCCTCCAGTCGCGCGATCAGCTTGCTCACCGCCGACGGTGTCATACGCAGCGAACGAGCCGCAGCCGAGAAGCTGCCCGCCTCGACGACGCGGACGAACACTTCGATCTCGCCGGAACGGTTGATATCGGGTCTGGCCATCTGTGAATCTATTTCACAGGAAATATGCCCAAGGCAAGCCTGGTTCACAAGGCATGGCTACACGATCTCTAGGATCGGGGCGCAGGTTTGGACAGGGCGCTCATCGCGTTCGAACTGGAAACCGCCATGCCTCTTGCTCTCTACGCCCTCGCTGCCGGCGCCTTCGGCATCGGTGTCACCGAATTCGTCATCATGGGCCTGCTGATCGACGTCAGCAAAGATCTCGACGTCTCGATCTCGGCCGCCGGCCAGTTGATTTCGGGTTACGCCTTGGGCGTCGTCATCGGCGCGCCGCTTTTGACCATCGCCACCGGCAACTGGCCCCGCAAGACCGTCCTTCTGGCCCTTATGGCGATCTTCACGCTCGGCAACCTCGCCTGTGCGATCGCCCCCGACTACTGGACGCTGATGGGCGCCCGCATCATCACCGCCCTTGCCCATGGCACTTTCTTTGGCGTCGGCTCGGTGGTTGCCACCGGCCTGGTCGCACCCAACAAGAAAGCCTCGGCGATCGCGCTGATGTTCACCGGCCTGACCATCGCCAACATCCTCGGCGTGCCCTTCGGCACCTGGCTCGGCCAGACCTTCGGCTGGCGCGCCACCTTCTGGGCGGTAGCTCTGGTCGGTCTCGCTGCCTTCGCAGTGATCCTGCTTCTGGTACCACGCAGCCAGACGGCGCCCGAGAAGACCAACCTGCGCGCCGATCTCGCCGTGCTGCGCCGCACGCCGGTGCTGCTCGGCCTCGCCACCACCGTGCTCGGCTACGCCGGCGTCTTCGCCGTCTTCACCTACATCGCCCCGCTGCTCACCGAGATCACCGGCTTCAGGGAAGCCGCCGTGTCGCCGATCCTGCTCGTCTTCGGCGGCGGTCTTATCGCCGGCAATCTGCTTGGCGGCAAGGTCGCCGACCGCTGGTTGGTGCCGGCGGTGCTCGGCAGCCTCGTGGTGCTGGCGTTGGTGCTGGCCACAATGACCTTCGCCGTCCACAGCCAAATCCTGGCCGTCATCTATGTCGGCCTGCTTGGTGCCGCCGCCTTCGCCACCGTGGCGCCGCTGCAGATGTGGGTGCTGGAAAAGGCGCAAGGCGCGGGCCAGAGCCTCGCCTCGTCCTTCAACATCGCCGCCTTCAACCTCGGCAATGCCGCCGGCGCTTGGCTTGGCGGCGCGGTGATTGCCCATGGCCTCGGCCTCGGCTCACTAACCTGGATCGCCGCTTTGCTGCCGGTCGCGGCTCTTGGCGTCGCTGCCCTGGCGCTGCGCCTCGATCGCGCCCCCACAATCGGGGCGCCGGTCTGCGCCCAGTCATGAGCATCACGCGCAATCCTTCTTCGACATCATCAAGGAGCATAAAATGGATTATCGACGTCTCGGCGCATCGGGCCTGAAAGTGCCCGCACTCTCTTTCGGCGCCGGCACTTTCGGCGGCTCCGGGCCGCTGTTCGGGGCCTGGGGCAACAGCAATGCCAAGGAAGCGCGGCGGCTGATCGACATCTGCCTCGAGGCCGGCGTCAATCTGTTCGACACCGCCGATGTTTATTCGAACGGCGCCTCCGAGGAAGTGCTTGGCGAAGCCATCAAAGGCCGCCGCGACGCGGTGCTGATCTCGACCAAGACTTCGCTGCCGATGGGCGACAGACCGGCCGACTACGGCTCGTCGCGCTCGCGGCTGATCAAAGCCGTCGACGCCGCCCTGAAGCGCATGGGCACCGATTACATCGACCTGTTGCAGCTGCACGCCTTCGATGCCGGCACGCCGATCGAGGAGGTGTTGTCGACGCTGGACGACCTCGTGCGCGCCGGCAAGCTGCGCTATGTCGGCGTCTCCAACTTCTCCGGCTGGCAGGTGATGAAATCGCTGGCGGAAGCCGACAAGCATGGCTACCCGCGCTACGCCGCGCATCAGGTCTACTACTCGCTGGTCGGTCGCGACTATGAATGGGAGCTGATGCCGCTCGGTATCGACCAGGGCATCGGCGCGCTGGTGTGGAGCCCGCTCGGCTGGGGCCGCCTGACCGGCGAGATCCGCCGCGGCCAGCCCCTGCCGGAAAAGAGCCGGCTGCACGACACCGCCGATTTCGGCCCGCCGGTCGCGGACGAACATCTCTACCGGGTCATGGATGCGCTTGATGCGATGGCTGAAGAGACCGGCAAGACCGTGCCGCAGATCGCCATCAACTGGCTGTTGCGGCGCCCGACCGTGTCCTCCGTCATCATCGGCGCCCGCAACGAGGAACAGCTGCGCCAGAACCTCGGCGCCGTCGGCTGGGCGTTGACGCCGGAGCAGGTCAAAAAGCTCGACATGGCAAGCGAAGTGACCGCGCCCTACCCGTACTTCCCCTATCTCCGCCAGGAAGGTTTCGCCCGGCTGAACCCGCCTGCGGTGTGATCACACGACGTTGAAGCTGCCAATCTCCCCCCTTGCGGGGGAGATCAGCTATACTGCCGCTCAGTGCAGCACGAACTCCCCATCCACCTTCCGCCATTCGTTCGGCGCGATCAGCTTCTGGTGCGTGTAGCTGATCGAATGCAGCGGCCCGTCGAGCCTGGCCTTCCAGAACTCGATGAACTTGATCAGCACCGGAAACTTCGGCGCCAGATCGTAATCCTGCCAGATGAAGCTCTGCAGCAGATGCGGGTGGTCGGGAAAATGGTACAGAATCTTGGCCGTGGTCAGGCCATACCCCTTGAGCATCAGGTCCATTTCGGAATGATCGCGCATGACAGCCCCTTGGCCTAGTTGATTCTCCATTCCTCCCAACACCGAATTGTGCGCGCCGTTCCTTAACTGTCTATGATTTTCCTGATCCCAGTCGGGTTTTATGCACGAAAACATGCAGTTAGCAGCGACCGCTGCCGAGTGCTGATGCAACCGAAACGGGAGCTGCGGCATCCCGCCACGCGAATCCAACGTCTAATGTTGCCGTCAGCGCGGAACTGTTAATAATGCCGCCGAATTCGCGGCTGCGTCGCCGTGATCCTGGCTGAGGTCAAGCCGGCGGGGTGGTTTGGGAGGAAAGTGAAGACATGTCCGAGGTGAAGATCCACCGCGTCCAGCCGGCGTGGAAGAAGAATGCGCTGATCGACAACGACACCTACCTCAAATGGTATGCCGACAGCGTGAAGAATCCGGACAAGTTCTGGGGCAAGCACGGCAAGCGCATCGACTGGTTCAAGCCGTTCAGCAAGGTCAAGAACACCTCCTTCGAGGGCAAGGTCTCGATCAAATGGTTTGAGGACGGCGAAACCAACGTCTCCTACAACTGCATCGACCGCCATTTGAAGAAGCGCGGCAACCAGACAGCCATCATCTGGGAAGGCGACAATCCCTACGACGACAAGAAGATCACCTATAACGAGCTCTACGAGCATGTCTGCCGGCTCGCCAATGTGATGAAGAAGCACGGCGTCAGGAAGGGCGACCGCGTCACCATCTACATGCCGATGATCCCGGAAGCGGCCTACGCGATGCTGGCTTGCACCCGCATCGGCGCCATCCACTCGATCGTCTTCGGCGGCTTTTCACCGGACGCGCTGGCCGGCCGCATCGATGACTGCAAGTCGACCTTCGTCATCACGGCCGACGAGGGCCTGCGCGGCGGCAAGCCGATCCCGCTGAAGGAAAACACCGACAGAGCGATCGAAATCGCCGCCAAGGCCGGCACCAAGGTCGATAAGGTGGTCGTCGTGCGCCGCACCGGCGGCAAGACCGGCTGGGTTCAGGGACGCGACATCTGGTACCATGACGAGATCGCCACGGTGAAAGGCGACTGCAAGCCGGAGAAGATGAAGGCCGAGGATCCGCTGTTCATCCTCTATACCTCAGGCTCGACCGGCAAGCCGAAGGGCGTGCTGCACACCACCGCCGGCTATCTCGTCTATGTCTCGATGACCCACCAATATGTCTTCGACTACCATGATGGTGATATCTACTGGTGCACCGCCGATGTCGGTTGGGTCACCGGCCACAGCTACATCGTCTATGGCCCGCTCGCCAACGGCGCCACCACGCTGATGTTCGAGGGCGTGCCGAATTACCCCTCGCAGTCGCGCTTCTGGGAAGTCATCGACAAGCACAAGGTCAACATCTTCTACACTGCGCCGACGGCACTGCGCGCGCTGATGGGCGCCGGCGACGAACCGGTGAAGAAGACCTCGCGCAAGTCGCTGCGCGTGCTGGGCTCAGTCGGCGAACCGATCAATCCGGAAGCCTGGGAGTGGTATTTCAACATCGTCGGCAACGGCAAGGTGCCGATCGTCGACACATGGTGGCAGACCGAGACCGGCGGCATCCTGATCACGCCGCTGCCCGGCGCCACCGACCTCAAGGCTGGTTCGGCGACGCGGCCCTTCTTCGGCATCAGGCCGCAGCTGGTCGACGGCGAAGGTAGGGTGCTGGAAGGGGCGGCCGACGGCAATCTCTGCATCGCCGATTCCTGGCCCGGCCAGATGCGCACCGTCTATGGCGATCATTACCGCTTCGTGCAGACCTATTTCTCCACCTACAAGGGCAAATACTTCACCGGTGACGGCTGTCGCCGCGACGCCGATGGCTATTACTGGATCACTGGCCGCGTCGACGACGTCATCAACGTTTCCGGCCACCGCATGGGAACGGCCGAGGTCGAATCGGCGCTCGTCAGCCATGAGAAGGTGTCGGAAGCAGCTGTCGTCGGCTATCCCCACGACATCAAGGGCCAGGGCATCTACAGCTACGTTACCTTGATGAAAGGCGTGGAGCCGAGCGAGGAACTGCGCAAGGAGCTTGTCGCCCATGTCCGCAAGGAGATCGGCGCAATCGCCTCGCCCGACAAGCTGCAGTTCGCGCCCGGACTGCCGAAAACCCGCTCCGGCAAGATCATGCGCCGTATCCTGCGCAAGATCGCCGAGGACGATTTTTCCGCGCTCGGCGATACCTCGACACTGGCCGATCCGGCCGTGGTCGATGATCTGATCGCCAACCGCCAGAACAAGAAGGGCTGAGGGGATTTGATGGCTGCACTGGGCGCAGTCACGGAGCTCTGGCGTTACCCCGCTAGTTCGCTTGCCGGCGAACGCCAGGACGCCATTTCGGTCGGCCTTGAAACCATCGACGGCGACCGGCTGTTCGGCCTTGTCGATGTCTCGGACAATGAGATCGCGCGGCCCGACCGCGACGCCAAGTGGCACAAGGTGCCGCGCATCCGCACCCGGCTGAGCAAGGACCGCAAGCTGGAGATCGCCGTTCCCGACGGCGACTGGCTGGTAGCGCCGGGCGCTGAATGCGACAGCGCCGTCTCGACCTATCTCGGCTTCGCCGCCTCGATCCGGCCGTTCAGCCAGGACAACGCTCCCGGCTACACCGGCCCGCTGACCGCGGCGCGCTACCGCAAAGCGCCGATCCATCTCTTGACCACCGCATCGCTGGCCCGGCTCAAGGCGCTGCACCCCGAAGGCATTCCCGATCCGCGCCGCTTCCGCCCCAACATCGTCGTCGACATGGCGGCGGTCGAAGGCTCGTTTCCCGAGACCGAATGGATTGGCCGCAAGCTTGCCATCGGCGACCTGCTGGTGACCGTCTCGGAGCCGTGCCGCCGCTGCGGCTTCACCATCATCAGCCAGGACGGCTTTGACCACGATCCCGGCATCCTGCGCAATCTGGTCCGCCACAACGCCCATAATCTTGGCGTCTATTGCACTGTGGACAGGCCTGCCCGTGTCGAGATCGGCGCGCCGATGCGGTTCGTGTAGGCCTCTACCGCGAGGCAGCGAATCGCAGACCTTGGAAAGCGTGGGGTTCGGCCCCGAATCCTATCCCTACCGATACAGATCCGCCCGTGTCGGCGGCAGCCCGCTCGGCCCGCGTGCGCGTTTGGTGACGACGGTCTGAAAAATCTGCGCCGAGGCGCGCTCGAAGGTGATCGAGCAGCCGGTGAGATAAAGCAGCCACAGCCGTGCCTTGGCCTCGCCGACTTCGGCGACCGCCTCGTCGAAGCGAGCCTGTAGCCGCTCGGCCCACAGCCGGCAGGTGCGCGCATAGTGCTCGCGCAGATTCTCGACGTCGTAGACCAGGAAGCCATGCGCCTCCAGATTGCCCAGCGTCATGCCGATCGTGTCGAGTTCGCCGCCTGGGAAAATGTATTTGAGCAGCGCCTTGAACTCCGGCCCCTTGCGCAAGGTTTTCTTCAAGTCGCCCTTGCTGCGCCTGGTGATGGCGTGGTGCAGATAGATGCCGCCGGGCTTCAGCAAGCGATGGATGGTCTTGAAATAGGTGGCGTGGTTGGCGAGGCCGAGATGCTCGAACATGCCGATCGACGATATCTTGTCGAAGGAGCCTTTGAGCTCCGTATAGGATTTGATTTCGATGGTGATGCGGTCCTGCAGCCCTTCGGCGCGGATGCGCTCGCGGGCGAGATCGGTCTGCGCCTGCGACAGCGACACGCCATGGCCGACGACGCCGTAATTTTTGGCCGCATGGATCAGCATGGCACCCCAGCCGCAGCCGATGTCCAGCAGCTTTTCGCCCGGCTTCAGCCTGAGCTTGCGGCAGATATGGTCGAGCTTGTCGGCCTGCGCCTGGTCGATGCCATCGGCGAAATCCTTAAAGTAGCCGCAGCTGTAGACCATGCGCTCGTCGAGGAAGAGCCGGTAAAAGGCATTCGAAATGTCGTAGTGATGCTGGATCGCCTCCTGGCTCGACCCGCTGACATAGGGGTTGCGACCCGACAGATCGGTGCGTGCACTCATCTGCTTGCGTGACAGGAGCACCGCCGGCAAGTCGCGCAGGATCGCCAGCTTCGGCAGCGACTTGAGCTTGGTCCTGAGCTTGCCTTGCGACGGCAGTGCATAAAAATCGAAAATCGTCCCGTCTTCGATGTCTATCGTCTTGGAAATCCACATCTCGATCAGCGTCGACAACGATGGCCGCTTCACCACCTGCCAGACGATGTCCTGGTCGTTGATGGTGAGCACGGGCCCGGTGGCGGGACCGATCCGCTCGCCGGTCCACAGCTTGACCGCAAAACCCGGCTTCAGCGTTTCGATCACCGTTCGCACGATGCGCGCGGCCTTCTCGGCTGCCTCCATGGCCATCCTCCCGAGTCCTGACAATCCACCTTGCATGGATTTTGCCCGCCCGCGCGGCTCTTCGCAACCCGGCGCAAAAGGCGGCTCGCCAGCTATTTCAAACCGGCATCTTGTTTTTTGCTGCAACGCACCCCATCATCTGTACGTGTTCAACAAATCGAAAGGAGGTGATCCGATGTCGAGTGATTTCGTTTTCCAGAACGTGGCCTCAGCGGATTGCACTTTCGGGAAGCAGTCTTCCCGTTAAGGCGCGATAAGCGCGGCGGGTGACCTCGGTCGCCGCCATTGGCCGCGCCACGGACGGAAACACGGAAGGCCGCCGGCTTCGTCAAGAAGCGGCGGCCTTTTCCATTTCCGGATTGTGTGTCGAAGCGGATCAGAATCCGGTCACGCCAGCATCCGCGCGCTGACCGTCTTGTCGACGCCGTGATAGGGCGGATTGAACAGCTTGCCCTCCTGCTCATAGGTCCAGACCTTGAACAGCGAGAGTTGGTGTGGGCCGAAGCTGTGCAGCAGCGGCACATCCGTGGCATCACGACCGCGCGCGATGACGACGCGGCCTATCCTCGGACGATTATGACGGGGGTCGAACGTGTACCATTTGCCGTCGAGGAACACTTCCATCCAGGCCGAAAAGTCCATCGGCGCCGGGTCGGCCGGTACGCCGATGTCGCCGAGATAACCGTTCACATAGCGGGCCGGGATGTTCATGCAGCGGCAGAGCGTGATCGCCAGATGGGCGAAGTCGCGGCATACACCAACCTGCTCCTCATGCGCTTGGGCTGCGGTGCGCGTCGACCGCGCATAGCCATAGCCGAAGGACAGCCGGTTGTGGACATAGTCGACGATCGCCTGCACCCGCGCCCAGCCGGAGGGAACATGGCCGAAAAGCTGCCAGGCCAGACTGCTCAGATGATCGGTCTCGCAATAGCGGCTGCCGAGGAGGTAGCCGAGCACATCGTCCGGCAGTTCCGCCACCGGCACTTCCCTGGCCAGCGTGTTGACCGCGTCAGGCTCGCCGCTGTCCTCGACGGCTGCGTCATAGAGAATGCGGAAACTGCCGGCGGGTACGGTGAAGCGGCGGCAGGTATTGCCGAACAGATCGTGATAGACCTTGCTCGGCACTGAAGGCGACGTCAGCACGCGCGTCTGCCGTTTGATGTCGGCCTGACGATCCCTGTGGATATCAAGCAGCGAGATGACCGGCGTGGCGCCGACGCATTCAATGGCGATTTCGTAGCCGAGCCGGATCAGCACAATGATTGCCCCTTCGATCCCGTGGAAAACAGTATGCTCAAAACGCCAGAGGCGGGACCATGGTTCCCTGGAACTATCGAAAAGGCTCTCCCGCGGCTTCCCAGGCAGGCGTGGCGACGTTACGGTCGCACGACATGTTTTGACCCTCCCGAAACGATCCCTAACCCCGTGGAAAATCTGATGTTTGCAGGCAGAAAATTCGCCGCGTTCCTGTTCGATATGGATGGTACGGTGCTCAATTCGATCGCCTCGGCCGAGCGCGTCTGGGCGGCGTGGGCGCTTAAGCACGGTCTCGACGTCGAAGCCTTCCTGCCGACGATCCATGGCGTGCGGGCGGTCGAGACCATCACCAGGCTGGCGCTTCCCGGCGTCGACCCTGTTCATGAGGCGTTTGTGCTTTTGCAGGCCGAGTCGGACGATGTCGAAGGCGTGCTGCCGATCGCCGGCGCCGTGCCGTTCCTCAACGCTTTGCCGCCAGAGCGCTGGGCGATCGTCACCTCGGCGCCGCGCCCGTTGGCGCTGCTGCGCATGCGGGCCGCCGGCATCCCGGTTCCCGCCTTGGTGGTCGCGGCCGAGGATGTGTCTCACGGCAAACCGGCGCCAGACTGTTTCCTGCTGGCGGCAAAACGGCTCGGCGTCGACATCGGCGATTGCCTGGTCTTCGAGGATGCGCCGGCCGGCATCGCCGCCGCGGAAGCAGCGGGAGCGTCGGTGATGGTGATCAGCGCCACTCACCAACATCCAATGACGACTCAGCACAACTCGATTGGTGGCTATGAAACCGTCTCCATCGCCATCGATGACAGCGGCTGGATGACGCTGGGGGCACAGCGCAGCGCGGCCTGAGAACTGGAGAACTGGAGAACTGGAGAACTGGAGAACTGGAGAACTGGAGAACTGGAGAACGGCTGTGCGCCTTTTTCTTCAACGCTTCAGTTCACCAGTTCCCCAGTTCTTCCGTTCCTGAACCCCTAGAAATCGCTAGCCAGTCCCTTCACTTCCCAGTCGCCGTAGCGGCCGGGTTCCTTGCCGCCGCGGCCGCCGATTTCCTTCGGCAACGCAGCTTCCTTCTGGCGATACGCTTCACGGCGCGCCTCGGCTTCAGCCAGCGCTCGGCTGGCCGCCGGCGTCAGGTCCTTCTCCCGGTCGGCATCAGCTTTGCTGGGTTGGTCGGTCATGCGATAGTCCGGGCGGATTGAAACCAAGGGCGGCGTTTCCCATCATATAGCCATGAGTTCACCCCGATCGACCTTTTTTTGCCACGGCCGCACAGGGAGCAGATGATGAGCACGCTACGCACCACCATGCTTCTGGCCGCGATGACGGCGCTGTTCATGGGCGTCGGTTTTCTGATCGGCGGCACCGGCGGCATGATGATCGCCTTCCTGGTCGCCGCGGGCACCAATCTGTTCAGCTACTGGAATGCCGACAAGATGGTGCTGTCGATGAACCACGCCGTCGAGGTCGATGCCAGGAACGCGCCCGAATTCCACGCCATCGTCGAGGCGTTGGCCAAGCAGGCCGGCCTGCCGATGCCCAAGACCTATCTGATCGACAATCCGCAGCCGAACGCCTTCGCCACCGGCCGCAATCCCGAGAACGCCGCGGTCGCGGCCTCGACCGGGCTGCTGGAGCGCCTGTCGCATGAGGAGGTGGCGGCAGTCATGGCGCATGAGCTGGCCCACATCCAGCATCGAGACACGCTGACCATGACCATTGTCGCGACACTCGCCGGCGCCATCTCGATGCTCGGCAATTTCGCCTTCTTCTTCGGCGGCAGCCGCGACAACAACAACCCGTTCGGCTTTGTCGGCGTGCTGGTGGCGATGCTGGTCGCGCCCTTCGCCGCCATGATCGTGCAGATGGCGGTCAGCCGCACCCGCGAATACGAGGCCGACCGGCGCGGCGCCGAAATCGTTGGAAATCCGCTTTGGCTGGCATCAGCGCTTGACAAGATCGCCCGCGGCGCCGAACGCATCCGCAACCCGGATGCCGAACGCAATCCCGCGACCGCGCATCTCTTCATCATCAATCCTCTTCACGGCGAGCGAATGGACAGCCTGTTTTCGACCCACCCGAACACCGACAACCGCATCGCCGCGCTGCAGGCGATGGCGCGCGACATGGCAGGCCGCCAGCCGGCGCCGCGCCAGGCGCCGACGCCAGAGCCGATCGAAGAATTGCCGGCCGATGCCGAGCAAGGTCCGTGGGGTAAGGCAGCACGCCCCACGCAGCCGACCAAACCGGCCAAGCCGAAAGCCAATCCGTGGGGCCGCAATCCGACCGGACCCAAAGGTCCGTGGTCGTGAGCGGCGCCAGATCCCGGCCCGCACATTCAGGCGATCGCGAAAACAGCTCGGACGAATTCGTCGCCGGCCTCGCCGCGCGCAAGGCCGCGGCGCGGCTGCTGGCCGCCGTTATCGACGCCAAAACGCCGCTCGACGGGCTGACGGACCACGAGAACGGCCACCCGCAATACAAGGTGCTCGACCTGCGCGACCGCGGCCTGGTGCGCGCCATACTGGTGACCGCGCTGCGCTACCGCATGACCATTGCCGGGCTCCTCGCCCGCCGCCTTGAAAAGCCGCTGCCGCCCAACGCCACAGCGCTGTCGCAAATCCTGCATGTTGCGGCGGCGCAGATCCTGTTCCTCGACATCCCCGACAGCGCCGCCGTCGATTTGGCTGTGACCCACGCCAAGTCGGACCCACGCACGCAGCGCTTTTCCGGCCTCGTCAACGGCGTGCTGCGCACTTTGGTGCGCGCCAAGGAAACCGAACTGCCGGCAGCTCTTGCCGCCACCGATGAGGCGCCAAAATGGTTCTCCGATCGCCTGAAAGCTGCCTATGGCCCTGAGATGACCAGACAGATCCTGGCGGCGCATCGCGTTGAGGCGCCGGTGGATTTCACGGTCAAGGCCGATCCCGAACTGTGGGCCGAAAAGCTCGGCGGCATCGTGCTGCCGACCGGCACGGTGCGAGTGGAAAAGCTCAGCGCCTCCGTCACCGAACTGCCGGGCTTCAGCGAAGGCGCATGGTGGGTCCAGGACGCCGCCGCCAGTTTTCCGGCGCGGCTGTTCGGCGATGTCAAAGGATTACGCGTCGCCGACCTCTGCGCCGCCCCCGGCGGCAAGACCGCTCAGCTTATCCTTGCCGGCGCCAAAGTCACCGCCTTGGACACCTCGAAGAACCGGCTGGCGCGGCTGACGCAGAACCTCGAACGGCTTGGGCTGTCCGCCGAGATCGTGCAGGCCGATCTGCTGAAATACCAGCCGGCGGAGCTTTTCGACGCCGTCCTGCTCGACGCGCCCTGCTCTTCCACCGGCACGGTTCGGCGCCACCCGGACGTGCCATGGACCAAGACGGTAGCCGACGTCGAAAAGCTAGCCGATCTGCAAGCAAAGCTGCTCGCCCGCGCCGTCACTTTGGTCAAACCGGGCGGCCGGATTGTTTTTTCCAACTGTTCGCTGGACCCGATCGAAGGCGAGGATCTGTATCGCGCCTTTCTGGCCGGCAACAAGACCGTCGCCGACGATCCGCTGCAGCCCGGCGAAATCGCTGGCATCGACGCCTTCCTGACCCCGCAAGGCACGCTGCGCACCACACCCGCCGATCTTGACCTTGGTTCGCCAGGGGTTTCCGGCCTGGACGGCTTCTTCGCCGCCCGCATGCGACGTCTGGCCTGACTCCGACGCGACGACATGCCTAAAGCATGTCGTTCAGACTCCAGTGCTTCCCCCACCTCGCATCGATCTCATCATCGACATTCTGGTAGCGGATATCGGTGGAGAGCCGGATACGCCCCTCCGCGCTCTGGTTGGTCGTCGAGGCGTGGATCATATAGGGCGAGTGGAGGACGACATCGCCGGCCTCGAAATCCGCGATCAGCCAGCGTGTATCGAACCGCTCCGCCATGTCGGGCAGGTCCTTCGACACCCAGCCGCCCTCGCTCATGTTCCTGTTGTAGGCGCTGATGCGCTCCTGCGGGCTCAGCCCGGCATTTTCCCTGGCGAACCGGGCCTCCATGTCGAGGCCGATGGCGTGCGATCCCTCGAGATAGACCAGGCCGCCCATGTCGACGGGAACGTCGCCGATCGGGATCCAGGCAGTGACGATGCGGCTGGTGCCGCCGCGCAGATAAACGAGGTCGTAATGCGCCGGCGTCGCCACGGTGGTGCCCGGTTGGGTGAAACGCATGATCTTGCGCTTGTGCAAATAGGACAGCCCGCCGACGAACGCATCCATTAGCCGGGCCATCAGGGGCTGTGCGCAGAACCCTTCATAGGCGGTGGAGCGAACCAGCGCCATCAACCGGCGATCGGCGAGCTGACGGTCGAACGTTCCGGCGGCCGCCGCCAGGCCAAGCGCGGGATCGGACCCGGGCTGCAGCAAGCCGGTGTCGGCCAGATACGAAAACACCCAGCCGCGAAAATCGATGACGTCGCGGCGCGGCAGCATACTTTTCAGCCAGACATAGCCTTGCTCGGCAAGGAGGCCGCGAATGGCATCGATGCCGACCCCGGCGTCGGTTGGCACGAGATGACCCAACCGGTTCGGCGCCATCGATAATGTCTTGCCGTTGGCGTTCAGATCGATTGACGCAACAGGAATCCGTCGTTGCGTGCCACCTGTTGAGCTTGACATTTCAGCCACCTGCGATTTTCCATCCTTAGCTGGAAATGCCATACTGTTCGCACGCTCGCCCATGGACGGAACGAAGCCATGGACTTTTCGCTCATGAACGATCACCCTTACGCGCTCTACAGATCCGCACCGGCCGCGGCCGGCGGCCTGTCGGTTACAGGGATTGGTCGGCATCGCGTCACGCAGGCGATCCAAGCGCGCAAATTGCCGGAATTCGCCGTGGTGCTGATTGAGGATGGTCAAGGCTGGCTTGAAACCAGGACAGCCGGCATGCAGACGATCCGAGCGCCGGCCCTGTTCTGGCTGCTTCCCGGGAGGATGCATTCCTACGGGCCGGATGCATCGGGATGGCTCGAACGCTGGGCGCTCTTCGACGGCGCCTTGATACGCGATTTCACCCGGCTGCGGCTGATCGCCGAGGACGCCCCTGTCGTCCCCTTGCGCGACCTCGGCAAAATGCAGCGGCTGTTCGACAGGCTGCATGGTGAGCTGTCGCTCGATACGATGCTGAGCCAGGCAGAAGCCGCCGCCACGATGCATCGCATCGTCGTGCGTGCTGCCCGCCAGGCAATGGATTGGAACAACCGTCAACGAAATCCCGGCTTCCAGCATGCCGACATGCAGCCCATCATCGACGAATTGCGCCGCTGCGCGTGCGACCCGGTCGATCTCGATGCCTTCGCCGCAAAATTCTCGATGTCGCCGGCAACCTTGCGGCGCAGATTTGCGCGGGCAGCCGGCATGTCGCCCAAGGCCTTCCAACTGCGCACGAGGCTCGACCGCGCCAAACAGATGCTGGCCGCCTCCGATTCGCCCATCGAGTCCATTGCGGCCGCCGTCGGCATCCACGACGCCTTCTATTTCTCCCGTCTGTTTCGCGACCGGGAAAACTGTTCGCCCAGCGAATTTCGGTCTCGCCACAACCGCAAGTGAGTGCCGGATTGCCGGGCTTAAACCCGCGAAGCGCTTGACTTTTTTCGGGGCGGGTCGGTGGCCGGCAGCGTGAGGCGCTTCACGTCGGCGGAATTCGACTTCGCACAAGTTCTTGAATCATATAAGCTTGTGCTGGGGTACCGGAACATGATGCCGAAAAGTGTGACGCGGTTTTCGGGCGACAGCATGCTCTATCTCCAGGCGACGAGGAGGGGTTTTGGCACTGGCTGCCGGCAGCACGACACGTCTGTGGACGCTTGTCGCTAAGGAGTTTTGGCGCAAGACGCGCCGGCGCCTTCGCGCAGGGCCAGTCTATCGCTGGCGCTATTCCGGGCGCACGCCCGAACGCGTCCTGATTGCACCGCCCGACCTCAGGCTCGCCGATCCGCAGATCGCGCTCGAGATTTATTATGGCCGCTATCCGCTGTCGGGACATCTGGTCGAGACCGGCGGCAAATCGCCATTCCAGATCGACGTCGCCAACCGCGGCTGGGTGAAGACGCTGCACGGCTTTCGCTGGCTGCGCCATATGCGCGCCGCCGGCACCGAGCTGGCCGCCGCCAATGCACGCGCGCTTGTCTCCGACTGGATCGCCATGCATGGCAACCAGATTTCCGGCATAGCCTGGGAGCCCGGCACCACCGCCAAGCGAGTCATTGCCTGGTTGCAACACTCCTCGGTTGTCCTACAAGGGGCCGAATTTCCGTTCTATCGCGCCTTCCTGAAATCGCTCGCCGTGCAGATCCGCTATCTCCGCTCGATGGCGCGCGAAATGCCGGACGGCAAGGACAGGCTGCGCGCTCGCATCGCGCTTGCCTTCGCCGCGCTGTCGCTGCCGGCGCCGGCCTCGGCACTGCGCGGCGCCACCCGCAACCTGGCGGAAGAACTCGACCGCCAGATCCTTCCCGATGGCGGCCATATTTCGCGCAACCCGATGGCGGTGCTCGAATTGCTCGCCGATCTCCTGCCGCTGCGCCAGACCTATGCCAATCAGGCAGAAACGCCACCGGCCGCCCTGATGGGCGCCATCGACCGCATGCTGCCGGCGCTGCGCTTCTTCCGCCATCAGGATGGCAGCCTCGCCCGCTTCAATGGCATGGGCGCCACCATCCACGACCGCATTGCCACCATCTTGCGCCACGACGACACCGCCGGCGCGCCGCTGCTGCACGCGCCGCATTCCGGCTATGAGCGGCTGTGTATGGGCGGCGTTACGGTAATTGCCGATACCGGCCCGTCGCCGGCCGTCGATGTGTCCAACGCCGCGCATGCCGGGTGCCTGGCCTTCGAACTCTCGTCCGGTCGCCAGCATTATATCGTCAATGCCGGCATCGACACCTATGGCGCCGCCGAATTCCGGCCGCTGGCCCGTGCCACCGCGGCGCATTCGACCGCCACCATCAACGACACCTCGTCGGCGCGGTTTTCCCATTCGCTGCGCGTCAACGACCTGCTCGGCTCACCCTTGCTCGGCGGCCCGCAGCATGTGCCTTGCAAGCGCATCGACCAGAAGGGCACGCAAGGGTTCATCGCCCGCCATGACGGCTATATGCAGCGCTTTGGCTTCCTCCATGAGCGCGAGCTGAAACTGTCGAGCGAGGGCAATGTGCTCGCCGGCAGGGATCGCTTCCTTCGCCCGGGCGGTGCGGCGATCCGCAACAATGGCCGCGACTTCGTCGTGGTGCGCTTCCACATCCACCCTGATATCAACCTTTTGCAGGACGAGCATGACCGCCTGGTGCTGACCGCCGACCAGGCCGACACCTGGGTGTTCACCTGCACCGAAGTGGTGCCGGAGGTCGAGGAATCGATCTATTTCGCCGGCCTTGGCGGCCCGCGCCGCAGCCGCCAGATCGTGCTCGCCTTCAAGGCCTCGGAGATCGCCGAAGTGCATTGGCAGCTCACGCGCACTGGCATCGCCGGCTATCCCGAGCACAGCTGAGCGTCGTTGCCGGCGCCGGCTTGATCGAGCTTCCGGCTTGATTTCCTGACCTCATGTGCTACGGCCCGGCAACGCTCTCCAATCAGCCCTGAAAGGCCGCCAGCCCATGGCCGTCGCCGCCAAGAACATTCCGGCACCCGACCTCGTTCCGGTCCGCCGCGCCCTGCTTTCCGTCTTCAACAAGACCGGCCTGACCGACTTCGCCAAAGGGCTGGTCGCGGCCGGCGTCGAGCTGGTCTCGACCGGAGGTACGGCAAAGGCGATCGCCGAGGCGGGGCTGGCGGTGCGTGACGTCTCGGAACTGACCGGCTTTCCCGAGATCATGGACGGCCGCGTGAAGACGCTGCACCCGTCGGTGCATGGCGCACTGCTCGGCGTGCGCGACGATCCCGAACACGCCAAGGCGATGCACGATCACCGCATCGAGCCGATCGATCTGCTCGTCTGCAATCTCTACCCGTTCGAGGAGGTCCGCCGTTCCGGCGCCGACTATGCCGCTGTTGTCGAGAACATCGACATTGGCGGCCCGGCGATGATCCGCGCTTCGGCCAAGAATCACGCCTATGTCGCCATCGTCACCGATCCCGGCGACTACGCCTCGGTGCTGAACGCGCTGGAGATGAACATCGGCTCGCTGTCGCTGGATTTCCGCCAGAAGCTGGCGGCCAAGGCCTTTGCCCGCACCGCCAGCTACGATGCGGCGATCTCCGGCTGGTTCGCCGAAACGCTTGAGATCGAGCACCCGACCTGGCGCACCTTCGGCGGCAGGCTGGAAAGCGTCATGCGCTATGGCGAGAACCCGCATCAGAGCGCCGGCTTCTACGTCAATGGCGACAAGCGGCCGGGGGTCGCCACGGCTCGCCAGTTGCAGGGCAAGCAGCTGTCCTACAACAACATCAACGACACCGATGCCGCCTTCGAGCTGGTCGGCGAGTTCGATCCCAACCGCTGCGCCGCCGTTGCCATCATCAAGCACGCCAACCCGTGCGGCGTCGCCGAGGACGCTTCGCTGGCTGCTGCCTATGCGAGAGCGCTGGCCTGCGACCCGGTTTCGGCCTTTGGCGGTATCGTTGCCATGAACCGCATCCTCGATACCGAAGCGGCTCAGGAGATCGTAAAAACCTTCACCGAGGTGATCATTGCGCCGGACGCGTCGGAGGACGCTGTCCGCATCATCGCCGCCAAAAAGAATTTGCGACTGCTGGTCACCGGCGGTCTGCCCGATCCGCACGCCGGCGGCATCACTGTGAAATCCGTCGCTGGCGGCATGCTCGTCCAGGGCCGCGACAACGCGGTGGTCGACGATCTCGAGCTCAAGGTGGTGACCAGGCGCGCGCCGACGGCGGCCGAGATGGCCGACCTCAAATTCGCTTTCCGCATCGCCAAGCACGTCAAGTCGAACGCCATCGTTTACGCCAAGGACGGCGCCACGGTTGGCATCGGCGCCGGCCAGATGAGCCGCGTCGATTCCTCGCGCATCGCCGCCCGCAAGGCGCTCGACGCGGCGGAAGCAGCTGGCCTCGCGGAGCCGTTGACCAAGGGCTCGGTGGTCGCCTCCGACGCTTTCTTCCCTTTCGCCGACGGGCTGATCTCAGCCATCGAAGCCGGCGCCACTGCCGTCATCCAGCCCGGTGGTTCAATGCGCGACGAAGACGTCATCGCCGCTGCCGACGCGCATGGCATCGCCATGGTGTTTACCGGCGTGAGGCATTTCAGGCATTGAGCGCCTCTGCCTTTTCCCACAAGGGGAGAAGGAAAAGTGCGGCGCTATTCCACCGGCTGATCCGCCGGGTACGGCGTCCAGATCAATATCGCGATCCCCACGCCCAGGAACAGCACGATGGCCGCCATGCCGAGCCGCGCCGAGCCGCTGGCGAGCGTGATCGACGCCACCATGAACGGCGCCAGGAAACTCGTCGCCCTTCCGGCCAGCGCATAGATGCCGAAATAGCGGCCGGATTCGGCTGCGGTCACGCTGCGCGCCATGTAGGAGCGTGACGACGCCTGCACCGGTCCGAACGCCAGCCCGATCAGCAGGCCATAGAAAACGTAGGCCTTTTCCGCCGCCGTGCCGAACAGGCCGCCACTATCGGCTCCCGGCATCATCCAGGCGCCGAACAACGTGTAGCCTGGCCCGGTCGAAACGATGCCGATGGTGGCGATGCTGAGCAGGGCGAGCGAAATCATCACGATGGTCTTGGAGCCAAGCGCGGTGTCCAGCCATGCGGCAACCAGGCAGCCGACGATGGCGACGACGTTGAGGATGATGCCGAACATGCCGATCTCGGTGATCGACCAGTGGAACATCGCTGCCGCAAAGGTGCCGCCCAAAGCGAGCAGCGCATTGACGCCGTCCTGATAAATCATGCGGGCGACAAGGAAGCGGAAGATGCCTTTGCGCCGGCGCACTTCAGTCAGCGTCGACTTCAGTTCCGACAGCCCCTCGTGCACCGCCGGCCCGATCGGAATGCCTTTGATGGCGTCCGGCGTAAAGAAGAACATCGGCAGGATGAACAGGAAATACCAGCCAGCCGACAGCGGCCCGGTGGCGCGCGCGTCCTCGCCGAGTTTCGGGTCGAGCCCAAAGAGCGGGTCGACCCCGATGATCGTCTTGCCGGTCTCCGGCGAAGCCGCCAGACAAGCGACGACAAAGATCAGCGCGATCATGCCGCCGAGATAACCAAGGCCCCAGGCAATGTTGGAGACGTGGCCGATCTCGCTCTTCGGCACCAGGCGCGGCATCATCGAATCATTGAACACGGTCGAGAATTCCGCCGCGACCGAAGCGAGAGAAAAGAACAGCACCACCAGGAAAAGATTCGAGCCGGGAGCGGCAAACCATAGCAGGCAAAGGCTGATGATTTTGATCGAGGCGAAGAACGCAATCCACGGCTTGCGCGGCCCGGTCTGGTCGGCAATCGAGCCGAGGATGGGCGACAAAACGGCAATGACCAGGCCCGCAACAGCGATGCCGTAGCCCCAGGCCGCCTGGCCTGAGACCGGATCGCTCGCCATGCGCGAGACGAAATAAGGGCCGAAGATGAAGGTGGTGACGACGGTGAAAAACGGCTGCGCCGCCCAGTCGAAGAACATCCACCCCCAGATGCCGCGTCCCGATGCCCGCTGCACTGCATCTACCGCCGCCATGATGATTCCCCCGGACACCGCGCTTGTCGGACGCCATGTCTGCATGTTTCGAATGCTCATGCAAACCGCCAAAGATTCGCGCTGCCCCTCACCTGGATGTCGCCGCTGTCTACCTGCATAGAGACGCGAAGAAAGGCGCCGCGCCCCTACCTCCCCCTTGTGGCGAGGTCGGACCGAAGGTCCGGGTGGGGGTCGGTGCCGCACCCCACCCCGCTGCTTCGCAGCGACCCTCCCCACAAGGGGGAGGGTAAAGTCCCGAGCCTCACATCCCCGTCAGATCGCTCATCAGCCCCGAAGCCACCGACAGCCTGGACACGGTGATATCCCCGCCTTCGGTCAGCGCTTGCAGCCGCTCGCGAATGCGCGCCACGCGCTCGCCGCCGGCTTCCAGCCAGGCCGCCACAGGATCCGCCGTCCCGGTATGGCTGGCGAGAGCCGCCACCGCGATGCCGCGCCGCGCCGCGCCGATCGTGTCGGTGGCGCGCGACAGCGCCAGCTGGTCGTAATAGTCCGACGGCGTGATAGAACGCGCCGCCTCTTCGACGCGCGGAATGCGGAAGGCATCGCTGACGGCGAAGAACGCCTTGGCCGAGGCGACGACGTCGGCATTGGCCGTGCGCGCCGTCAGTGCGATGTCGGGGATCAGTCCCGCCACATCGGCCATTGCCAGCTGCCCGGCGAGCTTTTCCGGGGCGCCGGCCTTGAAGAGGCCGTGCCGCCGCTCCTCGACCCGCTCGCGCGAGAAGGCCGGTAGCAGCGAGAGCAGCTTCGGCTCCAGCGCCATGCGCGCCTCTTGCAGTTCGGCAATGCGCTGGCCGAGCGCTGCGGTGCCGGCATCGTTCTTCAGGTACCAGCCGCTGGTCACGAAGATAAGCCGGCTGACGGACTGGTAGAGATCGAGCTGCGCCTGGCCGTCGATGTGGCTGTCCAGCGCATCGATCTCCCGATAGAGCGCCGGCAGGGCGAAGCCGTCGCGCACCACGGCGAAGGTGCGCACCACGTCGGCCGCGCTGCGCCCCGTGGCTTCCTGCAGCCGGTTGACGAATGACGGTCCGCCGCGATTGACGAGATCGTTGGCGACGACGCGGGCGATGATTTCGCGGCGCAGCCGGTGGCCATGGATCTCGGCCGCGTATTTCTTCGCCATCCGATCGGGGAAATAGCCCATCAGGTCGCGGTCGAAATGCGCGTCGTCCGGCACGTCGCTGGCGACGATGTCGGAAAACAGCACGATCTTGGCATAGGCGAGCAGCACGCCAAGCTCCGCCCGGGTCAGCGGCTCGCCACGCGCCTCGCGCTCGGCAAGGGCGGCCGGCGACGGCAGCGTCTCGACAGCGCGGTCGAGCAGGCCCCGAGCCTCCAGCGCCGCCATGAACCGGCTCTGGTGCGCGATGTCGGCAAGGCCGCGCTTGCGGGCGATGGAGAGCGCCAGCGTCTGTTCGTAATTGTTGGACAGCACGAGGCCGGCGACCTCGTCGGTCATCTCGGCCAGCAGCTTGTTGCGCGCCGGCCGGGTCAGCGACCCCTTGCGCATGGCGGACGCCAGCGCGATCTTGATGTTGACCTCGACGTCGGAGCAGTTGACGCCGCCCGAATTGTCGATGGCGTCGGAGTTGCAGCGGCCGCCATTCATGCCGAATTCGATGCGGGCGCGCTGCGTGACGCCGAGATTGGCGCCCTCGCCGATCACTTTGGCCCGGACATCGAGCGCGGTGATGCGGATGGCGTCATTGGCGCGGTCGCCGACTTCGGCATTGGTTTCGCCCGAGGCCCGTAAATACGTGCCGATGCCGCCGAACCACAACAGATCGACATTCGCCTTGAGGATGGCGGTCATGATCTCGGCCGGTGTCGCCGTGGTCTTGGCGAGACCAATCGCCGCGGCCGCTGCCGCAGGCAGCGTGATCGACTTCTGGCTGCGCGAGACGATGACGCCGCCTTCCGACAGCTTGGTCTTGTCATAGTCCTGCCAGGACGAACGCGGCAGCGCGAACATGCGCTCGCGCTCCGCCATCGACGCCACTCTGTCTGGATCGGGATCGATGAAGATGTCGCGATGGTCGAAGGCGGCGATCAGCCTGGTCTGCGGCGACAAGAGCATGCCGTTGCCGAACACGTCTCCCGACATGTCGCCGACGCCGACGACGGTGAAGGGGGTGGTCTGGATGTCGCGGTTGATCTCGCGGAAATGCCGCTTGACCGCTTCCCAGGCGCCTTTGGCGGTGATGCCCATCTTCTTGTGGTCGTAACCGGCCGAGCCGCCGCTGGCGAAGGCATCGTCGAGCCAGAAACCGTGTTTCTCCGAAATGGCATTGGCGGTGTCGGAGAAGGTTGCCGTGCCCTTGTCGGCGGCGACGACGAAATAGGGGTCGTCAGGATCGCGCCTGACGACACCGGCTGGGGGTATGACGCCATCGAGGCCGATATTGTCGGTGATCGACAGCAGGCTGGAAACGAAATTCTTGTAGGCCGAGGTGCCGGCCTCGAAGATGGCGTCGCGGCCGGCGCTCATCGGCAGCTTCTTCGGATAGAAGCCGCCCTTGGCGCCGACCGGCACGATGACGGCGTTCTTGACCTGCTGCGCCTTGACCAGGCCGAGCACCTCGGTGCGGTAATCCTGGGCGCGGTCCGACCAGCGCAGGCCGCCGCGCGCAACCGGGCCGAAGCGCAGATGCACGCCTTCGACCTCGGAACCGTAGACGAAGATCTCGCGCCACGGCCGCGGCGCCGGCAATCCTTCGACCGCTTGCGAGTCCAGCTTGATCGCCAGTGACTGGCCCCGCGCCTTCGTTCCCGCAACGAAATGATTGGTGCGCAACGAGGCTTCGATCAGGTTGAGATAGCGGCGGATGATGGTGTCGTCATCAATGTTGGGGACTTCCTCCAGCGCGTCCTTGATCTTGGCCTTGAGGTGCTTGGCGGCGACGACGCCTTCCGTCTCGGCGGTCGGGCCGAGACGAGCGACGAACAGTGCATGCAGGCCGCGCGCAATGTCGGGATAGCGGTTGAGCGCGGCCGCGATGAAATCCTGGCTCTGCGGGATACCGGCTTGCTGCAGGTAGCGGCCATAGGCGCGCAGAATGCTGACTTCGCCCGACCACAGGCCGGCGGTCTGGGCAAGCCCGTTATAGCTGTCATTGTCGATGTCGCCGCGCCAGACCGACAGGAACGCGTCCTCGAACAGCGCGCCGCCATCGCTGAGGTCGATCGGCTTGCCGTAGCTGTTCTCCAGCTCCATGTCGTGGACGAAGACGGTGTCGCCGCCGTCCTCGCCAACCTCGAAGGTGCGCTCGCTGATGACGCGGAAGCCGATGTTTTCCAGCACCGGCACGCGACGCGACAGCGCTACCGGGCTGCCGTGGTGGTAGATCTTCAGCGCTGCCTGATGGGGTTTCTGTTCGGCATGGCGGTAATAGTCGATGGCGATCGGGTTGGCGGTGCTGATGCCGGCGATGCGCCCCGCATCCTTCAGCGCGATGGCCGCGCTGAAGGAATCGCGATAGCTCTCAGGCAGACGCGCGGCGATCGCCTTCAGCGATGGATCGCCGCCGACGGCTTCCGCGGCTTCGGCCAGCGCGTCGTCCCAGGTTCGCACGATATCGCGGATCGCCGCTTCGATCACCGCCTGCTCGACCTTCGGCGTCTTGCCGCCCGAGCGGCCGATGATGAAATGCACACGCGCCAGCCCGCCTTCCGGAAACGCAGGATAATAAGCCGACAAACGGCCTTCGAAGACGGTCTTGAGATAGGTGCCGATCTTCTCGCGCACGACGCTGTCATAGCGGTCGCGCGGCACGAAGACGAGGATCGATACGAAGCGGTCGAACTGGTCGGCGCGCACCAGCGCCCGCACCCGTGGCCGCTCGACCAGGCCGAGAATGGCCGCGGCGTGCTTCTTCAGGATCGGCACCGGCACCTGGAACAGTTCGTCGCGCGGATAGCTCTCCAGAACGTTGATCAGTGCCTTGCCGGAATGGTCGTGCCGGTCGAAGCCGGACTTGGCGATGATGGTCTCGGCCTTTGACCTCAGATACGGGATTTTCATCACCGAGCGCGTGTAGGCGGTCGAGGTGAACAGGCCGACCATGCGCAACTCGCCGGCAAGCGTGCCCTTGGCGGTGTAGGTTTTGACGCCGATATAATCGAGATAAATGCGGCGGTGCACCAGCGACTTGGCGTTGGCCTTGGTGACGATCAGCGGCTCCGGCCCATGCAGGAAGGCGCGGATTTCGGGCGTCGTCGTCACCGCCTCGGTGCCGCGCCGGAGCACCAGCACATCCGGGTCGGCGAGGATGCCGAGACCGGGTTTGTCGGCGCGCTCCAGATTGCCGCTCTCCGCGCCGCCGGAATATTTGAACTCGCGCATGCCAAGGAAAGTGAAATTGTCGTCGCGCAGCCATTCAAGGAAGGCGATGGCCTCGGCAACGCTCTTCTTGTCGAGCGGCACGGCGGAATAGCGGAATTCGGAAATCGCCTGGTCGAGACGGGCGAGCATCGGCTTCCAGTCGCTGACGGCGGCGCGCACCTGGTTGAGCATCTTCCGCAGGCGGTCGGCCAGCGCGTCGGCCTGCTCCGCCGTCAGGCGCGGAATATGGACATGGACGACGCTCAGGCGGTCGTGATTGCCATCGTCCTTGAGGGCGCTGCCGTCGCCGAGGATCTCGTCGACGCCGGCCTTGCCGTGACGCACGACGATGACCGGATGGGTGACCAAAGTCGGTTCGCCGGCAGTTTCTGTGATCTCGCCGAGGATCGAATCGAACAGGAACGGCATGTTGTCGTTGACGACGGTGATGATCGTCATCGGGCGGCCCTCGCGGGAGACGCCCGACCCGGCATCGACGGCGACGACACTTTGGCCCTTCTTGTGGGCGGCGACCGCACGTCCTGCCAGGTCGGCGGCGCGCTCCAGGTCGGCGGCGTCATAGGCGGCAATGTCTTCGGCCGGCGCGCGGCCCAGCAGATAGTCGGCGAGCCTGGCCGGCTTCCCGTCGGGTTTCACCCCGGCAGTGGCTGTTTTCTTCGGCTTAGCTGCGGATTTCACGCTCGCCATGTTGTCCTCCCGTCACATGCTTTTACGACTATGGTAGCAGATGACCGCTGTTTGGCGACAAAGGTTTGACGGCTCGATAAGAATTACAGGAATTCGACGGTCAGGCGGCGGTGAACCAGGAGCGAGACCCCATGTCCGGCAAAATCAGCGCACTTGACCTCGGTATCGCGGAACTGAGCGAGGCGACAAAAGCCTATTTCGCCAAATGCGAGGAAAAGCTCGGCCTGGTTCCCAACGTGCTTCTTGCCTATGCCTTCGACGAGAAGAAGCTGCGCGCCTTTACCGACACCTACAATGATCTGATGCTGGGTGAATCCGGCCTGTCGAAGCTGGAACGGGAGATGATCGCGGTCGTCGTTTCCTCGATCAACCACTGCTATTATTGCCTGACCGCGCATGGCGCGGCGGTGCGCCAGCTCTCCGGCGATCCGGCTCTCGGCGAGATGATGGTGATGAACTTCCGCGCTGCCAATCTTTCACCGAAACAGACGGCGATGCTCGAATTCGCCGTCAAGCTGACGGAAGAGCCGGCAAAGATCGTCGAGGCGGACAGGGAAGCACTGCGCAACGCCGGCTTCACCAACCGCGACATCTGGGACATCGCCTCGACCGCCGCCTTCTTCAACATGTCGAACCGCGTGGCGGCGGCCATCGACATGCGGCCGAACGACGAATACCACGCCATGGCGAGGTGAAAGTTTCCTTCTCCTCGTAGGAGAGGTCAACGCGCCGCGATGGCCCCGGCAGCGCCGGCCATCGTCGTGGCGCTGATTCGGTTGGCGATCTTCATGGCGCGCCTGCTTTTGAGCAGCTTGCGCGCCTGTGAGGCCGCGACGACCCAGGCGAGATCGATGGCGATCAGAACCACCGCCATCGTCGCCGTCAGTTCGACCCAGCCGATGACACTCACCGAAGCGAGGTCGATGATCGTCGGCAGCANGCCTGCTTTTGAGCAGCTTGCGCGCCTGTGAGGCCGCGACGACCCAGGCGAGATCGATGGCGATCAGAACCCCCGCCATCGTCGCCGTCAGTTCGACCCAGCCGATGACACTCACCGAAGCGAGGTCGATGATCGTCGGCAGCAGCGCCAGATAGAACATCATGATCTTGGGATTGCCGAGCGTCACCGCCATGCCGGCAAAGAACAGCTTTGTCGCCGAATCCTCGCGCGGCATCTCGCCTTCTTTTGCGTCGACAGGTGCGGTCCACATCTTGAAGGCGAGGTAGGTGAGGTAAGCGACGCCGATCCATTTCACGACGACGAAGGCGAAATGGAAGGTCTGCGCCACGACCGCCAGCCCGAACACCGCCAGCGACAGCCAGATGGCCTCGCCGATCCACATGGCGAGCAGGAACGGAAACACGTCACGAAAGCCCTTCGAGATGACGCGGGCAACCAGTGCCGCGATCGATGGGCCGGGCGAGCCGGCGGCAACGAAGAGAGCGGCGGCGAAGATCAGCAGCGAGGTGAGGTGCATGGCGGAGCCTTCGAGCGTTGGATGGCAAATGATATCCGATCGGTGGCGATTTGGCACCCCTCGGCCTGATGGGCCAACGAACGCAACATATTTCGGAGATCGGACTTGCCCGTGCCAGTGGTTTGAGAAAGGATCGCGGCCATGAAATCAATCGTCATCCACGCGGCAAAAGACCTTCGCATCGAAGAGACCGATCCCGGCGCGCCTGGCGCAGGACAGGTCGAAATATCGGTCGAGGCCGGCGGCATCTGCGGCTCGGACCTGCACTATTACAATCATGGCGGCTTCGGCGTGGTGCGCCTGCGCGAGCCGATGATCCTCGGCCATGAGGTCGCCGGCACGGTGAAGGCACTTGGCGCCGGCGTTTCCAGCCTTGTCGTCGGCGACCGCGTTGCGATTTCGCCCAGCCGGCCCTGCAATGCGTGCCGGTACTGCCTGCAGGGCGTGCAGAACCAATGCCTCAACATGCGATTCTACGGCAGCGCCATGCCGATGCCACATATACAGGGCGCCTTCCGCCAGTGCCTCGCCGCCGAGGCCTGGCAGTGCCACAAGATCGCCGACCATGTCTCCATCAACGAAGCCGCCTTTGCCGAGCCGTTCGCGGTAACGCTGCATGCCGTCAACCGCGCCGGCTCGCTGCTCGGCAAGCGGGTCTTGGTCACCGGCTGCGGGCCGATCGGTGCGCTCAGCATCCTTGCCGCACGTGTCCACGGCGCGCGTGGGATCGTCGTCACCGATGTCATGGACGCGGTTCTGGCCAAGGCCAACGAGATCGGCGCCGACCGCACCATCAATGTCGCCACAGATGCCGACAAGCTCGCTGGCTACAATGTCGAGAAGGGCAGTTTGGACGTCATGTTCGAATGCTCCGGCGATGAGCGCGCGGTGCGAGCCGGGCTCGATGTGCTGAAGCCGCGCGGGGTGCTCGTGCAGCTCGGCCTAGGCGGCGACATGTCGCTGCCTCAGAATCTCATCGTCGCCAAGGAGATCGAAATGCGCGGCTCCTTCCGTTTCCACGACGAGTTCGCGCTGGCCGTCGATCTGATCAACAACCGTCGCGTCGACGTCAAGCCGCTGCTGACCGGCATCTATCCGATGGACGAGGCGGTTGCGGCTTTCGAGATCGCCGGCGACCGCAACAAATCGATGAAGGTACAGATCGCCTTCGCCTGAGCAGGGCGAGACACCCTATTAACCTTGCCCGCTCGGCATCTTGCCGCTAGAAGAGCCGTCCCGACATCCATTTCGAGCTTCATTTTGCCTCAGTAACCGCCGGTCTCGCCAACTCCCCTGATCACGCTTGGCAGGGCGCCGCATTAAGCGGTGCCTGCTCCATTTCACGTGTTCCTCAGGCGGCGGTTCGAGACCGGTTTGGCACTGCTGAACCGTTGTCGCGCGCTTTGCCGCCCGTGACAGCTGATTTCCGACATAGCTAGCTCTCGCCACGCCGTGCCCGCATGGGCATCTCGCCATTGCCGACCTGAAGAACTTCCACACTGGAAGGTCTTCCGGCTTGTCCCAACATCTCGCTATCCACTGGGCAATCGCGCCCGAAATCGCACCTCGACCCCTGATCCACTGCAACCGCTGCGGCGCCGTGAAAGCCTATCGCTGCAGCGACAAATTCCGCGTCAACGCCAATGGCAAACGCATTGATGTCTGGCTGATCTATCGCTGCATCGACTGCGACAATTCGTGGAATTTCGGCATTTTCGAACGCTGCAACCGCCGCGACATCGAACCCGCGCTGCTGGCAGCGCTCGAAAGCAACGATCCGGCCCTCGCCCGCCGCCATGCCTTCGATGTCGCGGCTTTGCGAAACCGGGTCGGCCGCGTCGAGGAGTTTCCCGATTTCGCCGTTCACAAACACCGGCTCGGCGGCGAAGGCGAACCCGCAGCCGCGCTTGAAATCAGGCTTGGGCTGGAAATGCCGACATCGCTGCGGCTAGACCGTCTGCTCGCCGGCGAACTCGGCATCTCGCGATCAAGGCTTCAGGCGCTGGAGGAGAAACGATTGCTGTTTGTCGTTTCCGAAGGCGCCAGGGCTTTGCGCAAGCCGGCTCGCGATGGCACGATCGTGCGAATTGATCTCTCCGGCGAAGCCGACCGAGAAACCATCATCTCAAGGGCGAGCAGATAATCGAAATAGGGCGAAGCACATCGGTGCTTCGCCTCCTTCCGGATTTGGAAATCAGACGATTACGCCGCGCCCACAACCTTGGCCGACTTCTCGAAGCGCTTGCGCTCGTTCGGGTCGAGATAGAGCTTGCGCAGGCGGATGGTCTTAGGCGTCACCTCGACCAGCTCGTCGTCCTGGATCCAGGCCAGCGCGCGCTCCAGCGTCATGCGGATCGGCGGCGTCAGCTTCACCGCCTCGTCCTTGCCGGCGGCGCGGATGTTGGTCAGCTTCTTGCCCTTCAGCACGTTCACTTCGAGGTCGTTGTCACGGCTATGGATGCCGATGATCATGCCCTGATAGACCTTGACGCCCGGGTCGATGACCATCGGGCCGCGGTCTTCGAGGTTCCACATGGCATAGGCCACTGCCTCGCCCTGTTCGTTGGAGATCAGCACGCCGTTGGTGCGGCCCGGCAGTTCGCCCTTGTAGGGCTGGTAGGCGTGGAACAGCCGGTTCATCACGGCGGTGCCGCGCGTGTCGGTCAACAGTTCCGACTGGTAGCCGATCAGTCCGCGCGTCGGCGCGTGGAAGACGATGCGCTGACGGTTGCCGCCCGAAGGCCGCAGCTCGACCATCTCGGCCTTGCGCTCCGACATCTTCTGCACGACGATGCCGGCGTGCTCCTCGTCGACGTCGATGACGACTTCCTCGACCGGCTCCAGCAATTCACCGTTCTCGCCCTTCTGCATGACGACGCGCGGACGCGACACGGCGATTTCAAAGCCTTCGCGGCGCATCGTCTCGATCAGCACGGCCAGCTGCAATTCGCCACGGCCGGAAACGAAAAACGAATCCTTGTCAGGCGATTCCTCGATCTTGAGCGCGACATTGCCTTCGGCTTCGCGCAGCAGGCGGTCGCGGATGACGCGGCTGGTCACCTTGTCGCCTTCAGTGCCGGCGAGCGGCGAATCGTTGACCAGGAAAGACATGGTCACGGTCGGCGGATCGATCGGTTGCGCATGCAACGCCTCGGTCACCGCCAGGTCGCAGAACGTGTCGGCGACGGTGCCTTTGGACAGGCCGGCAATGGCGACGATGTCACCCGCCTGCGCCTCTTCGATCGGTTGGCGCTCGAGGCCACGGAACGCGAGGATCTTGGAGATGCGCCCGGTTTCGATCTGCGTGCCGTCATGGTGGAGCACCTTGACCGCCTGGTTGGACTTCAGCGTGCCGCTCTCGATACGGCCGGTAATGATGCGGCCGAGGAAGGGATTGGCCTCCAGGATGGTGCCGATCATGCGGAACGGGCCGGGATGAACGGTCGGCTCCGGCACATGCTTGATGACAAGGTCGAACAGCGGCGCCAGGCCCTGGTCCTTCGGGCCTTCCGGATTTTCCGAGACCCAGCCATCGCGGCCAGAACCGTAGAGGATCGGGAAGTCGAGCTGCTCGTCGGTGGCGTCAAGCGCTGCAAACAGGTCGAACACCTCGTTGACCACCTCGACGTGGCGGGCGTCCGGACGGTCGATCTTGTTGATGACGACGATCGGCTTCAGGCCGACCTTGAGCGCCTTGCCGACGACGAACTTGGTCTGCGGCATCGGGCCTTCGGCCGCGTCGACCAGCACGATCGCCGAATCCACCATCGACAGGATGCGCTCGACCTCACCTCCGAAATCGGCGTGGCCGGGTGTGTCTACGATGTTGATGCGGGTGTCCTTCCAGTCGACCGAGGTCGCCTTGGCCAGGATGGTGATGCCGCGTTCCTTTTCGAGGTCGTTGGAATCCATGGCGCGCTCGGCGACGCGCTGATTGTCGCGGAAGGAACCGGATTGCCGCAGCAATTGGTCGACGAGGGTGGTTTTTCCATGGTCGACGTGCGCGATGATCGCGATATTACGAATTTTCATTTTGTGGTCTCGGGAGCGTTGCAGGCAGCAGGCCAAAAGGCGCCGCCTCTTTCGGTTGCGCGGCTCATACAGGGTTTTTCGCAATTGCGAAAGAGGAGGCGCACCACCAAATACTCATCAAATCTTAAGCATCTCGGTGTGAGATGGTTTTGTTAACCAAGGCGGGAACCTTTCTGGGCCCGGGTAGTTCGAAATTGATGACCGACAAACTCAACCGATTTTGGCCCCTCATCGCTTCGGTCGCATTCGCTGCCGTGCTGGCGGCCAATGCCGCTCAATCGGCCGCCACGGTGAAGGAAGCCAATCCGGCTTCGTCGTCCGACCGGACGGCCGAGCAGATGTTTGCCGACGCCCCTGATGGCGTCGACCCCGTGGTCACCGGCCCGGTCAGCGCCTCTTTCAAGCAGAGGCAGCAGGTTGCAGGCTGCGACAGCGCGGTGTGGCCGAAGATTCCGACGGTTTGCTACCCGGACTGACGGCTGCCCATTCCAGGCATAGCGATCCTTCGCACCGACCCAAAGGCTTACGCCGACCGCACCGGATCGAGCGTCACCTTGTAAAGCTCGATGTCGTCGCGATCCATCAGCCGCACGGTCAGCTGCTCTGTCGCCCCTGAAATGTCCACCAGGCCAAAGAACTGCAGGCCGGCCGAGGGTGGCAGGTTCTGGCCCTGTTCGGTGGTCGGCGCCTTGATGAATTTCAGCTCCGGGCCGAAGGTCATGTCGAAATCATTGGGACCGAAGGTACCGGCGTGGATCGGGCCCGAGACGAATTCCCAGAAAGGATTGAAATCCTGGAACCGCGCCTTGTCGGGGTTGTAATAGTGCGCCGCCGTGTAGTGGACATCGGCGGTCAACCAGACCGTGTTGGTGATGCCGGCAGTCTTGATGTAGCGCAACAGGTCGGCGATCTCGAGCTCGCGGCCTTTGGGCAGGCCATTGTCGCCATTGCTGATGGCTTCCGCGCCGACCTTCTTGGCGCCGTCGTCCCAGACGACGAGGCCGAGCGGCATGTCGGCGGCAATGATCTTCCAGGTCGCCCTGGAATTCGTCAGCTCGCGCTTCAGCCATTTCGTCTGCTGTTCGCCCAGCATGCGTGACTGCGGCGTCATGTCCTCCTGCATGTCGGGGCCGTTCGGGCCGCGATAGGAGCGCATGTCGAGGAAGAACACGTCGAGCAGCGGCCCATGCGCGATCTTGCGGTAGACGCGGCCGGGCTCGGACGGCTCGTAGCGGATCGTCGTCATCTCATGGAAGGCGCGCGCCGCACGCGCCGCGAGCACATGGATGGATTTTTCGGTGTAGCGGCTGTCGGCGCCGAGATTCTTCGAATCCGACCAGTTGTTCAGCACCTCGTGATCGTCCCACTGGTAGAAGGTCGGGCAGATGGCGCTCAAGGCCAGAACGTTTTTGTCCATCATGTTGTATTTCCACTGGTCGCGGTACTCATCCAGCGTCTCGGCCACCTTGCGCTTGCCGTCGATCAGGACGACGTTTTTCCACTTGCCGCCGCCAGGCAGGTCTACCTCGTCCTTCATGGCGCCATCGGCATAGATGGTGTCGCCGGAATGCAGGAAGAAATCCGGCGTGTGCCTGGCGATGGTGGCGTAGGTTTTCATGCCGGTCTCATCGATTCCCCAGCCCTGGCCGGCCGTGTCGCCCGACCAGGCGAATTTTATGTCGCGCTTCGAGGCGGGTGCTGTGCGGAAACGGCCGACGATCGGTTCGGAAACGGCGTTGATATCCGACAGGTCGGCGGCAGTCATCCGGTAGAAGATATCCTGGTCGGAGGCGAGGTCGGTAAGCAGGCGCTTGACCGTGAAGTCGCTGGCCGGCGAGGTATCGAGCGGCGCCAGCCGCGTCGCATTGGCGAAGTTTTCCGTCGACGACACTTCGAACATGACGCGCGAAGGCCGGTCGGTGCGCGTCCACACCATGCCGCTCGAGGCATCGACATCGCCGGACTGGACGCCATGGGTGAAGGCCGGGCGCTGGCTGGCGCGCGAATAATAGGGCAAAGCGAGCCCCGATGCGCCGAGCAGACCGGCGGCGCTGGCAGAGGTGACGAAAGCGCGGCGGGTCAACGAGATCTTGTTCATGGCTGTCTCCTGATGGCTTCGAACGGTGCCAGCAAGCTCCAGCTTCAATGTTTCAGCCACATCTCGGGAAGATGAAACTTTGATAACAATCGACAGGTGATCTCCGCCCTTGAGGGGGGAGATGTCGCCGAAGGCGACAGAAGGGGGTCGCCTCGCTTGGAGCGCCGACCTCTGCGCAAGAGGCTGAGTCCGGTCGCACGGACCCCCTCTGGCCGCTTCGCGGCCATCTCCCCCCTCAGGCGGGAGATTAGTACCGCGCCTTACGCCGCTTGCGGCTCCGGATCGAAAGCCGGCCTGCTCGTATTGATCAGCAGCGACAGACACGCAGCCACGATCGCCGTCATGCCGGCGATCAGGAAAGCCAGTTCGTAATTGCCCTGCAGTTCGCGCATGGTGCCGCCGAAGCCGGCGGCGGTGGCGGCGCCGACTTGGTGGCCGGCTACGATCCAGCCGAACACGATCGGGCCGCTGCGGTCACCGAAGGCCTCGTTGGCGAGCCTGAGCGTCGGCGGCACGGTGGCGATCCAGTCGAGACCGTAGAGCACGGCGAAGATGATCAGGCTGGTCGCCGAGAAGCCGGAATAGGGCAGATAGATCAGCGCCAGACCGCGAATGCCGTAGTAGACGCCGAGCAGCTTGCGCGGGTCGAAACGGTCGGTGAGCCAGCCCGAGAGCGTCGTCCCGATCAGGTCGAAAATGCCCATAAGCGACAGCAGGCCCGCGGCCTGTACCTCGGGGATGCCCATGTCGCCGCAGAAGGAGATCAGATGCGTGCCGACCAGCCCGTTGGTGGTGAAGCCGCAGATGAAGAAGGTGGCGAACAGATACCAGAAGACGCGGGTGCCGGCGGCGCGGCGCAGCGTGTTGAGCGTATGCGCCAGGAAATTGCCTTGCGATGCCGGCGATACCGGCGGCACGTCATCGGCCCCGGCGCCATAGCGCACCATGCCGATCGAAGCGGGACGCTCCGGAACCAACAGCCAGACCAGCGGCAGAAGACAGGCGGTGGCGATCGAGACGGCGGTAGCGACGGGCTGCCAGCCGCCCGACTGGGCGAGCGATGCCAGCAGCGGCAGGAACACCAACAGGCCGGTGGCGCTGGAGGCAGACATCAGCCCCATCACCAAGCCGCGATTGGTCTTGAACCAGCGGTTGACGATGGTGGCGCCGAGCACGGTGGCGACCGCGCCGGAGCCGATGCCGGAAAACACGCCCCAGGTGAGGAACAGGTGCCAGGGCTCGGTCATCAGTAGGCTGAGCGCGGTCGAGCCCGACATGATCACAAGCGAGGCAAGCAGCGTGCGGCGCAAGCCGATACGCTCCATCAATGCGGCGGCAAACGGCCCGGTCAGGCCGTAAAGGAAGATGCCGATCGCAGCGGCAATCGAAACCGTATCGCGCCCCCAGCCGAAGCTTTTATCCAACGGCAGCATCATCACCGAGGGTGCGGAACGAAGCCCGGCCGCGATCAATAGGCAAAGGAAGATGACGCCAACCACGACGAAAGCGTAGCGCTGGCCAAAGGGACGGGATTGAGCTATCATGTTACTGACCGGTACGTTGCAGGGTGAGGACATGTATACGTACCGATCGGTAACACGTCAATCGAGTCATACCATGCCAACGGACAAAAATATTGAACTGACCATCAAGGACGGTCATGCAGCCGCACCGCCCAAGGCTGCCAAGAAAATCCTCGACGTGGCCTACGACCTGTTCTACCGCCGCGGCATCCGGGCGATCGGCGTCGACGAGATCGTCAAGCGCGCCGGCGTCACCAAGCCCAGCCTCTACCGCAGCTTTCCCTCCAAGGACGAGCTCGCCGCTTCCTATCTCAGGCAATATGACCGTGAGTATTGGGAGCGTTTCGACGAAGCCGTGGCTGCCCATCCCGGCGACCCACGGGCACAGCTCAGGGCTTTCCTGACTCGCGTCGGCAAGCGCACGCAAAGGCCGGACTATCGCGGCTGCGGCATGACCAACGCGGCGGTGGAATATCCCGAACATGGCCATCCGGCGCGCGTCGTCAGCGAGGCCAACAAGCAGGAGTTGCGCCACCGCCTGCGCGCGATGGCCGCAGCGATGGGCGCTAAAGACCCTGACACGCTCGGCGACGGCCTGCTGCTGTTGATCGAAGGCGCCTATATCAGTGGCCAGCTCTTCGGCCTCGGAGGCCCGGCGGCAGCGGTCGCCCACAACGCCGACCTGCTGATCGAGGCGAGCTTGAAGAAATAACATTTCGAACGTTGGCGCCGCCCCTCACCTGCCGGCATCCTTTCCCGGAAATGGGGCGAGGAACGCTCTCATCACGATTTCGCCAATTGCCAGCGTTGCAAGGTTGTCGCCAGCGGCGCAGCCGGCCACTTTCTCCCGTTCAGGGGGAGAATTGCCCGGCAGGGCGATTGGGCGGCGCCAACGTTGAGATTGGCACGCTAGGCCGGCCGCAGATTTGGCGATAGGCTGGGGCGAACTTCACGGGAGACGTCCGCATGCGAACCCTGCTGCTTGTTCCATTCGCCCTCGCCGCCCTATCCCAAACCGCCCATGCCGACGGCATATCAAGCGTCTACACCGACCTCGACTCGCAAAAGGACTGCGTCACCTATGCGCAGGCGCAGGAAGGCGACGGCGAATGGGCCGAACTCGCCTGCTCCGGCTATCGTGGCTATCCCGTGCTGATCGCCTATGACGACGCCCGTGAATCGCTGTTCTACGGATTTCCGCCCGGCGGCGACATGACCTCGGTCTGGGAGAGCTTTTCCGGCTTCAACTCGTCCGGCGCCAAGGTCGAGTGGCGCATCGAGACCAAGGGCGACGTTGCCGTTCCCTTTGCCGTCATCCACCGCCGCTCGATCAGCAATCCCGAGGACGAGAACAAGCCGACCGAAGTGCTGCTCGTCGCCAAGGTCGCCCAGATGGAAGCCCGCGACGGCTGCACCATCGGCCTCGTGCTGGCCACCGGCAACCCGCAGGCCAATGACCAGGCGCGCAAGCTGGCCGACGAAAAGGCGAAGAGTTTCGCCTGTGGCAAGGACAAGCACACCGTCATCGGCAACGTGCCGGCGTTTGGTCGGGTGGATAACTAGTCACGTGGGTGCAAGGCACCCCCTCTGCCCTGCCGGGCATCTCCCCCCCAAGGGGGGAGATTGGCAGCTTCGCTGGCGGCGCTTTTTCTTTCGGCGCTGAAAATTGACGAAAGCCGTTGCGACATCCGATCTCCCCCCTTGAGGGGGAGATGGCCGGCAGGCCAGAGGGGTGCCTCGCGCTGGCGTTTGCCGCTTACTTGAACGAGACGCAGGCCTCTCTCGGCGCTACTTCGCCGCCTTCGCCCGTGCGATCGCGTCGACGATCATCTTCTTGGCGTATTTGGAATCGTGCCAGCCTTCGATCTTGACCCATTTGCCGGGCTCGAGATCCTTGTAGTGCTCGAAGAAGTGCTGGACCTGGTCGCGGGTGATCTCGGGCAGTTGGGTGTATTCGGTGACGTTTTCGTAGCGCAGCGTCAGCTTCGGCGACGGCACGGCAATGACCTTCTCGTCCTGGCCGGCATTGTCTTCCATCACCAGCACGCCGATCGGTCGCACATTGATGACGCAGCCCGGCACCAGCGCGCGGGTGTTGCAGACCAGAACGTCGATCGGGTCGCCGTCGCCCGACAGCGTGTGCGGCACGAAACCGTAGTTGCCGGGGTAGCGCATCGAGGTGTGCAGGAAACGGTCGACGAACAGCGTGCCGGCCTCCTTGTCCATCTCGTACTTGATCGGCTCGCCACCGATCGGCACCTCGATGATGACGTTGATGTCCTCGGGCGGGTTCTTTCCGATGGCAATGGCTTCGATACGCATGCTTAAATCCCTCTCTCGATGTCCAAGATCGATAGCGGGCGGCGCGGCATGGTGCAATGCGGCGATTGGTGCGAAGCGCTAACGGAAGCGCACGGTTTATGATGATTTGTAACCGAGGCCGGTCATTCCCAGACGAAGGCGACCTTCTTGAGCGCCCTCTGCTCGAAAATCTCGACGCCTTCGGCGACGTCACGGCCACCCGCGCCGGCATAGAAGGAAAGTGCGTTCTGGTTGTCTTCCAGCGCCCACACCACCATTCCCTTCAGCCCGTGGTCGGCAAGCCGCGCCCGCGCCGCCTTGAACAGCCGGCTGCCGAGCCCGATGCCTTGATATTCCGGACGCAGGTAAAGTTCGTAGATTTCGCCCTGTTGCTTCAGCTCGCGGGCGCGGTTCTTGCCGATCGTGGCATAGCCGGCGATGGTGCCGCCGATCTCGACCACCAGAACGGTGGCGGCGCGGCGGATGGCGTTGGCCCACCAGTCGGCGCCGCGGCGGTTGATCATGGAGGTCAGCGAGCGATGCGGGATGATGCCGGAATAGGCGCCCTCCCAAGCCTGCTGGTGCACGTCCGCAATGGCGCCAGCGTCGCGCGGTTCGGCTTTCCTGATGTCGATGCTCAGCGTATTCATGATTTGTTAACCATAAACCCGGATCGGCCATTTGCAAGAGTCGAGGTCAGCCCGCCGACCGCTTTCTCACAGCCGATCGCGACACTGCTGACAATGGGCAAAGCCTGCCTGATAACGCGCTCAGCCGAGGCGAATGGCGTGGGTTTTCGAGAACCGGAGCGGAGCGTACTTTTTGTACGTGAGCACCGGAAGCGCAGAAAACCCGCGTCAGGCGTCCGGCTGAGTAGCTTTGCAGGCAGGCTTTTCAGATCTCGACGAGATGATCGTCCAGTTCATTGGCGTCGCCCGACGTCACCGGGAAATGCTCGGCCAGCACCGCGCCGACCTGCCCGATCGCCTTGACGAAGCCGTCGGCGAGTTGGTCGTCGCCGGCATGCTGCAGGAGATCGCGCACCACGCCGTCCCAGACATGCTGGCCGACCTTGCTGTCGATGCCCGAATCGGCGACCACTTCGGCATAACGCTCGGCGATCGACACGAAGACCAACACGCCGGTGCGCGCCGTGGTGCGGTGGACATTGCGGGCGAGGAACTGCCTGAGCGCATTGTCATGTGCCGCCTGGTAACGCTGCCGGCGCGGCACCAGATGGATGCGCAAGCCGGGCAGCGCCCACAAAAGCACCAACACCGAGGCCAGTGCCAGCAGTTGGACAATGACGAAATGCGGCAGCCGGATCGACAGCCACCAGGCTTCCAGCCCATAGGCGACGGCGAGGCTGGCAATCAGCATGCCTGATGTCGCCATGAAGGCGGCGGGAAAGAAATAGCCGTCGCTGGCATGCGCAACGACGCAGTAGATCTCGCCGTCGGTTTTGGCCTCGGCCGCGCGGATCGCGGTGGCGATGCGCTCATGGTCCTGTGGGCTGATCGGTCGTGTTGCCATCTTCTCTCACCAGCTCCCTGAAGACCCGCCACCGCCGGACGAACCGCCGCCGCCAGAAAACCCGCCGCCGCTGCTTGAGCCCGAAGCCCAGCTGCTGCCCGAACTTCCCGATGACCATCCGCTGCCCGACGACGAACTTGTTGTCCAACTGCTGGAGCCCGAGGACGATCCGCTCGGCCCCTGGCCGTAGCGAAAGGTCATGCCCAGCCATTTATACACGCCCGGCGACAGCTTGGTGCCGAAGATCGGCGGCAGGAAGGCCATCGCCAGGCCGCCGAAGAACATCGCCGCCCACAGGATCAGGAAGACCGCGACTATAGGATCGACGGGCGTGCTGTGGTCGGCCGGGTTGCGCTTGCCGCGCGCCTCCAGCTCTTCCGGGTTACCTTCCAGCACCATGACCATGTCGTCGACGGCCTTGGAAATGCCGCCGGAGAAATCACCGGCGCGGAACGCCGGCACCATGTCATTTTCGATGATCAGTTTGGTGTGCAGGTCGGTCAGCGTGCCTTCCAGCCCGTAGCCGACCTCGATGCGCATCTTGTGGTCGTTCTTGGCCACCAGCAGAAGCACGCCGTTGTTTTCGCCGGCCTGGCCGAGTTTCCAGAAGCGGAACAGCCGGTTGGCGTAGGGTTCGATCTCCTCGCCGTCCAGGCTGGGGATGGTGGCGACGACGATCTGGTCGGAGCCTTTGGTCTCGAAATCCGCGAGCTTCTGCGTTAGTGCCGCCTTGGTCGCGGCGTCGATAATACCGGCATTGTCGACCACCCGCCCGGTGAGTGCCGGCAGGTCTGCCGCCAAGGCTACGAACAGCATGGCGAGCATCGTCAACAAGGCGATGCCGATCGTCGCGGCTGCGCGGCCAGGTTTTGGCGGATTGAAGACGCGTACTGTCATGCCGTCACCAGCTCCCCTCAACCACCATGACCGTCCTCGATCACCATGATCATGTCGTCGACCGCTTTGGAAATACCGCCGGAGAAATCCCCGGCGCGGAAGGCCGGCACCATGCCTTCAATGATCCGTGTGGCGTGCTGGTTGGTGAGCGTGGCTTCCAGCCCGTAGCCGACCTCGATGCGCATCTTGCGGTCGTTCACGGCCACCAGCAGAAGCACGCCATTGTTCTTGGCCTTCTGGCCGAGCTTCCAGGCGTTGAACAGCCGGGTGGCGTAAGGCTCGATCTCCTCGCCGTCGAGGCTGGGAACCGTCGCGACGACGATCTGGTCGGAGCCTTTGGTCTCGAAATCGGCCAGCTTCTGCGTCAGCGCCGCCTCGGTCGCAGCGTCGATGATGCCTGCATTGTCGACGACACCACCGGTGAGGGCGGGCAGTTCCGCCGCCAGCGCCGCGAAGCTGACGAGCAAGACCAGCAAGGCAGCGCCGGTCATCGTGGCGAAGCGGCCATGCCAGGGATTGGCGATGCGTGTTGTCATCTCGTCACCAGCTTCCCGAGGAGCCGCCGCCGCCGGACGAACCGCCGCCGCCGGAAAAGCCGCCACCACCGCTTGAACCCGACGACCAGCCGCCCCCGCCCGAAGACCAGCCGCCGCTGGACGACCGCCGGCCCGGCTCGAATGTCATGCCGAGCCAGCGATAGCGGCCGGGACCGAGTTTTTGGCCGAAGATCGGCGGCAGGATGGAGGCGGCCATGCTGCCGAAGAAGATGATTGCCCAGATGCTGATGAAGACGCCGAAGAACAGATTGTCGGTATTGATGGGCGGCTTCTGGTTGCGCTCGCCGCGCGCCTCCAATTCCTCCGGATTGCCTTCCAGCACCATCACCATGTCGTCGACGGCCTTGGAAATGCCCCCGGAGAAATCGCCGGCGCGGAACGCCGGCACCATGTCGTTTTCGATGATCAGCTTGGTGTGCAAATCGGTCAGCGTGCCTTCCAGCCCATAGCCGACCTCGATGCGGATCTTGCGGTCGTTCGGCGCCACCAGCAGCAGCACGCCGTTGTTTTCCTTGGCCTGGCCGAGCTTCCAGAAGCGGAACAGCCGGTTGGCGTAAGGCTCAATCTCCTCGCCGTCGAGGCTGGGGATGGTTGCGACGACGATCTGGTCGGAGCCTTTTGTCTCGAAGTCGGCGAGTTTCTGGGTGAGCGCGGCTTTGGTTCCCGCGTCGATAATGCCGGCGTTATCGACGACGCGGCCGGTCAGCGCGGGGAGGTCGGCGGCGAAGGCGGTGAGGGGCAGGAAGACGGCCAGAAAGGCGAGAAGAACACCAAGGTTGGCGTTCCTTCGCGTCCCCCTCTGTCCTGCCGGACATCTCCCCCTCGAGGGGGGAGATTGGCAATCTCGCTGCCGACGCTCAGCCGGCAACGCTGATAATTGGCGCAAGGACAGAAGACAGCTGATCTCCCCCCTTGAGGGGGAGATGTCCGGCAGGACAGAGGGGGGTGTGAAGGAACGCAAGGCTGGCAAAGGCCAAGCTCACCCAGACGTCATCACCCGCCCTGCTTCGTGCCGAAATCGACCTTCGGCGGCTGCATCTTGTCTTCTTCGACGGTGAAGTTGGCGAAGGGCTCGTTGCTGCGGAACCAGAAGGTTGCCCATAGCACCGACGGAAAGGTCCTCAGCGTCAGATTGTAATCCTTGACCGCCAGGATGTAGTCGCGCCGCGCCACGGCGATACGGTTCTCGGTGCCTTCGAGTTGCGCCTGCAGCGCCAGGAAATTCTGGTTGGCCTTGAGGTCGGGATAGGCCTCCGACACCGCGATCAGCCGCGACAGCGCGCTGGTCAGCCCTGATTGCGCATCCTGGAACTTCTTGAGCGCTTCGGGGTCCTTCAGCGTTTCCGGCGTCACCGTGATCTGCGTCGCCTTGGCGCGCGCTTCGACCACCGCATCGAGCGTGTCCTTTTCATGCGAGGCATAGCCCTTCACCGTCTCGACCAAATTGGGAATGAGGTCGGACCGACGCTGATACTGGTTCAGCACCTCGCTCCATGCCGCCTTGGCGTTTTCCTCCGCCGTCGGGATGGTGTTGAAGCCGCAGCCGGCGAGCAGAGGCAGCACGACGGCCATCATCAGCACGGCCGGCAGACTGCGGAAAGGGAAGGCAAGGCGCTGGGCAAACATGGTGAGGTCCCTCGACAGAAGTTGCATGCGAAGCATTAGCACAATCCGCGCTCAAGAAAATGTCTGCCGCTGGCGCGCATTCCTGGCGCGCATTCATGCGCCGGCGAGGCCCTGTGATTGATCGCGCGAACACGGTATGGTTGCCGGCAAACAGGACAGGATCATGGCGGAACGCCACGACGATGACAGCGAATCGCGCCGCATTATCGAGCGCGTGGCGAACGAGGGCGGCCTTGGCGGCGCATCGCTGGTGTCACGGGCAGCGAAAGGCGCGCGCGATCATGTTACCGCAGCGGAGGCCGACCGATCCGATCCGATCGAGGTCTGGGGCACCCGCATCGGTCGCGCACTTGGGCTCATCGTCGCCCTCGGCCTTTTGATCTGGCTCGTGTACTACGTCTCCCGGGGCAGCTAGAGCATGATCCTGAAAAGTGGGAACCGGTTTTCTCGGACAAACGGGAACCGTTTTGTCCGGAGATCATCCTCCAACCAAAGAGATAGATCAGGATGACGATTCAACGAAAAATTATCCGTATCTAGGATTTTCCATGAACCGCGAAAAAGCCGACGCGCCGCGCGCGGTCATCGTCATTTCCAGCCATGTCGCCCGCGGCTCGGTCGGCAACCGCGCCGCCGTGTTTGCGCTGGAGACGCTGGGCTTTCCCGTGTGGGCGGTACCGACGGTCATCTTGCCCTGGCATCCGGGCCATGGCCGCGCCACGCGCATCGTGCCGCCGCTCGACCAGTTCAAGGCGCTGATGGCCGATCTCGAGCGCGCGCCCTGGCTGGGTGAGGTCGGCGCGGTGCTGTCGGGCTATCTTGGCGAGGCCGGCCAGGCCGAGGCCGTCGCCTCGCTGGTTGCGGCGGTCAAGGCCAAGACGCCGGACGCGATTTATATATGCGATCCGGTGATGGGCGATTCCGGCGGGCTCTATGTGCCCGAGCCGACGGCCGCCGCGATGCGCGACCGGCTGATGCCGATCGCCGACATCGCCACCCCCAACCGCTATGAGCTGGAGTGGATGGCCGGCGCGCCTTTGCCCGATCTGAAATCGGTGATCTCGGCCGCCCTCCATGCCGGACCGTCAACAATGCTGGTGACGTCGGCACAGTCGATGATGACCGGCGGCACCGGCAATCTGCTGCTTGACGGCACCCAGGCGCTGCTGGCCGAACACCGCCTCATCGACAAGCCGCCGAATGGCCTCGGTGACCTGACTGCGGCCGTCTACCTCGCCCGCATCCTGTCGGGGCAGCCGCCGATCAAGGCGCTGCAATCGACCACCGCCGCCGTCTACGAAATCCTGGCGCGAACCGCCAAGCGTGGCGGCGACGAGTTGCAGCTTGAAACCGATGCCCAGAGCCTGTCGCATCCGATGGCGATGGTGCAACTGCGCCACCTCACGCATCCGGGGCGGGACCGCCGGGCGTGACCTCGACCGTGGTCGTCGGCGTCGACGGCTGCAAGGCCGGCTGGATCGCCGTCCGCCGCGATCTGGATGCCGCGCCGTCAGTCCGCGTCTTTCCCAGCTTTGCGACCCTGCTCGACGCCTTGCCCGCCGATGCGACAGTGGTCGTCGACATGCCGATCGGCCTGCCGGACGTCTCGCAAAGAGGCGGGCGCGGGCCGGAGACCTTGGTACGGCCAATGCTCGGAGCACGGCAATCCAGCGTCTTCTCTATCCCGTCCCGCCCGGCCCTCTACGCCGACACCAGCGGCTTCACCACGGTCGAGGCCTGGTATGAGGCACATCGGCGCGCCAGCGAGGTGGCCAAGGCGACCTCCGATCCGCCACGCGGCGTCTCGATCCAGGCCTTCGGCATCTTTGCCAAGATACGCGAGATCGACGCGCTGCTGATCGCACGTCCGCAACTGCGCCGCCGCGTCTTCGAATCGCATCCCGAAGTGGCCTTCTGCCGGCTGAACGGCGAAAAACCGATGACACTGCCGAAGAAGATCAAGGGCGCCGTCAATCCGGCCGGGATGGAAGAACGCAAGGCACTGCTCTGCCGGCACGGCTATACCAGAGCTTTCCTTGACCAGCCGCCGCAACGCGGTGCTGCCGCCGACGATTTCCTCGACGCCGCAGCGATGATGCTGATTGCCGGACGCATTGCCGGCGGGGAGGCAACGCCGTTTCCCGACCCGCCGCTTGCCGACCGTTTCGGCATTCCCCTGGCGATCTGGGCGTGAGGCAAGCGGCGCCATGCGTGCGGCATGGCGATTTGCGACGAAGCCATCCGCAATTCGGCATTGCCCGCGACGGGCATTTGCCGTTAGAGCCTTTCTAACTTGAAATGAGCTGCCGTCGCTAACCCCGAAAGGCTTCATCCCTAGCCCATGCCCCATCTCCCCGAACATCTTTGGACCGGCTACCGCAACTTCATGAATGGCCGCTATCTCACCGAGAGCGGACGCTATCGCGAGCTTGCCCGCGAGGGGCAGGCGCCCGAAACCATGATCGTTGCCTGCTGCGATTCCCGCTCTGCCCCCGAGGCGATCTTCGACGCCGGTCCGGGCGAACTGTTCGTCCTGCGCAATGTCGGCAATCTGGTGCCGCCCTATGCGCCGGACGGCGAGTTCCACTCAACCTCGGCCGCGCTCGAATTCGCCGTGCAGAGCCTGAAGGTGAAAAACATCGTGGTGATGGGCCATGGCCGCTGCGGCGGCATCCGCGCCGCGCTCGACACCAATTCGGCGCCGCTGTCGCCCGGCGACTTCATCGGCAAATGGATGAGCCTGATCGCGCCGGCGGCCGAAACCGTTTCGTCCAGCACGTTCATGACGACAACCGAACGGCAGACGGCGCTGGAGCGGATTTCCATCCGCTATTCGATCGCCAATCTCAGGACCTTCCCTTGCGTCTCCATCCTCGAAGGCAAGGGGCGGCTGTCGCTGCATGGCGCCTGGTTCGACATCTCGACCGGCGAGCTCTGGGTGATGAACAAGGACACCGGCGACTTCGAGCGGCCGGATTTGACGTAGACCCATGATCCCGAAAAGTGGGAACCGGTTTTCGGATAAGGGCATGGTCAAATAAGAGGAGGCAAGAATGCGGGTTTGGCCTGCGATCGCTTTCGCCGTAGCGGCGCTGCTGATTTCGCTCGTCCCTGCCCGCTCCGATGACGGCGCCATTATCGACCGCTGGTATTCGGCGCTGCTGGTCGCCGATCGCACCGAATTGTCGGACCTGCTCGCCGACGATGTCCGCATCAAGCTCGACGATCTCGGCGTCGTACAGTCGAAGCAGGAGTTCATCGCGTCGATCGACGAATGGAAGGGCGCGGTCGCCGGAGCCGCAATCCGGCATCGCGTCGAAAAGAGCGAGGCCGGCGTCACAACTGTCATCGCCTGCTATGATTTCCCCAACAATGACATGCTGATGCAGGAGACGTTCGCCGTCACCGGCAACCGCATCACCGCCAGTTCGCAAGCGGCGATCGCGGAAAATTGCGACGGCTTCTGACGCGGGCTTGAACGGCCGCGCTGTTGCGCCGCGCCAGTCATCGCCCTACATCGGTCAGCAAGCTCCGCCAATCATCGAAAGATCCCCCATGCCGTCCACGAAAACCGTCGATCTCGCCGCCCATCCGCTGACCAAATGGCAAGGGCCGCTCGGCCTGCCGGATTTTGCCAGCATCGGCGACGACGATTTCTCCTCGGTGTTCGACGCGGCGCTGAAGGCACATGAGGCCGAAATCGATGCGATCGCCGGCAACAAGGATGCGCCGACCATCGAGAATACGCTGGCAGCCCTCGAGCTCGCCGGTGAGCCGCTCGACCATGTCTCGTCGATCTTCTGGTGCCGGGCCGGCGCCCACACCAACGATGCGATCCAGGCGCTGGAGCGCGATATCTCGCCAAAAATGTCGAGGCATTTCTCGGCGATCTCGATGAACGAGAAATTGTTTGCCCGCGTCGACGATCTCTACCAGCGCCGTGAGACGCTCAAACTCGACGCCGAGACGCTGCGGGTGCTGGAGAAGACCTGGAAAGGCTTTGTGCGATCGGGCGCAAAACTCGACGCCGACGGCAAGAAGCGGCTGGCCAACATCAGCGAGGAGCTGTCCTCGCTCGGCACGACCTTCGGCCAGAACGTGCTGGCCGACGAGCGCGACTGGGCGCTTTTCCTCGACGAGGCTGATCTTGCGGGCCTGCCGGACTTCGTGAAGAGTTCGATGGCCGAAGCCGCCGAGACGCGCGGCCAGAAAGGCCGCTACGCAGTCACCTTGTCGCGCTCTATCTATGAGCCGTTCACGACCTTCTCCGAACGCCGCGACCTGCGCGAGAGCGCCTTCCGCGCTTTCACCATGCGCGGCCAGAATGGCGGCGCCAGCGACAACACCGCAGTGGTGCGCGACATGCTGAAACTGCGCGCCGAAAAGGCCAGGCTGCTAGGCTATGCCTCGTTCGCCGCGCTGAAACTCGACGACACCATGGCCAAGACGCCGAAGGCGGTGCACGACCTCCTCGACCCGGTCTGGGAGAAAGCGCTGGAGAAGGCCGCCGCCGACCAGAAGGAGCTGGAGCGGCTGGCGACCAAGGCAGGCAGCAACGAAAAATTCGCCGCCTGGGACTGGCGCTTCTACCAGGAGAAATTGCGCGCCGAAAAATTCGCCTTCGACGAGGCGGAACTGAAACCCTATCTGCAACTCGACCGCATCATCGACGCCTGCTTCGACGTCGCCACAAAACTGTTCGGCATCACTTTCGAGGAGAAGAAGGGCATCGCCGCCTGGCATCCCGACGCGCGCGTCTTCGTGGTGAAGAACGCCGATGGCAGCGAGCGCGGCCTGTTCCTCGCCGACTATTTCGCCCGGTCCTCGAAGCGCTCCGGCGCGTGGATGAGCGCGCTGAAGTCGGGCTACAAGCTTGGCGATGGCTCCAAGCCGGTGATCTACAATATCATGAACTTCGCCAAGCCGCCGGCCGGGGAAGCAGCGCTGTTGTCGGTCGATGAGGCCAAGACCCTGTTCCACGAGTTCGGCCATGCTTTGCACGGCATGCTGACCGACGTCACCTGGCCGTCGGTGGCGGGCACCTCGGTTTCCCGCGATTTCGTCGAACTGCCTTCGCAGCTCTACGAGCACTGGCTGACGGTGCCCGCAGTGCTGGAAAAGCATGCGCTGCATGTTAAGACCGGCAAGCCGATGCCGAAGTCGCTGCTCGACAAGATGCTGGCCGCCCGCACGTTCGGCGCCGGTTTCGCCACGGTCGAGTTCACAGCGTCGGCGCTGATCGACATGGCGTATCACGCGCGGCCGGATGCGCCGGCGGAACCGCTGCGTTTCGAAGCCGAAACGCTGGAAAAGCTTGATATGCCCGACACCATCGCCATGCGTCATCGCACCCCGCATTTCGGCCATATCTTCTCCGGCGACGGTTATTCAGCCGGCTACTATTCCTACATGTGGTCGGAAGTGCTCGACGCCGACGCCTTCGCCGCCTTCGAGGAGACCGGCGATCCCTTCAACCCGGCGCTGGCGGAACGGCTTCGGAAGAATATCTATGCCGCTGGCGGGTCGAAGGATCCGGAGGAGCTGTACACGGCGTTCCGCGGCAAGATGCCTTCGCCGGAAGCGATGATGGTGAAGCGGGGATTGCTATAGCGCCGCCTTATCTCCCCCCTCGAGGGGGAGATCACCAGCGCCAAGGATCCGCCACCCGTGGCCACACCGGCCGCGTCAGCTTCCTGTAATCCGTCACCGCCGGATTGCTCGGATACGAGCTCGGCGCCGAGACATAGATGATCTCCGCCGCGATCGGTTCAAAGCCGGCGTAGAAATGGTTGGTTGACTTGATCAGCAATATGTCCTTCGACAACGGATCGACACCGATGTTGGAGAAGACATCCGGCTCGAAGGTCTGCGTGCGGTTGGTGTTGAGGATGATGTCGATTTCGGTGCCTTCGAGCCGCACCAGCGCCGTCGGTCCGAGCGTCACCCGGCTCGGCCCGAAGCTCTGCCAGCCCTCGGGGACGGCTTTCAACACCTTGACGCGCGCATCGATCGGTTCGCCGGCCAGCGGCCCGGCCTTGCCGCCGAAGCGCAGGTCGATGACGGCGCCTTCGCCTGCCGCCTGGCAAAAGGTGACAGCGATCGGGTCCCAGATCGTCGCCACGCCAAAATTGTCCACGCCCTGTTCCAGCATGGCGCGCAGCACGACCGTACCGTCGCCGGCGACGCCACCGCCGGGATTGTCCCAGATGTCGGCAATCACAACCGGCTTGCCGGGATTTTCCTTGCGCACGGCCAGTGCCCGCGCGATGCCGTCCTCGGTGTTCAGCATCGTCATCGCCGTCCTTTCGCGGATGGCGTAAAGCTCGTGCCCTAGCCTCTCCGCCAGCGCATCGCCCTTGGCCTTGTCATTGTCAGTGACGACCAGGATGCGCGTGCCCATTTCCGGCACGTCCGCGGCCATGAAGCCATGGATGACCGAGACCGACAGCACGCCGTCCTTGCCGTGCAGCGCCTTGATGCGGTCGACGAAGGAGCGCATCGGCTCGCGGCTGGTCGGCAGCACCTGGATCATGCGGCAGTCGAACGTCGAGATCACCGGCTTGATCTCGTCGCGCGCCGCCGCCAATCCAAGCTCGACGACATGTTCGCCGCGCTCATAGAAGTCGGTGTGCGGGAATTCGAGGAAATAGGCCATGACATTGCATGCCGCGACGCGCTTTGGGGTCAGATGACTGTGCGGGTCGAGCTCGACCGCGATCACCACGTCGGGCCCGACGATTGCGCGAACCCGTTCCAGCAGATCGCCTTCGCAATCGTCATAGCCTTGCGCCACCATGGCGCCGTGCAGGCCGAGGATGACGGCGTCGACCGGCAAGGCTGCCTTCAACTGGCCGAGAATCTCGTCGCGCAACGACTCATAGGTCTGCCGCTGCACCAGCCCGCCCGGCTCCGCCCAGGTGGCGGTGCCTTCGATGACGGTCAGCCCTTCGGCAGCCGCACGCCGGCGCAGCGCGACCATCGGCGAGGAGCACAAGGTCGGCGTGTCTGGATGCTTGCCCGGCCCGGCATAGAACGCCATCTCGAACGACGCCCGGTCGGTCGGCACCGGCGAGAAGGTGTTGGTTTCGGTCGCCAGCGAGGCGGTGAAGATGCGCATGAAAGCTCCGTTGTGAATGGCGCCGTTATTTGACCGCCCCGAGCGCCAGCCCGCGGACGAGATAGCGCTGCAGCCAGATGAACAGGATTGCCGCCGGCAGCGTCGCCAGCAGCGTCGCCGCCATTACATGGTGCCATTCGATCGTGTAGCGGCCGGCGACCAGCGAGAACACCTGGATAGGCAGCGTGTAACTTTCCTGGCTGCGCAGCATTGTGAGCGCAACGACGAACTCATTCCATGCGTTGATGAAGGTGAAGATGGCGGTCACCGCTATTGCCGGCAGGCAAAGCGGCAGAAACACTTTTCGCAAGGTCAGCCATCGGCCGGCGCCTTCCATCCACGCTGCTTCCTCGAGATCGCGCGGGATGGTGTCGAAATAGCTTTGCAGCATCCACACGGTGAAGGCGACGTTGAAAGCCATGTAGATGACGCCGAGCGCGGTCGTGGATTCGATCAGACCCCAGGCCGCCATCAGCCGGAACAGGCCGAGCACCAGCACGATCGGCGAGATCATCTGCGAGATCAGCAGGAACTGGCGGAAGGCGCCATAGCCGGCAAAGCGAAACCGCGACATGGCATAGGCGGCCGGCACCGAGATCAGGATGGCGCCGACGGTGGCGATAACAGAGACATAGAGCGAATTGGCCAGCGCCTGGCCAAAGCCGGTCGCCACCCACATGTCGGCAAAATTCGACCAGTGGAATTCGCTTGGCCACCAGGTCGGCGACAGCACCTCCTGCCGGGGCTTGACCGCGGTCAAAAACATTACCGCGAAGGGGAAGATCGTCACCACGAGCAGCGGCGAAAGCAGCAGCCAGGCAATGATCGTGCGCTTCAGCTTGGGCGTCATGCGCGTTGCTCCCGCATGGCGAGGCGCACATAGATCATGGTGAAGATCAAAAGGATGGCGAACATCAGCAGCGATACCGCCGAGGCCTCTCCAAGCTTGCCGATGCGGAAGGCCAGTTTGTAGAGGTGGGTGACCAATATGTCGGTCGAGTTGGCCGGCCCGCCCTGCGTCATCACCCAGATGATCGGGAAGGAATTGAAGACGTAGATGGTGTTGAGCACGATGGCGATGTTGATGAACGGCTTCAGCAGCGGAAAGGTGATCTCGCGGAACTGCTGCAGCGGCGTCGCCCCCTCCAGGGCCGCCGCCTCGTAGAGGTCGTCGGGGATCGACGACAGGCCGCCGAGGAAGATGGTCGTGGTGAACGGTACCGTCACCAATATGCCGATCAGCACCTGCATCGGGAATGCCGTCTCGGCGCGCGCCAGCCACTGGATGTTTTCATGGATCAGGCCAAGCCCGATCAGCGCCGAGTTCAGCATCCCGCTTTCACCGTTGAGCGCCCAGCGCCAGACCACTGCCGTCATCGTCAGCGACACCGCCCAGGGCAGCATGATGATGACGCGGGCAATGCCGCGGCCGTAGAAATCGGTATTGAGGATCATCGCCACGGGGACGGACAACAGCAGCGCGCCGCCGACCACCAGCACGGTCCACAGGCCGGTGCGCCAGAGTGCCGCCAGGAAATCGGGATCGGCGAGGAAGGCGGAATAATTGGCGAAATCGTTGAAGTCCCGCAGCTGCCCAAAACGGCTGACATCATGCGTCGATATCTGGATCAGGTCCCAGACCGGCCAGAAGATGACGACTGCGGCCAGAAACAGGCTGGGCAAGGTCAATAAATAGGGCAGGTAACGATTTTGCATCGGCCGGATTCGTACCGTGTTGGACATAAGTGGCGCTGGCGCGCCAGCTCGGATCAATCTCGCATATCGGTCTAAGGCAGCGCTTCAGGGTTTGAATCTCCCGCAAACGTTTGCGCTGCCCCTCACCTGCCTGCCCATCCTCCGCAACGGTTGCGGAAGGGAGCCCTTACTCTCCCCCGTCGATCGGGGGAGAGGTGTCGAGCGAAGCTCGACGGAGTGGGGGNTTGCCAGGTGGTTCCCCCACTCCGTCTCGGCTTCGCCGAGCCACCTCTCCCCCCTCCGGAGGGAGAGGAAAGTGTGGCGCGCCCCGATCTCAGGGGCGCGCCGGGCGCAGGGAGATACGCCCTATTTCTTGATCACGGCGTTGGCCTTGGCAGCCGCTTCCTTCAAGCCTGCCTCGGGGTCGCCGCCGAGATAGATCTTCTGCATGGCATCCGAGGTGATCTGGGCGACTTCTTCCCAGCCGGGGATGACCGGCGCAAAGCGGGCGTCGGGCAGCAGCGCGGTGAACGCTGCCAGATCGGCATTGTTGACGTAATAGTCCATCTTGGCCTCTTCCTTGTTCACCGGCAGGAAGCCTTCCCCTTGCGTGAACTTGGCGCGCTGTTCGGTGGTGAACAGGAAGTCGAGCAGCTTCCAGGCCTCATCCTTGTTCTTGGAATTCTTGAACATGATGATGGAATCGGTGACGCCGTACGTGCCGCGCGCGCCGGTCGGTCCGGCGGGGATAGCGGCCACGCCGTATTTCAGGTTCGGCGCCTCGTCCTTGATCTGGTTGGACAGGAAGGGCGCGGTGATCATCATGCCGACCTTGCCCTGCTTGAACAGGTTCTGGACGTCCTCGCGGTTGTTGGAGGTGACGCCGGGTTCCGTCAGGCCTTCGTCGATCATCGACTTGTAAAGCTTGGCGGCTTCGAGCGCGCCCGGCGTGCCGAGGCCCGACGTGCCGTCCTTGTTGAGGATCTCGGTGCCTTGCGACCACATCGCATAATAGTAATAGACGTCGGTCTCGATCTCCTTGCCCTGCAGGCCGAAGCCGAAGGATCCGGTGCCCAGTGCCTTGATCTTGCGCGCATCCTCCTGCAGCTCGGTCCAGGTTGCCGGCGGGTTGGCGATTCCGGCCTTCTCGAACAATTCCTTGTTGTAGTACATGGCGCGCGCCGAGGCCGCGATCGGCAGGCCGTAGGTCTTGCCCTCCATGATCGAGGGCGACAGGAAGGTGTCGATGAAGCGGTCCTTGAACTCCGGCTTGATATAGCCGTCGAGCGGCTCGGCGACATCCTGCTGGACGAAATCGATCAGCCAGCGGGTGCCGATGATCGACAGGTCGGCATTGGTGCCGGCCGTGATGTCGGTGGTCAGCTTCTGCAGCAGCACGTCCCACGGCACAACTTCGAACTTGACGGTGATACCCGGGTTGGCTGCCTCGAATTCCTTTTTCACCGCTTCGAAATACGGGCCGGTCTTGGCGCTGTATTCGGCGACGGTTACGCGCACCTCGCCGGCATCTGCCTGCGCGGCCAGGGCGAGCAGGCTCATTCCGGCCATCAGGCCGACAGTCCATTTTGCAAGCTTCATTCGATCTCTCCCATTTGATTGCGCCTGCGCTCTTGCGGCTTCCAGGCGACCAAGACTTAATGTGACTTTCCTACATTATCCATCATTTGAGCTTGTGCAAGCGGATTATCCTGTTGCTTAATTACATTTCTTAAAATAGCGTTTTCCGATTATCGTAGATCCCAGGGAGGCGCGCAGCGTGGTTTCAAAGGCCGAATTCGCAGGCAAGACCGTGCTGGTGACCGGCGCCGGCGGCGGGCTCGGCTCGGCTATTGTGGCGCTGCTGGCCGAACGAGGCGCGCGCGTCGTCGGCTGCGACCAGTCGCAAGACCAGCTCGGCAGTCCGCATCTGGCGTCGGGCCACGTCTTCGACCTTCTCGACCGGATCTCCACCGATGCCGCGATCACGGCGATCCTCGGGAAAGACGGCGTGCCCGACATCCTGATCAACAATGCCGGCTGGACGCGCGCCGAGACTCTTGCAGCCCTGACCCCCGACAAGATCACGCATGAGCTCGACCTCAATCTGACCGGGGTGATGCTGTTCGCCGATCCACTGATCAAGGCGATGGCCGCGCGCGGTTCGGGCAGCGTCGTCTTCATCTCTTCCGTCAACGCCATCGCCCACTTCGGCAACCCGGCCTATGCCGCAGCCAAGGCCGGCATCAATGCCTATGCCAAAGCGATCGCTGTGGAACTCGGCCGCAACGGGCTGCGCGCCAATGTCGTCTGCCCCGGCTCGATCCGCACTGCCGCCTGGGACCATCGCCTGGCCAAGAACCCGGATGTTCTCGGCAAGCTCAAGCGGCTCTATCCGCTCGGCCGCATCGTCGACGCCACGGAAGTGGCCGAAGCGGTGGCCTTCCTTGTTTCGGATCGCGCATCGGGGATAACCGGCGCGGTGGTGCCGGTCGACGCCGGACTGACCGCCGGCTTCCTGCCCTTCATCGACGACATATTGGGAGCCTGACCATGACCGATGTCGAGTTCCGCGACCTGTCGAAATCCTTCGGACGCCACAAGATCCTCGAAAACATCAGCCTCGACATCAAGAGCGGCGAGTTCGTCGTGCTGGTCGGCCCTTCCGGCTGCGGCAAGTCGACCTTGCTGCGCATGCTGGCCGGGCTGGAGCCGATCACCGCAGGCGACCTCTTGATCGGCGGCATGCGCGCCAACGATTTGCCGCCACAGCGGCGTAACATCGCGATGGTCTTCCAGTCCTATGCGCTGTTTCCGCACCTGAAAGCGGCCGACAATATCGGCTTTGGCCCAAAGATCCGCGGCGAAAGCCGCACGGCAATCGGCGCCAAGGTGAAAAAGGCCTCTGGCGTCCTCAACCTGTTCGCCTATCTCGACCGCTATCCCCGGGAACTGTCGGGCGGCCAGCGCCAGCGCGTCGCCATGGGCCGCGCCATCGTGCGCGAGCCCTCGGTGTTCCTGTTCGACGAACCGCTCAGCAATCTCGACGCGCAGTTGCGCGTGCAGATGCGCACCGAGATCAAGGCGCTGCACCAGCGGCTGAAATCGACCATCGTCTATGTCACCCACGACCAGATCGAAGCCATGACCATGGCCGACCGCATCGTGGTGATGGATCGCGGCAAGATCCAGCAGGTCGGCGCCCCGCTGGAGCTCTACGACCGTCCCGCCAACAAATTCGTCGCCTCCTTCATCGGCTCGCCGTCGATGAGCTTTGTGTCGGGGGCGCTTAAGACAACGCCCGAGAAAAGCTGGTTCCAATCGGCCGGCGGAGGGCGACTGGCGCTCGGCAGCAAGACGGTGCCGGCTGGCAGCACGGTCGAGGCCGGCATACGGCCCGAACACTTCGTCATCGGCGAGGCTGTCGACGCGATGGCGATCAAGGTCGATGTCGTCGAGCCGACCGGCTCGGAAACCCATGTCTATGGCGCCATCGGCGCTGATACGGTGCGCGCCGTGTTCCGCGATCGGATACAGGTCAAGCCGGGTGAAATGCTGCCGGTCTCGGTCGCGCCTGCAAACATCCATCTGTTCGACACGGCGACAGGCCTGCCGCTATGAGAGCTCCGGCATGAAAACGAAAACACCACGATGAAGACGACAACCCAGAAATGAAAACGCCGGCCGACATCATCACGCGCCTGCAGCTGATGTCGCAGGACGGCACCAAATCGGACCGCCGCCTGGCCGGCCTCGTGCTGACCGATCTCGACTTCGCCTCCAAGGCGGCAATCTCGGAAATTGCCGCGCGCGTCGGCGTCAGCGAGCCGACGGTCACCCGTTTCTGCCGCAATCTCGGCTGCGAGGGTCTGCGCGATTTCAAATTCTACCTGGCGCAGGCGATTGCCATTGGCGGCCAGTATCTGTCGCCCGAACCGCTGAACCGCGACGCGCGCGAGCAGCGCATTGCGTCGGCCATCACCGAAGCGGCAATCGCCGCCATCCAGCGCGCCAGCGAAAACCTCGACATGAAGACGCTGGTGGGCGTGGCCGCGCGCATCGTCAGTTCGGGCAATGTGCTGTGCATCGGCTCCGGCGGCATTTCCTCGATGATGGCGACCGAGATGCAGAACCGGCTGTTTCGGCTCGGCGTGCCGGTGCTGGCGCAGATCGACGGGCAATTGCAGCGCATGTATGCCGCGGTCGCCACATCGGAGACGACGCTGATCGCGTTCTCGGTGTCCGGCTATGCGCGCTCGGTGATCGACGCCGTTCAGGTGGCCCAGCAATATGGCGCCACCACCATCGCCGTAACCCCGCCGGAATCAGCGCTGGCCAAGGCCGCCGATACCGTCATCCAGTTCCAGTCGCTGGAAGACGGCAACATCTACAAGCCGACCTCTTCGCGCTACGCGCTGCTGTCGATCGTCGACATGATCGTCACCTCCGTGGCCGAGACGCGCGGACCCAGGGTTCTCGAAAACCTGCGCCGCATCAAGCAGAGCGTGAACACGCTGAAGGTCGACGATCCGAAATTGCCGCTGGGGGATTGAGGATTATCCGGCGGCCAGTGTCTCGATGCTCTTCACCAGCGTCGATGGTTCGCCAACCACACGCACCGTCTTCAGCCGCGCCGTGCCGCCTGCAATGACCGACACGACCGATACCGGAACGCCCAGCGCCTTGGCCACCAGCCGTTCCAGCGCCGCATTGGCCGCGCCATTCTCCGGCACGGCGCGCACGCGCGCCTTCAAATGACTGCGCCCGTCGGCCCATGTTTCTACGGCTTCGAGCCTGTCCACAGAAGACTTCGGCGTCAGCCGGATAAACAGGTCGATGCCGTCAGCGCGCAAGCGGAATGGCGCGCTCATGCCATCGTCAGGTTCACAGGACCAGCGGCGCTATCGTGGTGAGAATGAGCTGCCTGAGAAAGAACAGGAGCAGAAGCAGGATGATCGGCGAAATGTCGACGCCGCCGAGGTCGGGCATGAATCGACGGATCGGCCGCAGCGCCGGCTCGGTCAGCCGGTAGAGCATGTTGCCGATGCTGCCGACAAACTGATTGCGCGAGTTGACGACGTTGAACGCATAGAGCCAGGAGAAGATCGCCGAGGCGATGATGACCCACCAGTACAGGTCCAGCGCCATGACGATTGTTTGAATGAGGGCGAGCATGCCGGTCTCCGATTGTTGCCGACATGTAGCCATTGCGCGCGAAACCGGCAAGGGCCGGTCGCCTGCAAGCACCGGGCACAAGGGATTTCCGCAAAACCCCGCCTTGACAGGAAACCGCAGCCTTCGATAAATGCGCCATCCGCTGGACGGGGCTGTAGCTCAGCTGGGAGAGCGCGTCGTTCGCAATGACGAGGTCAGGAGTTCGATCCTCCTCAGCTCCACCAGCGGAATTTTCCTGCCTGTCGACACATCTAAGTTCCGAGACGTCTCGTCAAAGCCCCGCCTTCGCTGCGAGATAGGGCGCCAGGGCAAGCGAGTAGCTGGCGGTCAGATGATGACTGTCCCGCCAGACGATGATGTTGCCGACAACTGCCGGGCATAGTTGCGGCCCGCAAATGGCATCGAGCATATCGATGGCGCGCACATTTTTCTGTCCTTCCGCGGCCAGCGCCAACACGTTGCTCCGCTCAATATCGCTCAGTTTGGTGACGCATTTCGTTGGGGTCGAACTCAGGCATTCGCCCGGGTCGAATTTCATATAGGGCGTGTTGCGGATGGCAACGATTTGCGAGCCGGCGTCCGTCAGCCCGCCCCAGAGACTTCGCAGCCCCTCGATCATCACGTCTTGCTGAACCGCTCCGTAATTGGACTGGCTGGTGAAGATCAGATCCGGTTTCAGCTTTAGGATCTCGGCCAGCACCTTTTCGTGCCACTGCGCGCATAAGACGTTGGGTTTGCCATCCGCCGTGATGGCCACGCGGGTGAATGGGCAGGCGGATTTTGTAAAGGTAACCAGTTTGAAGTTGCGGTCCTTTGCGATCTTGTCCAGTGCCGGCACCCACTGGGCTGCATGAGAATCTCCCACCAGAACCATTGTTTTCGCACCCGTGGGATCGCCTAGAGAGCATCGTTTGGGCTCCGAGCTTTCCTCCTGGTGGCACTTCCTTGCATACACGACCGGCACGTCCCGCCTCAGCCGGGCCAGCGGCGGCAGAAGGTTCACACCGTCCGGGACCACGGCGCCGGAGACGAGAGCGGCGGGCCCAGGGTAGGAAGGCGTGCCGATCAGCGCGGTGTCGATGCGTTCGGTCTTCAGAAAGAGCAGCAGGCTGCCGGATGCGGCCACGCATGTGAGAACCGCCGCGGTGCCGTATCCCAGCGGCTTCCACCAGGCGCCGCCCCGAGCTTGCCGGTAGCGCTGCTCAACATATCGATAGGACAGATCCGATAGAAGCAGGGTCGCCGCAATCAGGCCGAAACCGCCGGCAAGGGTCAGCGAATGACCCTGCGCCTGGGAGATGGTGATCAGCGGCCAATGCCATAGATAGACCGAGTAGGAGCGATCGCCGATGAAACGAAGTGGCAACGAATCGAGCCCACGAAACCGGCCGACTTCAACCTCGCCAGCCAGGATGACCAGCACTGTGGCCAAGGTCGGCAACAACGCACTGACGCCGGGAAATGGAGTTGCAGCGGAAAACAGCAAGGCGGACGCAACGATGCCCAGGATGCCGGCGATCGCCAGCCACTGTCTAGTGAGTGCCGCCAGTCGAAACTGGTGTTCGGTCAGCACCAGCAGACCACCCAGCGCCAATTCCCACAGGCGGGTATGGCTGACGAAATAGGCCTGGGCCGGATCCGTCGCCGTCAAAACGACAGAGGCAACAAGTGATGCCGCGAAAATGAGCGACAACGCCCCGATCAAGCAGGCCCTCAGCGGAAGGTCACGGCGGCGCGCCAGCCAGATCACGCCGATCATCACCAACGGCCAGGCGATGTAGAACTGCTCTTCGATGGAAAGCGACCAGTAGTGTTGCACCGGGCTCGGCAAGGTGTCGGCCTCGAGATAGCTGACCGCAATCGAGGCCAGCCGCCAGTTCTCGACATAAAGAGCGCTCGCCACGATCTGGTTGCCTATTTCCTCCCAGCGCGCCTTTGAGATGAAAAGCAGCGTGCCCAGCAATGCCACCAGCAGCACCAGGGTTGCTGCCGGCAACAACCGTCGCACCCGTCGCGAGTAGAATTCGATCAGTGAAATCCGGCCGCCGCGCAGCGCCATCTGCGCCAGCAGGCCCGTGATCAGATAGCCCGAGATGACGAAAAAGACGTCGACGCCGACATATCCGCCAGGCAGCACATCCGGCCATATGTGATAGACCACGACAAGCGCGACGGCCAGTCCGCGCAACCCTTGTATTTCGGGTCGAAACCGACGGTTCTGATCGATTGGCACCGGGTATCCCCCAACAGTCTCAGCCGGCCTGGATCAACCGGCAGTCCGCGCCACGATCTTCATAAGGGCAGAGTGCCGTGAGGCAAGAGCCGATCGCAGCAGTTCATTCCCCTTTCCGTCTCCAGTCCGCTCACCAGCGTGCCGACGAAACCCAGCAGCTCACTTTCGAGATCGGTGGGCGCCAGGCCAATGAAACGGTCTTCGAGCGAGATGGCGACGATCCCATGCACGGCGGAGAACAGCGTGCGCGCGCGGGCCAAAAGCTCCGGCGTTGCCGCCGCCGGGAGCAGCGCCGCCAGCGGCTCGACCAGATGCTGGATCAGCACGGCATGTTCGGCCAGATGCCATCCGGGCACCGCCACGCCTGGCGCCATGCGATGCTCGAACAGCGCCTTCCACGCCATGCGATTGTCGCGCGCGAAAGAGAGATAGGCTTTGGCCAGAGCCCTCAGCTTGGCCCTTGGCTCGGCCGCGCCGGTCGCCTCCTGTTCCAACGCCGCCCCAAGTCTTGCCAGCGTGATCGAGTTGACGTGCAGGATGAGCTCGTCCAGGTCGGCGAAGGCGGTGTAGAGCGCACCCAGCGCGCAGCCGGCATCCGCCGTAATGTCACGCGCACGCAAGCCGGCGAGGCCCGAGGCTTGAATGCGCGCTTGCGCCGCCTCGATCAGCCTGCCCTTGAGATCCTCGCGTTTGGCGTCCCGTTTTGCGGTCATTAACCTTCCCTATACGAAATTTATGAACGTCGTTCATTTTTGTCTTGAACGCCGTTCACGATGTGTTACGTTGCATTCGTGAACAACGTTCATAGAGGAGAAACGAGAATGTTGAAACAGTTTTTTGCTCTCGTCCGCGGCCGAAGCTATGAAGCCGCCGAGACGGTTGTCGACCGCAACGCGCTGGTGATCCTGCGCCAGCAGATCCGCGATTGCGCCGACGCTATCGCCGCCGCCCGCCGGGCGGTCGCCATTGCCATCGCCCAGAACGAACAGGAAGTCGTGCAGTTCAAGAAACTGGTCGTCCGCATCGACGATTTGGAGAAGCGCACGATCGCCGCGATCGAGCAGGGACAGAATGAACTGGCCCGCGAAGCCGCCGAAACCATCGCCATGCTGGAAGCCGAACGCGACGCCTCCAGCGAGGCGCAGAAGAGCTTCGGCACCGAGATCGAGCGTCTCAAGCGGATCATTCGCGTCTCCGAAATGCGCCTGCGCGAATTGCAGCGCGGCCAGCGCATCGTTGCCGCGGTCGACTCGACCCAGCGCCTGCGAGAAAGCGCGCCCGGCTCCAGCCTGTCGGCGCTCAGGGACGCCGAGGAGACGCTGCTGCGCCTGCGCACCAGGCAAAAGCAGATCGACGCCACCGCGGCCGCCATGGCCGAGATGGAACAGTCGGGCGATCCTGCCGCGGTCTCAGAGAAGCTTGCGGCCGCCGGCTGCGGCGCGCCGCTGAGAAGCAGCGCCGACGCCGTGCTCGAACGGCTCACGAAGACCATGACCAAGCCGGCCTGATTGTATCCAGCCTGAAACAGACCCACGCCCAACCAACCTAACCTTGAAACGAAAGGACCATATCGATGACCCCGAACACCTATTCCCCCAAGGACTCAAGCGCCTGGAAGACCTTCACCATGGCCAGTTTCGCCGTTGCCACCACAATGATGGCCGGCGGCATCTACTTCATGGAGGCGAGCTTCGCCGCCAAGGGGTTTTATGCGATGGCCGCCATCATGCTCGTGCACACCTCGATCACCATCACCAAGACGCTGCGCGACTCGGAAGAGGCAAGCCGCTTCATCAACCGGCTGGAAGACGCCAAGACCGAGAAGTTGCTGATGGAAGTCAGCCGCAGTAACGAAGTGTAACCGGGTTCCCGCTAAACAAGGCTCAACGCGCAAGACCGCTGATCAATCCAGCCAGGATTTTAATCGGTCTTGCCCAATGGAAGTCGCCGCTATGGAAATCGCCCCGATCAACCGACCGACAGCTCATCTGATGACGTCCAGGCGCTTTGCGCCCTTGTTCTGGACGCAGTTCCTGTCCGCCTTCAACGATAATTTCCTCAAGAACACGCTGGTGTTCCTTATTCTGTTCACGCTGGCGGCGGACCAGGCGGCATCACTGGTCACCTTGGCGGGCGCCGTCTTCATGGCCCCCTTCCTGCTCCTGTCGGCGCTCGGCGGCGAGCTCGCCGACCGCTTCGACAAGGCGCTCATAGCCAAGCGTCTGAAATTCGCCGAGATCGCCGCGGCGGGTGTCTCCGTCGTCGGCATCGCCCTGTCGTCCATTCCCGTGCTGATGACGGCGTTGTTGATGTTCGGCATTATCTCGGCGCTGTTCGGACCGATCAAATACGGAATCCTGCCCGATCACCTCGAACGCAAGGAACTGCCCAAGGCCAACGCCTGGATCGAGTCAGCCACGTTTGCCGCGATTCTCGGCGGCACCATAGCCGGCGGCGTCGTTTCCGCCGATGGCATCGGCGTCGCGGTGTTCGGACCGATCATGATGGCGCTCGCCGTCGGTTGCTGGCTCGTCAGCCGCTACATCCCGTCCACCGGTTCGGCGGCGCCCGACCTTGTCATCGACAAGAACATCTTCCGCTCGACCTGGCGCCAGGTCGCCGAATTGCGCACCGACACGCGCATCTGGCGCGCCGGCCTGATGACGTCGTGGTTCTGGCTGATCGGCGCCATCGTGCTCTCGCTCCTGCCGGTCCTGATCAAGGATTCGCTCGGCGGCAACGAAATGGCCGTCACCGTCTACCTCGCCGTGTTCGCCGTCTCGATCGCCATCGGTTCGGCCATCGCCGCCTGGATGTCGCAGGGCCGCATCGTGCTGTTGCCGGCACCGGTCGGCACGGCGCTGCTCGCCCTGTTCGGCCTGCATCTCGCCTGGACCATCTCCGGCATGACGCCGTCGCCCCAGGCGGAAACCCTTGGCGCATTCTTCGCCGGCCCAAACACGATCCGCGTCGCCATCGACCTCGCCGGCATGGCCATTGCAGCCGCTTTCCTGGTGGTGCCGACCTTCGCCGCCGTGCAGGCCTGGTCGCCCGAAGCGCGGCGCGCCCGGGTCGTCGCCGCCGTCAGTATCGTCAATGCCGGCTTCATGACTGGGGGCGGCATCATCATGGCCCTGATCCAGACGAAGGTCTCGACCGGCGGCATCCTGTTCGGCCTCGTCGCGGCCAATGCGATTGCCGCCTGGCTGATGCTGAAATATTTGCCGACGAACCCCTTCCGTGACTTCGTCTCCATCCTGTTCCGCGCTTTCCTGCGCCTCGAAGTCGAGGGCATGGAAAACCTCAAGGCGGCCGGCAAGGCGCCGATCCTGGCGCTCAACCATGTCAGCTTCCTCGACGGTCCGCTCGCCTTGACGCTGACCGATGAGGAACCGGTCTTCGCCATCGACTACACCATTGCCCAGGCTTGGTGGATGAAGCCGTTCATGAAACTTGCCCGCGCTTTGCCGCTCAACCCGGCCAAGCCGATGTCGACCCGCACGCTGATCAAGATCGTGCAGGGCGGCGACCCGCTGGTGATCTTCCCGGAGGGACGCATCACCGTGACCGGCGGCCTGATGAAGGTCTATGACGGCGCCGCCATGGTTGCCGACAAGACCGGCTCGATGGTTGTGCCGGTGCGCATCGACGGGCTGGAGAAGACCTACTTCTCGCGGCTGAGCTCGCAGCATGTGCGCCGCCGCCTGTTCCCGAAGGTCAAGGTGACCATTCTGGAACCGGTCAAGCTCGAGGTGCCGCAAGAGCTGAAGGGCCGCAAGCGCCGCGCCGCGGCGGGTTCCGCGCTCTACCAGGTGATGTCGGATCTCGTTTTCCGCACCCAGGACATCGACAAGACCGTACTTGAAAAGATCATCGAGACGGCGAACGAACGCGGCATGAAACAGCTCGCAGTTCAGGATCCGGCCACCGGTTCTCTCAGCTACAGCAAGCTGCTCACGGCTGCCGCCGTGCTTGGTGAGAAGTTCCAGAACCTTTATGCCGACCAGCAGACGCTGGGCATCATGCTGCCCAACGCCAACGGCTCTTGCGCGACACTGCTCGGCGTCATGTCCGCCGGCAAGGTTCCGGCGATGATGAACTTCACCGCAGGTGCTGCCAATATTCTGTCCGCTTGCAAGGCCGCCGAAGTCCGCACCGTGCTGACGTCCCGCGCGTTTGTCGAACAGGCAAAGCTCGGCGCTGTAGTCGAGGAACTCGGTCGCTCGGTCGACATCGTGTGGCTCGACGATCTCAGAAAGACCATCAGTCTCAAGGATAAGCTGCTCGGCTTGCTGCGCAAGTCGACGCCGCGCGCGAAACGCAAGCCCGGCGATGCGGCGGTGATCCTGTTCACCTCGGGTTCGGAAGGTACGCCGAAGGGCGTCGTTCTGACGCACCGCAACATCCTGGCCAACGCCGCCCAGGCGGCGTCGCGTATCGACTTCCATTCGGGCGACAAGGTGTTCAACGTGCTGCCGATCTTCCACTCCTTCGGCATGACCGCGGGCACGGTGCTGCCGTTGATCTCCGGCGTGCCGGTCTATTTCTACCCCTCGCCGCTGCACTACCGCCTCGTGCCGGAACTGATCTACGGCTCGAACGCGACGATCATCTTCGGCACCGACACCTTCCTCTCCGGCTACGCGCGCACCGCGCACCCCTACGACTTCCGCTCGATACGCTACTGTTTTGCCGGCGCGGAACCGGTCAAGACAGCGACGCGCATGACGTATATGGAGAAGTTCGGCCTACGCATCCTCGAGGGCTACGGCGTCACCGAGACGGCGCCGGTGATCTCCATCAACACGCCGATGTACAATCGCTCTGGAACCGTCGGCAAGATCATGCCCGGCATGGAATACCGCCTCGATCCGGTCCCCGGCGTCGACGAAGGCGGCCGGCTGTTCGTGCGCGGCCCCAATGTCATGGCCGGTTATCTCCGGGCCGAGAAGCCCGGCGTGCTCGAACCGCTCGACGACGGCTGGCATGATACGGGCGACGTCGTCGCTATCGACGAAGGCGGCTTCATCACCATTCGGGGCCGCGCCAAGCGCTTCGCCAAGATCGGCGGCGAGATGATCTCGCTCGCCGCTGTCGAAGCGCTGGCCGGCGAATTGTGGAAGGGCTCGCTGTCGGCGGTCGCCACGGTGCCCGACGCGCGCAAGGGCGAAAAGCTGATCCTCATCACTGAGGCATCCGGCGCCACACGAGCGGAATTCCTCGCCTACGCCAAGGCCAACGGCGCCATGGACCTGATGGTCCCGGCCGAAGTGCGGGTGGTCTCAAAGGTACCGGTCCTTGGCTCCGGCAAGCTCGACTTCGCCGCCGTGACAAAAATGGTGCGCGACGAAGAGGCCTTGAAGACCAAGGCCGCCTGACCCGGCTACGGCAACGGGCCGACGCAAGAGCCGGCCCGTTCAGTATGATCAACCCTTCGCATGCCGCTGCGAGATCAGCATCGCCATGCGCTGGACTGCCCGCAGCTCCATTTCCACGCCCGGCGACGATGCCAGCGCCGGCATGTTGAGCGCCACCACGGTCAACGGCTCGAGCGTCGCCAGCAGCACATGGGTCGCCTCAAATTTCTCGAACAGCCATGCCAGCTGCTCGCGTATATCCTGGTCGACTGGCGCCCCCGGCTGCGTATCGGCGAGCGAGCGCACGGGCTCCTGCTCCAGTGCACGGGCCAGCACCTTCAGGTCGAAGTCGCCGAGGTCCCCTGCCGGCAGGATCAGCGCGCCGTCGACAAGGATATGGCTCTGCAGGCCGCGCAGGAAGCGCGCCGAGTCGGTGAGATCACCCTCGGCCATGTGCTTCAGCAACGAGTCGCGGCGCTTCTCCGCGGTGAGGCTGACGCTGTCATTGTAGATGACTGCCAGCAGCGTCGCCGACAGCACGATCACCACGCCCTGCACACTGCCGCGCCAGCCGAGATCGTCGATGCCGCCCAGCGCCAGCCCGGCGAAAACCGAGCTCAGCGTAATCACGGTAAAGGCGCCGATCGTGTCGCGATGGCCGAGGCTGGCGCGTCCAAGGCCGATCGTCAGCCAGCACAGGAACAGGATGGCGATGCCGCCAAGCCGAACCGGCACTTCGAACAGGCCGGGCCGGTAGTCGGTGACCATGAACGGAATGATCAACAGCAGCGACAGCGCCATGCGCTCGACCGTGCGGTTTTCGGCCGCCGACAGGCTGTCGCGATCGCGCGTCGTCACCAGCCAGCCGATGGCGAGAAAACCTCCGAACTGGAAGGCAAGTAGTACCGCCATCCGCCATGGCTCGGCAAAGCGTTCCGGGATCGGCGCCAGCAGTACAAACAGCAGGGCGCCGCCGGCGGCAAAGAACTTTAGCGCAAACGGCGCATGCCGGCGCAACAGCCCCTCGGTCAGCAGCAGTGCGGCCAGCGGCAGCAGGCCCGCCGCCGCGATGGTGACGAAGCGGAAGAGTGCGAGGCCGGTAGTCCAGTCGAGGATGCGGCAGGCGAGCAGAACCGTCAGCACCCGCAAACCGAACAGAAAACGCCGCGACAGCGGATCGCCGGTGTCGCGCCCGCCGACGACCGATATCACGATCAGCAGCCCGAACAGCGCCGCCAGCGAGGTGATGGTGTCGGCCACGAGCGTGTCGTCGAGGTTCATCGGTCAGCGCCCATCAGCTCACACCCAGGCATCATCACGGATGAAGCCATCAGCGTGTCCATGGTCTCAGCACATTCCATTGGCGGCTGCTATCCGCCCAGTGTACCACCGGCAAAACCAGCCGCTGCAGCGTGGCCGCCGCACCTGCTACCGCAAGGGCGGCAAGCGAGCCGCGCGGAACCGCGTCGGCGAGATAGGTGCGCGCCGACTGAAAGCTCATCTGTCCGATCTGCAGCACATCATCGCCGCGCGTGTAGTCGAGTTCCTTGCGGCAGAACTCGTTAAAGGTCTCGACGCGGTGCTTGGCCGCCTCGTCGAAGGTCTTCTTCAGATCGTCCGAGCCGCCCGTATAGGCGTTGGTGATGACGAAGCGCTCTTCGTCGAAACCAGCTTCGGGGCCGACACCGAAGACATGGCGATGGCGCGCCATGATCTGCCGCGCCAGAAGCACATGGGTAAGCGAGCGGCGCGCGCCGGCATGCGGTCCTGGGAACACATTGCTGAACGCCTCCGCGACCATGCCGACGACAGCGGGTACCTGGGTGACATTGGAAATCCAGATCGGCCGCAGTTGATTGCGCAAAAACATCAGGAAGCAGGTCAGGCCGTAGAGGATCCAGCTCAGCCCGCGGCTGCGCTCGTCGGGATCGATCATGACCAAACCGAGGTGCAAGACTTCATAGGGCTTGCCGGCGAGCGATATCTCCATCAGCGCCAGCGAGTTGAAGGCGATCGGCTGCCGGTCGCTGCGCCGGTAGACAATGGTGATGATGGAATGTTCCAGCCGGCTGAGGTCGCCGGAAAACACGCCATAGGTCAGGCTGCCGAACTTCAGTGTCTTGGACGCTACCAGCCGCAGATCGCTGCTCAGCTGCTCCAGTTCGGCAGCCTTCATCCAGCGCCCGGGCCGCTCCACGACGCGCGTCTCGTAGTCGGCGGATACGCGCATGCGCACATCCATGAACCGACCCGGCAGCAGCTGCAGAACCGCCTTGAGCACTATTTTTCCCCGTGGCAAGAACTCCGACCGTATAGTGGCCGCCGTTCACCTAAGACGCGGTAAACCCGAGACGGCAGTTCTTGGTTGTACTCAACAAAGTAAAAGAACAGCTGCCAGCCAGTGCGGGCTCAGCTTTCCGCAGCAACCAGATGGCCGCCGCCGACATCGTTCAGCGCCAGCTTCAGCGGCGCCTCCTCGATCCTGCGGGTGGCGCTCGGGATTTCCTGGTCGAGGCGCGCGAAGCGCGTTCTGCGCTGCGCCGGATCGGGCACCGGCACGGCGTCGATCAGCCGCCTGGTGTAGGGATGGCGCGGGTTGGAAAACACCTGGTCGCGCGTGCCCATCTCGACGATCTGGCCGAGATACATGACGGCAACGCGGTCGGAAATGTTCTCGACCACCGCCATGTCGTGCGAGATGAAGAGATAGGCGACGCCGAATTCGCGCTGCAATTCCTTCAGCAAATCGAGCACACGCGCCTGCACCGAGACGTCGAGCGCGGAGACGCTTTCGTCAGCGATGATCAGTTTTGGTCGTAGCGCCAGCGCTCGGGCGATGCAGACGCGCTGGCGCTGGCCACCGGAGAATTCGTGCGGGTAAAGCTCCATCTGGTCGGCCGACAGGCCGACACGCTCGAACAGCGCCCCCACCCGTTCGCGGCGCTCGTCCTTGGAGGCGATGCCATGGATCACCAGCGGCTCGGCGACGAGCTCGCCGACGCGCATGCGCGGATCGAGCGAAGCGAAGGGATCCTGGAAAATCATCTGGACGTCACGGCGCACCGCCTTGCGCTCGTCGCGGCCAAGACCGGAGAGATTGCGCCCGCCAATGACGATGTCGCCGCTATACGGCGCCAGTCCGGCCAGCGCCTTGGCGGTCGTCGACTTGCCGCAGCCGGATTCGCCGACCAGAGCAAGCGTTTCGTTGGGCGCGATCGAGAAGCTGACGCCCTCGACGGCGTGGACGCGGCGGGTGACCCGGCCAAAGATGCCGCCACGCAGATCGAAGCGGACATGCAGGTCGTTGACCTCGGCGACATTGGCCGGTTTCAAGACGTCAATCGCATCCCTGGATTTCTGTCGACCGACACCACTGCCGATGCGCGGCACGGCAGCCAGCAGTTCGCGCGTATAGTCGGCCTGCGGGCGGGCAAAAATATCCGATGTCGTGCCTTCTTCGACCATGCGGCCGTCGCGCATGACGATGACCCGGTCGGCCATTTCGGCAACCACGCCCATATCGTGGGTGATCAGGATGACGCTGGTGCCATGCTGGCGCTGCAGGTCGCGCAACAGCTCCAGCACTTCGCCTTGCACGGTGACGTCGAGCGCCGTCGTCGGCTCATCGGCGATCAGCACGTCGGGCTCGAGCGCCAGCGCCATGGCGATCATCACCCGCTGGCGCATGCCGCCGGAGAGTTCGTGCGGAAACTGCTTTAGCCGGCTTTCCGCCTCCGAAATGCGCACCGCCTTCAACGCCTCGATCGCGCGCTGGCGGGCTTGCGCCGACGACAGGCTGGTATGCGCTTCGATGGATTCGGTCAGTTGCCGGCCGATCGACAGCACCGGATTGAGCGAGGTCATCGGCTCCTGGAAGATCATGGCGATGCGGTCGCCGCGAATGCGCCGCATCTGGCGTTCGTCGAGGGTTGCTAGGTCGGTGTCGCCCCGATTCCCATCCCGAAGACGGATCATGCCTGACGATATGCGCGCCGCCGGCTGCGGCAAAAGCTGCATGATCGCCAGCGCGGTCATCGACTTGCCGGAGCCGGATTCGCCGGCAATGCAAAGCGTCTCACCGCGCGCCAGCGTCAGCGACAGGTTGGAGACTACATTGCGCTCGCCGTCCTCGCCGCGCACGCTGACGGAGAGGTTGGCGATGGAGAGGACGGGGGTGTCGGCGAGGGTCATTGTGGGTGGAGCCCTGCGACGGATTGGTTCCGTCGCACCATTCGCACAAACCTTGGCGCTGCCCCCCACCCGGACGTCCGGTCCGACCTCCCCACAAGGGGGAGGTAGGGCGGCAGCGCTTTACCCTCCGCCTTGTGGGGAGGGTCGCTGCGAAGCAGCGGGGTGGGGGTGCAGCGCCGACCTGACATCATTCAAACACGCAACGCGGAAAATAGAACGACACCACCCAATTCGGCATGTCGACGATCTCGCTGATGCGCAGATCACCACACACCGAGGCCAGCATATAGGCCTCGACCGGATCGATCTGGTAACGCCCAGCGAGCAGATCGACCATCTGCGCCACCGCCTCCTTCGCGCCCGCCATCAGATCCGGCCCAATCCCCGTCGTCACCTCGTAACCCTTGGCGTCGAGATGGCGCGTCACCGGGCCCGGCGTGGTGAAGCGCGGCGTCTTCAGCCTGGCGTCCTTGACAAGGTCGAGCTTGAGCTCGACGTCCATCGGGCTCTCGATCGCCGTGCCGCAGACCTCGCCATCGCCTTGTGCGGCGTGCGTATCGCCGACCGAGAACAGCGCGCCGGCCACCTCAACCGGCAGATAGAGCGTCGTGCCGGCAGCGAGATCGCGGATGTCGAGATTGCCGCCGACCCGCCGTGGCGGCACCACCGAGTGAAGCCCCATCTCAGCCGGCGCATTGCCGATGGTGCCGGCGAACGGCTTCAGTGGCACGCGCGCGTTTTTCCCGAACAGCGCCGGTTCGAGCGCGGCTGCATCGTATTTCCAGATGTTCAGCGCCGGTTCCGTGAAGTCATCGGCGAGCAGGCCGAAACCGGGAATGTTCGCCGTCCAACCGAAGCCGGACGGTTTGAACATCTCGATCGTCACCTTGAGCGCGTCACCCGGCTCGGCGCCCTCGACGAAGATCGGCCCGGTCACCGGGTTGACCCCGGCGAAGTCGAGCTTGACGATTTCGGCGACCGTGCTGTCGGCGTTCAGCTGGCCGCCGGCGGCATCGAGGCACTGGAACTCGATGGTCGCGCCGGGCGCCACCCGCTCGGCCGGGATAAAGGAATTGTCCCAGCCGAAATGGTGATGGCGCCCATGGATGGTGTAGTCGCAGCTATTGCACATCTTTTACGTACACATTGTCATAGTTGATCGGGATATGGACCGGGTCGACATAGAGGTTGTCGGCGCCGCCCATTCGGGCGGATTTCATGGTGAAGCGCTGTTCGTTGAAGACCGGCGCCCAGGGCGCGTCTTCCATCACCTTGTCGTAGATGGCGCTCCACATCTTGTCGCGTTCGCCGGCCTTTGCCGGGTCGACCACAGAATCCGCCTCGGCCGCCTTGGCGTCGAGGTCCTTATTGCAGTACCACGACCAGTTCCAGCCGCCCGGCACCGCGCCGGCGCAGCCGAGGATCGGGCCGTAGAAATTCGACGGATCGGGGAAGTCGGCGATCCAGGCCATGCCGCCCGACCAGATCATCGGCGCGCCGGCCTTGTCACCGCCGGCGGCGATGACATTGGCCTGCGCCAGCGACTGGATGCTGGCCTTGATGCCGATGGCCGCCAGGTCCTGCTGGATCGCCTGGGCAATGCGCGGGTTGGGATCGGTGTTCATGGCGAACAGCTGCGTGTCGAAACCATCGGAATGACCGGCCTCGGCCAGCAGCGCCTTGGCCTTGGCTACGTCATAGGGATAACCTTTGTATTCCTTGTCGTAGCCCGGCATCGACGGCGGCAGCGGCTGGTTGGCCGGCACGGCGCGGCCGTTGATGATCTGGATGATGCGCGCCTTGTTGAGCGCCATGTTGACGGCCTGACGCACCTTCACATTGTCGAACGGCGCCATGGTGGTGTTCATGGTGACGTAGCCGGTGTGCAGCTGACCGCCTTCGACGACGCGCGCCTTCTGCTCGGGATCGGCCATCACCTCCTGGAATTTTGCCGGCGGAATGCCGTCGCCGGGCACATCGATCTCGCCCTTCTGCAAGCGCAGCAGCGCCACGATCGGTTCCTGGCCGATCTCGAAGGTGATCTTGTCGAGATGCGGCAGGCCCTTGTGCCAGTAATCCGCATTGCGCTCGAAGACGATGCGTTGGCCGAGTGTCCACTCGGCGAGCTTGAAGGCGCCGGTGCCCACCGGATGCTTGCCGAAATCGGCGCCATATTTCTCGACCTCTTCCTTCGGCACGACATGGGCGAAATTGATGGCCATGACATGCAGGAAGGTGGCGTCGGGCCGGGTCAGCTCGAACTTCACCGTGTAGGGATCGACGACGGTGACGCCGGAAAGGCCTTCGGCCTTGCCGGCGGCGACATCGTCATAGCCCTTGATCGAGCCGAAGAAGCCGGCGCCGGGGCTCTGCGTCTTCGGATTGGTGACGCGGTCGAGCGAATATTTCACGTCGTCGGCCGTCATATCGCGGCCATTGTGGAATTTCACGCCATGGCGCAGCTTGAAGGTAAAGGTCTGGCCGTCGGGCGAAATCTCGTAGCTTTCTGCCAGATCGGGTTTCAGGTTGGTGGTGCCTGGCTCGTAATCCATCAGCCCATCGAACAGGCTCTTGATCATCGACCAGTTCTGCCAGTCATAGCCGATCGCCGGATCGAGGGTCGCAACATCGTCCTTGTAGGTGATGGTGATGGCGCCGCCTTGCTTGGCGTTGGGATCGACCGTGTCTTCGGCGCGGACGCTTGTCATGCCGAGCATGAGGGCCAAGGCGGATGCCGCGACTGTGGATGCGAGAAACTTTTTCATTGTTGTGTTCCCTTTCTCTGTTTCATTTTCATCTGAGCTTGATGCGGGGATCGATGAACGGCGCGATGATGTCGGCGAGCAGATTGCCGAGCACGATGGCGAAGGCCGACACCAGCGTGACGCCCATGATGATCGGAATGTCGACGCGCTGGATCGCCTGCCACGCCAGCTGACCGATGCCGGGCCAGCCGAACACGCTTTCGACGACGACGATGCCGCCCATGAAGATGCCGATGTCGATGCCGATCATGGCGATGACCGGCAGGATGGCGTTGGGCAATGCATGGCGAAAGATGATGGCGCTGCGCGCCAGGCCCTTGGCCCGCGCGGTGCGGACATAGTCCTGGCGCAGCACGTCGATCATCGAGGAGCGCATCATGCGCGCATACCAGCCGGCGCCGAGTATGCCCATGGTCAGCGACGGCAGCACCAGATGGCGCCATGTGCCGTAGCCGCCGATCGGAAACCAGCTCAGCCGCACGGCAAAGACGTAGAGCAGCAACAGGCCGACGACGAATTGCGGCGCCGAGACGCCGACGAAGGAGGCCACCATCAGGGTCTGGTCGGTGGCGGAGCCGCGCTTGACGGCGGCGATCAGCCCCATGGAGAGCCCGATCAGCAGTTCGCACAGGATGGCGCCTACCATCAAAAGCAGGCTGGCCGGCAGCCGCGAGACGATGAGCTCGGTAACCTCCGAGCGCTGTATGTAGGAGCGGCCAAGATCGCCGCTGACGAGCTTCGTCAGGTAGTGCCAATACTGGACCACGAAAGGCTGGTCGAGGCCGAGTTGCTGGCGGATGTTTTCCACCGTCTGCGGCGTAGCACTGCGGCCGGCAATCTGCCGCACCGGGTCGGCCGGCAAGAGGTAGAGCAGCGCAAAAGTGATCAGCGAGACGCCAAGCAGGATGAGCAGCGACTGGATCAGCCGGCGGCCGAGATAGGCGATCATGACCGGCCCCCCATTATTCCCGGCCCCTTTGCGTCGGATCGAGGATGTCGCGCAATACGTCGCCGATCAGGTTGAAGGCCAGCGCCAACGCCAGGATTGCGGCGCCGGGGAAGAACACCAGCCAGGGCGCGGCCTGGAAATAGGTCTGGTTCTCGAAAATGATGTTGCCCCACGACGCCGTCGGCGGCTGCACGCCGATGCCGAGAAAGGAAAGCGTCGCCTCCAGCAGCACCGTGGTGGAAATGCCGAGCGTGCCCCAGACGATGATGGTGGGCAGGAGATGCGGCAGGATGTGGCGAAACAGGATGCGCGGCGCGCCGGCGCCGATGCTGCGCTCGGCATCGATGAACTCGCGTTCGGCCAGCGACGATGTCTCGGTGTAGATGACACGCGCCGTCTGCACCCAGTTGACCAGCGCGATGACCATGGCGACGATCCAGAGACTCGGCTGAAACACTGCCGCCAGGCAGATGGCGAGCAGCAGCGCCGGGAACGCCATCATCAGATCGGTGAAGCGCATCAGCGCGCTGCCGATCCAGCCGCGGAAATAGCCTGCGGTGACGCCCACCAAAGTGCCGATCAAAAGCGCCACGCCATTGGCGACGATGCCGATGATGAGCGAGGTGCGGGCGCCGTAGAGGATGCGGGTCAAGAGGTCACGTCCGAGCAGGTCGGTGCCGAGCCAGTACTGGGCGCTGGGCGGCAGCGGCGAGCCCTCGATGGTCAGGCCGTCGAACATCTGCTCGTTGGGGTCATAGCCGGTCAGCCGGGGCGCCAGCACAGCGCCGGCAAGGACAATGGCGACGATGACCAGGCCGAGCAGCGCGAGGCGGCGTTTCACCAGCCGGCGCCAGACACCGGCGCGCGGTTTTGCCGGCATGCGCACCGGTAGATCAGGCGCGATGGGACTGGTCATCGCCGCCTTCTTCCCCCGTCGCTTCCTCGCTTGTCATTGCCACGATCCGACGCGCGGCATCCTCGACGCTGATCTGCCAGCTCATCGCCAGCGAACGCAGCTGCGCATAGGCGCGCTCGTCGTCGCTGCCTTTCGACAAGGCCGTCACCGCGCGCACGATGGTCTGGCGCTCGGCGACGCGCTGGCGCAGCGACGCTATCTCGCCGGCTAAATGTTTTCGGGCCTCGAAACTCTGTCTCGCGATCAACAGAGCGCTGTAGACGCCGGCATTGCCGACCGGCTTCAGCAGCTGCGCATCGGCCTTGTGCGACAGCGCCCATTCGATACGCCCCGGCGCCTCGGAACCGATCAGCGCCACCAGCGGCATCGGCGCCTCGCCCGGCTTCCACGGGAATTGCTCGTCGAAACCGAGATCGGCATCGAAGAAGACGAAATCGGCGGCGAGAGCTTCCGGCGGCAATTCCGGCCAGCAGTCGATCGTAGCCAGGCCGATGGCCGACAATTGCCTGGTGATGGCCTGCACCGTCGGATGCGGGCGATGCAGGATGAAAGCCCGCGCGCCGCCGAGATTGGGGATGCGCGTCCGGGTCATGACACCACTCTCAGACGCGGACGGCCGAACGTCTTGGCGGGGTCGTAGCGCGACAGATATGGATCCGGCGCGACCTCATCCTCCTGGCTGACGACCTCGAAGAAGCCATCGGCGATCCGGCCGATGATCACCGGCAGCGTCGCGTGCTGGGAGTGGGCGTCGATGGCGATCGGCCCGAGCCGGGTGGAGAAGCGCCGCTCGGCGAAGGCTTTGGAAAATTCCGCCGGGCCGGCATCAGTGTCGCGCGACAGCACGTCGGCCATCACCTGCACCGAGGCATAGGCGGAGGCCTCGAAGGACGAAGCGAAGGCAGCCGGCCGGGGCGCGAAATAGGGCCCGACCGACAGATGCCCTTTCCCTGTATCGCCGATCGCCGGCAACTCGCCTTCGGTGAGGTTGCAGGAGATGACGGGGCAGTTTTCCGGCCTGAATGCCGCATCCTCATCGCCCAGCTCGCGGTAAGCCGCCAGGAAGGCGTAGGATGAGGTGCCGATCAGATTGTTGAGGATGAAGCTCGGCCTCGTCGCCCGGATTTCCGCGATCAGCCGCGACACGTCGGTCTCGCCGATGCGCAGATAGCGCTCGCCCAGCACTTTGCCGCCGGCATCCGCGATCAGGTCGCGCGCCACGCGGTTCATCTCCCAGCCCCAAATGTAGTTCGAGCCGAGCAGGAAGCCGTTGGCGCCGAAACGCGGCACGACATGCGCCATCAGCGGAACCAGATGCTGGTTGGGGCAGGCGTGCATGTAGACGACATGCTCGTTGGCCTCGAACCCTTCATAGGGGCAGGCATACCAGAGCATGCCGGCGGCCTTCTCCAGCACCGGGATGGTTTCCTTGCGGCTCCACGAGGTGACGCAACCGACGACATGGCGCGCGCTGCTGGTCCTGAAAATGTCCTCGCACAAAGTCGCGTAGCGATCGGCATTACTTTGCGGATCGCGCTCTACCGGAACCAGTTCGATGCCATAGCTCCGATCGGCATTGATGTCGGCGATGGCGCGCATGGCGCCCATCCGGCACGCATCGGAGACCAGCTGGTAGCTGCCCGAGCGGGAATACAGGATGCCGATCTCGATACGCCGTTTCAAACCGATCCTCAGAAATGACAATGCCCCGCAGCCAGCGCCGGAGGGCGAGGCATACGAGGCATGTTTGCCGCCCGGCGACCAAGGCCGGTATTTTGCGCTAGCGTATTCGGTCCGGCGGGTCAGTCAAGCGGGAAAGTACGTGGTCATGGGATCGGCCTTGTCCGGCTGCTTCTAGTTCCGCAGCGTGAACATCAAAGGCGCCACGACAGCCGTACCGGCCTTCTCAGGCGGTGGCGCGGGCACCGTCGCACCCTGCAGAATGCCGAGCGCGGCGCGATCGAGATCGGCGTCCCCCGAAGATCGTGTCAGCCGGACGGAGGTCACCTTGCCCGAAGCGCTGACGACGAAGGTCACATTTGCGGTACCCACGGCGCGCCGCGACCTTGCCGCGCTCGGGTAGCGCTTGTGCCGATTGATCCATCCGATCAGCTGGGAGTTCCATTTGCTTGCACTGACTGATGATCCTCTCGATTGCGAAGCCTTCGGCGCCGACGCCTTCGCCGCTGCCTTTTGATCGACACTGGCGGTCACGACCGCTTTCGCCGGCGCGGCCTTTTCCTTCTTCTCTTTCGGTTTCGGCTTGGGTTTTTCGGCAGCCTTCTTCGCCTTCTCGATCGGCTTGGCCTCCACCGGCTTGGTCTCCGCCGGCTTGGTCTGGGGCAGCGGAATGACCACATCCGGCGCTATGGTCGGGACGATGTCGGGCACCACCTCATCCAGCGGCGGCGATTGATCGGGCTGCTCGGCCGCTGCCGTCTCGATCGGAGCGGTCTTATCGAGTTGAGCCGCTTCCCTCTTCTCGGTGACCGGCTCCGGCTTACCGGGCTCGGGCTCCACGACGGGCTTCAGTTCGGCAACCGCCTCCTCGATCTGGTTCGGCGGCTCGGGCGTCACCACGTCGGCCGCTGAGTCCACCCGCACCGCCGGCGCCACCATCATCGGCGACAGCTCGATAGCCACAGCCGGCGGCGGGCCGCCATCGGCCATGTTGGCCAGGCTGAAGCTCTGGACGGCATAGACGAACGCGACATGCGCGCCGACAATGACAATGGCCGCAGCCGCCCACAAGCCAATTTCGCGCACGCCGGCGCGCGGCGGGTCGGCCGCGGGGGCGGCGGCCAGTTGCGTCACGGGGCGGCGCCCGGGTGCGCCGCGGATGCGTCCGCCGGCACCGTCTCCAGCCCCACCAGCGCGATCTTCAGATAACCGGCGCCGCGCAGCAGGTTCATCACCTCCATCAGCTCGCCATAACCGACCGCCTTGTCGGCACGCAGGAAGATGCGGGTCTGCTTGTCGCCCTTGGTTCTGCCGTCGAGCACCGCGGCGAAAGCCTGGCGCGGCACGCTGTCATTGCCGATCGCCAGCGTCAGATCGTCCTTCAGCGTCAGGAACAGCGGCGTTTCCGGCCGGGGTGCTGGCGTCGCCGTCGAACCCGGCAGATCGACATTGACGTCGACTGTCGCCAAGGGGGCAGCGACCATGAAGATGATCAGCAGCACCAGGATGACGTCGATGAACGGGGTGACATTGATCTCGTGGTTTTCTTCGAGATCGCCGTCGATAGCCTCGCGAATTCTAGCCGCCATGGCCCATCACTCCGCCGCCAGCGCGGGCGCCTGCGGCACCGTGCGGAAATCGAGATCGCGGCTGACCAGCCGTTCGACCCCGGCCGAGGCATCGGCAAGAAGCTGCCGGTAGCCGGCTATCGACCGCGCAAAGACGTTGTAGATGACCACCGCGGGAATGGCCGCGACCAGGCCCATCGCCGTGGCGAGCAGCGCCTCGGCGATGCCGGGCGCGACGACCGCGAGGTTGGTGGTCTGCGCCTGCGAGATGCCGATGAAGGCGTTCATGATGCCCCAGACGGTGCCGAACAAGCCCACGAAGGGCGCCGTCGAGCCGATCGTCGCCAGCACGCCGGTGCCGCGCGACACGCGCCGCGCCGCCGCCGCCTCGATGCGCGACAGGCGCGACGTCACTCGTTCCTTCAGCCCGTCGCCGGTAACATGGCCGAGCGCACCGGCCGAAAGGGCAGTCTCTTCCTCGGCTGCCCGCACCAAAAGCGCACCGGGGCCGCCACTGTTGCCAAGCGAGCGCCCGGCCTGGCGCAGTGTGGCGGCATTGCCGATGGCGCGCGCAGCGCGCCGGGCGCCGAGCTTGCCGAAGAGAATCTCCAGCGATTTGGCCAGCCAGACCGTCCAGGTGACGAGCGAGGCGAAGGCCAACCCGATCATCACCGCCTTGACGATGATGTCGGCGGCCATGAACATGCCCCAGGGCGACAGATCGTGCGGCAGCGTCAGCGATATTGCCGAAGCCTCGGCCTGCGCGGATGCACCGGGCTGGGTTGCCGGCTGTGGCGCGGTCGGCGCCGCCTGCCCGGCAGTTGGCGGAGCCGGCGGGACAGGCGCAGCCGGTGCGGGCTGTTCGACTACAGTTGGCGCCGACTGGGGAGCTGCAGCGGGCACCGTCGTCACCCTGGGCTGCGTGTTTGGCCGCTCTTGCGCAGCAGCGCTGCCGGCCGACAGCATGACCGCGGCCAGCGCCGCCAACAAACCATTTCTGGACACGCTTCGTCCTCGCTTCGTCATTGCAAACCGATCGGCTGGCCGGTGACGGGATGCGGGAACCCCCCGATCTCGACCCCGAAAACTCCAGCCACGGATTCTGGCTTCTCTCAAACACGGGACGGCCGCTGGAAAATAATTCAGGCCGCCGAGTGCCCCTGCTTGACTATAAAACATGAATTTACTAGTCAACAAACAAGATGACTTTTTTGGCCAACGATTATGGGCGCGATGTCTCAACGGCACATCGTCTTGGCGTCGGTTCGCCTGGCGTCGTTGCACTGAGGGATGGACGGCCGCAGGGTTGCTGGGCCACGATGCCGGGCAGCAATTGAGGCAGGCTGCGATGATCAAGGCGACACCGTTCGACTTCCCCTATGACGGCCGGCTGGTGCCGGTAAACACCGCGCTGCTGGTCATAGACCTGCAAGAGGATTTCCTGTCGCCGACCGGCTATTTCGCCAGGAAGGGTTATGACCCCGCGCCGCTGCGCGCCATCCTGCCGACAGTCAACCGACTGATATCAGCGGCACGCGCGGCCGGCCTCACCATCATTTACACCAGGCAGGGATATCGCGGCGACATGGCCGACATGACGCCGTACGAGAGATGGCGCCGCAAGCGGGCGGGTCTCGAAGGCACCGACGTGCTGCTGCGCTCCGGCCCTGGCTTCCAGATCGTCGCCGACATCGACGTCGCGCCGCACGACATCATCGTCGACAAGACCTGCAACAGCGCCTTCACCTATACGGATCTGGAGCTTGTGCTGCGCGCACGCGGCGTCACCCATCTGATCTTTTCCGGCTGCACGACCGATGTCTGCGTGCACACGACGCTGCGCGAGGCCTGCGACCTCAATTTCCAGTGCCTGACCATCGCCGACGCCTGCGCCAGCGGCGACCAATACGCGCATGACGCGGCGCTGCATATGGTGACGGTGGAGGACGGGGTGTTTGGTGCGCTGACGGAATCTGGCGCGGTGCTGGAGGCGCTGGCAGTGCTGAGTGGTGATTAGACGCTGGCGGGACAGCACCCCTCTGCCCTGCCGGGCAGAGGGGTGTGTGACGGAACGCTACGAAATAGCTTTCATTCCACCCGCAAATTCACCCTGCGTGAATATCCGACCCGCCCCGCGAGGCAAACGCGCCGGGCTGCGGCACCTCCGCCTCCCGGCGTGCCAGCGAGTTGCGCAAGAGCGCGATCGTCTCGCGGCCGACGCTGGCGATCTCGCGCGGCCGGTCGACACCGACGATCATGAACTCGCTGATGCCCAGCGCCGCATAGGGCAGCAGCGACAGGGCGATCTGCGCCGGTGGTCCGGAAAGTTCGACCGCCTTGTGGCCGACGGTAGAGGCGCCACCCTCCGAGCGGACCCGGACCGGAAGCGCAAAACGCAGCTTGCCGGCGCGGCCATGCTCGGCGGCGGCGCTGCGCGCCCGTTCCATCAGCTGGCGGATCTCGTCGAGCGAACCAGCCGTGAGTTCAAACACGTCGGCATGGCGGCCGGCGACCTTGAGCGCGGTGCCGGACTGGCCACCCATGCGGATGATCACGTCGACGCCATGCGGCCCCTTGCGCGGCACATAGCCACCCTTGATGCTGTAGAATGCACCTTCATGGTCGAAGGGCCGGTCGTTCGACCACAGCCGCTTCAGCAGCACCAGATATTCGTCGATGCGCTGCCAGACCACGGTGTGGCCGACCGGACGCGTCTCGGCATCGTCGTCATCCAGCGGCTCGCTCAGCATCCTCAGCGCCAGCCGGCCGCCGCTCCTGGCGTCGAGCGCCGCCAGTTGCCGCGCCGCAACGGCTGGCGCGATCACGCCGGCCCAGTGCGTCAGCACCACTTCCAGCGACGAGGTGCGGTCCAGCGCCTGGGCGGCGATGTCCATATTGGTCAACAGCCCGGCCGGGTCGTCGACGACGATGTTCTGGAAGCCGGAATCCTCGATCAGCGACAGCTTGGTCGCCGTCTCGACGAAATCATAGAAGAACGGTACGGCCGAACCGGCATCGGCGGCGTGCGTTTTACCGGGAACATGCGTGAACTCGATCGGCATTGCCATCTCCTCCATCACGTTGGATGTATGTCGCCCCCGGTTTTGAGACGACGACATGCGTAAAAACAAGCATCAGCGCCAAAGCGCGTCCGCGTTCGGTTCATCAACTCCGGTCACTCACTGAAAGCGCTAGGTCGCCACCCTTTCGGCCTGATCGGTCAGGGAATCAAGCCGAGCACGACTGCCCCGGTGAACACGAACGCAAGGGCAAAGACGAGATAGGCGAAAGCGCCGGCATAGGCCGGGCGGAAAGCCTGGCTATTGGCCAGCCTCTGGCTGGTGCGGTCCGTCTCGGCGTTCTGGATATAGGACATATCGACCTCCGTCTTGCGGATTAATCTATAAAATCAGTAGACTTTGTCGAGTGCTATTTTTTGGAGATATGTAGAATGATTTTCTCAGTAGTCCTTGTTATTTGGTTTGGCATTGCTGGGAGACCCCTGTTGGAGACAAGCGAGCGACAAGCTTGGCCGACGTCTGCATAGGCGATAGCATCGCCATTCCGGCGTAAATGCGGATTATTTCGATCGGGAACGGGGAACAGAACATGGGTACAAGACTAGCCGGCAAGATTGCAATCATCTCGGGCGGCGCGACCGGAATGGGCGGAGCGGCCTCGGAATTGTTCGCCGCCGAAGGCGCCAAGGTGGCGATCATTGACCGCAATGGCGAGGCGGCGGCAGCCACTGCGGCGGCGATACGCGCGCGGGGACATATCGCCGAACACTGGGTGGCCGACGTCTCGGACGAGGCGCAGGTCGAGGCCGCAGTGAAGGCGGCGACTGCCAGGCTCGGCCCGGCCACGGTGTTGTTCAACCATGCCGGCACCATCGTGATAAAGCCGTTCCTGGAGACGACAGTGCAGGAATGGGACTGGCTGCATGCGGTCAATGTCCGCTCGATGTTCCTGATGACGCGCGCCGTGTTGCCGGGCATGATCGCTGCCGGTGGCGGTTCGATCGTCTGCACCTCGTCGATCTCGGCTGTGGCGGCCACACCCATGGAGGTGCTCTACGACACCACCAAGGGCGCCTGCCACATGTTCGCGCGCGCCATCGCAGTCGAATTCCGCGACCGCAACATACGCTGCAACGCCGTCTGTCCCGGCTTCATCCGCACGCCGCACGGCCTGCGCGAGGTCGCCGATCTCGGCAAGCTCGGCGTCGACGTGTCGGACGCCGCATTGGCCGCACAGCAGGGCCGCATCGGTGAGCCGGAGGAAGTGGCCAAGGCAGCGCTGTACCTCGCCAGCGATGAGTCCAGCTTCGTCAATGGCACGCATCTGTTTGTCGATAATGGTTTTACGGCGATGTGAGTATCCCAGGCTTGGCGCCCTTCCTCTCCCCCGTCGATCGGGGGAGAGGTGTCGAGCGCAGCTCGACGGAGTGGGGGTCGACCCTTGGCGCAAGGAAGATTCATGCGCACCCGTTGGCAACAGTGGCGAGGTGGTTCCCCGCTCCGTCGCTGCTTCGCAGCGCCACCTCTTCCCCCGGAGGGAGAGGAAGGGCGCCAAGTCCTACTCGCCTTACCGCTCTTCTCGTCGAAACGGCTTCAGCAGCGCCGACGGCGCAACCGCGTTGCGTGACATCACGGCCATCGCGACGATGGTGAAAATAAAGGGCAGCATCAAGAACGCCTCATAGGGAATATGCCCGAGGCCGCTCGCCTGCATGCGCAATTGTAGCGCATCGACGAAGGCGAACAGCAGCGCCGCGCCCGCAGAGCGCCACGGGTCCCAGCGGCCGAACACGACCAGCGCGATCGCCACCCAGCCACGGCCCGACACGACACCAAAGGTGAAGGCGTTGAACTGTGCCATGGTGAGGAAGGTGCCCGCAAGCCCCATCAGCGCACCGCCGAGGATGACCGCCTGGAAGCGCGTGGCGATGACGCTGACCCCAGCGGAATCAGCGGCGCGCGGGTTCTCGCCGACCATCCGCACCGACAGCCCCCAAGGCGTGCGGTAGAGCACGAAAGCAGCGAGCGGGATGGCAATGATTGCCAAGTAGACCAGCGCAAACTGGTTGAAAACCGCTGACCCCAGAACCGGAATATCCGACAGCAGCGGGATCGGCACCGTCTGAAAACCCTTGATGCTGGGCGGCACCGATTGCTGGCCGAAGGTCAGACGGTAGAGGAAATAGGCAAGGCCGGACGAGAACAAAGTAACGCCGATGCCGCAGACATGCTGGCTGAGGCCGAGCGCCACGGTGAACAGCGCATGCAGCGCACTCATCGCCATGCCGGTCAACACCGCGGCCAGCACGCCGAGCCAAAGGCTGCCGCTGAGGCTGGCGGCGGTGAAGCCGGTCATCGCGCAGAGCAGCATGATGCCTTCGATACCGAGATTGAGCACGCCGGCCCGCTCGGAGAACATCTCGCCCAGCGTGGCAAATGCCAGCGGCGTGGCGATGCGGATAATGGCGGCGAGGAAGCCGACCTGAAAGATCTGTTCGAACACCGCGCTCATAAGGCGGCACCGACGCGGCGGATGCGATAGGCCGTGAACAGCAGCGCCACCAGCATGGCGAGCAGCGCCGTGCCCTGGATGACATCGCTGAGGAACGCCGGCACGCCGGTGGCGCGCGACATCGCTTCGGCGCCGGTCATCACGGCGGCCAGGAAGATCGCCGCCGGTACGACGCCGAGCGGATTGAGCCTGGCCAGCATGGCAACGACGATGCCGGAATAGCCATAGCCCGGCGAAATGTCGCTCATCACCTGGAAATGCACGCCGCCGACCTCGCCGACGCCGGCAAGCCCGGCCAGCGCGCCCGACAGCAGCGCCGTCGAGATCAGCACCCGCTCGACATGTATGCCGCCATAGCGGGCGGCTTCCGGGCTTTCGCCGGTGACCCTGATCCGGAAGCCGAGCGTGGTGCGCACGATCAGGAACCAGATCAACGGGGCCGCGATCAACGCGGCGATGACACCCAGATGCAGCCTTGTGCCTTCGAGCAGCACCGGGAAATTCGCCGAATCCTCGATCGGCGGCGAGATCGGATAGCCGCTGAACGAGTCCTTCCACGGCCCCTCGATCAGCGCCATCAGCGCATAGTAGATGACCGAATTGAGCAGCAGCGAACTGACGACGTCGTCCACCTTGAATTTGACCCTGAGCGTCGCGGGCACCAGCGCTACCGCGGCACCGGCAGCAGCGCCCGCCAGCGCCATCGACAGGATCGCCAGCGCGCCCGGCATCGGGATGGCGCCGACGAAGCAGCTGGCCACGGCGCCGGCCAGCAATTGGCCCTCGGCGCCGATGTTCCAGAATTTGGCCCGGAAGGCGACGGCCACAGCCAGCCCGGTGAAGATCATCGGGGCGGCGCGCACCAGCGTTTCGGTGATGGCATAGCTGTCGCCGAACGAGGCCGACAGCATCACGCCATAGGCCTCAAGCACGCCGGCGCCGGCCAGCGCGATGAGGCCGCTGCACAGGACCAGCGCTGCGCCGATGGCCAGCAGCGGCAAAGCGAGATTGAACCAGGCGGGGGTGGAACTGCGGGCTTCGAGGCGGAACATCAGCTATGCCCCTCCGCCGCCCAGACGGTCGCGCCGCCCTTCATCCGCCTGCCGGCACCTTCTCCCCGTATAGACACGGGGAGAAGGGATCTGGGCCCTATGCAACTCCCCTCTTGCAGCTGTGGTGATTGGCGAAACCATGGGTGAGAGCCCCTCTCCCCGTCTCTATACGGGGAGAGGATGCCGGCAGGCAGGTGAGGGGCAGCGCTGACGCTTAAAGTCAGCCAAAAGCGGGCAGTATTATTTGAGGTTTCTGCGAGGAACCGAGTGAGAAAGTCCATCTAGGCTCTGCCCTCCGCCCCGGTCATCAGCAGCCCAAGCCGCGCGATGGTCGCATCGGCGCTGTCCAGCGTGCCGGCGATGCGGCCCTCATACATCACCGCGATGCGGTCGCAGAGCACCAGCAGCTCTTCGAGATCCTCGCCGATGACGATGATCCCACAGCCCTTGGCGCGCATGTCGAGGAATTTTTCGTGGATGAAGCGGGCGGCACCGATGTCGAGGCCGCGCGTCGGCTGCGAGACGATCAGCACCTTCGGGTCGAAAGCCAGTTCGCGCGCCAGCAGCGCCTTCTGCAGATTGCCGCCCGACAGCGCGCCGGCGCGGGTCATCGGCCCGGGGCACCTGATGTCATAGGCCTTGATCTGTTCTTCGGCGAAGGCGCGGATCGCATCTGGCTTGAGCAGGCCCCGGCTGCTGAAAGCCGCAGTACCAATGCGCGGCAACACCATGGAATCGGCGAGCGGCAGATTGGTGACCAGCCCGGTCGTCATACGGTCTTCCGGGATGCGGCCAAGGCCGAGCGCCTGCACCTCGCGCGGCGAGAACCGCGTAACAGGTTTGCCGGCTATCGTCATCGCGCCGGCGTCGGGCGCGCGCGTGCCGGAAATCACCTCGGCCAGCGCCCGCTGGCCATTGCCGGAGACCCCGGCAATGCCGAGGATTTCGCCCGCGCGAACGGCAAGCGATACATCGCGCAGCGGCGTCCCCGAATGCCGTGAGGTGGAAATACCGTCGAGCGTCAGCACCGCCGCGCCTGGGGTCGAAGGTCCTCTTGCCGGCGGCACGATCTCATGGCCGCACATCAGCTGCGCCATTTCTGCCGATGTCGTGTTCGCCGGATCGTCGACACGGCCGGCGACGCGGCCGTGCCGCAATACGGTGCAGCGATGGGTGAGCGCCCGCACCTCGTTCAATTTATGCGAGATGAAGATGATGCCGAGCCCCTGCGCCGCCATCGAGCGCAGCGCCGAAAACAGCCCGTCGACCTCGCCCGGCGCCAACACCGCCGTCGGCTCGTCGAGGATTAACAGCCTGGCGCCGCGAAACAGCGCCTTGACGATTTCGAGCCGCTGCTGCTCGCCGACCGACAGCGCGGAGACAGGCAGGTTGGGGTCCAGCGTCAGCCCATGCTGACGGCTGATGTCGGACAACCGGGCAAGTCCGCCGGCGCGGTCGATGCGGCCGGATTTGCCGGGAATGCCAATCAGAAGGTTTTCCAGGACCGTCAGCCTTGGCGCCAAATGAAAATGCTGGTGCACCATGCCGATGCCGGCGGCCAGCGCATCGGCCGAACTGGTGATCCGCACGGTCTTGCCCTGGATAAGAATTTCGCCGGCATCCGGCGCATAGGCGCCGAACAGCACATTCATCAGCGTCGTCTTGCCGGCGCCGTTTTCGCCCAGCAGGCCGAGGATCTCACCTGGGGCGACGCTTAGATCGACAGCCTCATTCGCCTTGACGGCGCCGAAGCTCTTGGTGATGCCGCGCATTTCGATGAGAGGGGCGGACAAGGATGCTCCTGCGGAGATACCCCTCCCCCTCGAGGGGAGGGTGCCTAGCGAAGCGAGGCGGGTGGGGTCACGTCAACTGCCTCAACCCATGACTTAGCAGGATGGAGCACTTCGCGGAGGACCCCACCCGGCCCTGCGGGCCACCCTCCCCTCAAGGGGGAGGGGGTGCGCCGAGCTAATCCGAAACCGGCGTGTTCTCATCCACATCCACCCGGAAATTGCCTTCCAGGATCTCGGCCTTCTTCTTCTCGACCAGATCCTTCACATCCGCCGGCAGCGTCTTGTCGAATTTATGGTAGGGCGCCAGGAACGACCCGCCCTTGGCCATGCGCGAGAAATCGCCATAGTCCTGCGCGGTGAAGACACCGGCCTTGACCAGCTTGATCGCCTGCTCGACTGTCGGATACATGTCCCAGACCGGCCCGGTTATGACCGTGTCGGGGCCGAGGCTCGACTGGTCGGACATGTTGGAGATGGCGAGGATCTTCTTGTCCACCGCCGCCTCGATGACGCCGAAGCGCTCCGCATAGATGACATCGACGCCGGCATCGATCTGGGCGACCGCCGCTTCCTTGGCCTTGGGCGGATCGAAGAACGAGCCAATGAAGGCGACCTTCTTCTTGATGTTGGGATTGACCTCCTTGGCGCCGGCAAAGAAGGCGTTGACCAGCCGGTTCACTTCCGGAATGCCCATGGCCGCCACCGCGCCGATCGTGCCCGACTTCGACATCTTGCCGGCGATCATGCCGGAGAGGTAGGCCGGCTCGTGGATCCAGTTGTCGAAGACGCCGAAATTGGGCTCGGCCGGCCCGGCGCCCGAGCCGAACAGCCATGCCGTCTTCGGGAACTGCTTTGCCGTGCGGCGCGATTCACGCTCGGCGGCGAAGGCGTCGCCCAGCACCAGCTGATACCCGCCTTGCGCATATTCGCGCATGACGCGGCTGAAATCGGCGGTCTGCACCTTTTCCGACCATTTGTATTCGATGCCGAGTTCCTTCTCGGCCTTCTGAAGGGCGACGTGGATCTGGTTGTCCCACGGCTCCTCGATCGGCGTGGCGAAGATCGCCGCCACCTTCAGCTTCTTGTCCTTGGCGAAGGCTGCACCCGGCAGCATGGCTGCGGCCAGGCCAAGTGCGCCGAGTTCCAGCACGTCGCGCCGCGACAGGCCGGTCGATTGCGATTTGTTTTTCCGGTTTTCCATCTAGTGCCCCTCTGTTTGACAGCCGTGTCGAGCCGGCTGTTCCGAAATCAGACGCGGAACTATGGAACGGGTGCGGACTTTTGTCCACATGGTCAAATTTGGCGGTGTCGCTGGCAGGAGCCGGCGCTAGCGTACCGCCTTCTCGCCACCGGCTACGGTGATGACGCCGACGATGATCAGCCCGGTCAGCAACAGCCGAACGCCGGCACTGACGCCGAACGTGTTGAGCATGGTCAGAAGCAGCACCAGGAACAGCGCCGCGCCCCAGACACCGGGAACATTGGCCTTGCCGCCGGCGACCGAGGTGCCGCCGATGACGACGACGGCGATCGAGGCCAGCAGGTACTCGTTGCCGATATCGACATTTGCGCCGCGGAAATAGCCGGCGAGCAGCGCCCCGTCCATGCCGCCGAGCGCGCCCGACAGCGTGTAAGTGAGGAAGCGGGTGCGGCCGACATTGACGCCGGCAAGCCACGCGGCGCGGATGTTCTGGCCGATCGCCAGCACCGAGCGGCCATAGATCATGCGCTGCAAGGCGATGGCCGCACCGATGGTGAACAATACGGTAAGGATCGCCAGCACTGGAATGCCCAGGATTTGCCAGTTGGCAAAATCGGCAAAGCCGGGCGGCGGCTTGATCTGCAGGCCACGCCCATAGCTGATGTCGATCGACTGGATGATGAAACTGGCCGACAGAGTGGCGATGATCGGCGGGATCCTCAGCGCCCAGATCAGGAGATAGTTGACGGCACCGATGGCAGCGCCGCAGGCGAGCGCGGCGAGCAGCCCGACCACGATCATGGAATCGCTGCCGCCCATGACCTTCATGGCGACGGCGCTGGCGAGCCCGATATTGGCCGGCAGCGACAGGTCGACATTGCCTGGCCCGAGCGTGATGACGAACATTTGGCCGACGCCGACGATGACGGTGAACACGGCAAGCGAAAGTGCCGCCGTGATCATGCCGCCGCCGCCATAGCCGCCGGTGAAAGCGATGGTCGCCAGCCAGACGAACATCGCGCCGATAAACGACCAGATCCAGGGTTTGGCGACAAGCGATTTAACCAATGTCATCGCTACCTCTCCCTGCGGCTGATCAGGACGCGGGCTGCCAGCACGATGATCAGGATGGCGCCGTTGGCGGCGACCTGCCAATCCGGCGGAATGTGCATGAAGGTGAGCAGAGGCGATGCCGCCAGCGCCAGTGTCAGCGCGCCGAGCACGGTGCCGATCGGCGACACCCGGCCGCCGACGAACTCGCCGCCGCCGAGAATGACGCCGGCGATCGCCAGCAGCGTGTAGCCATTGCCGATATTAGCGTCGGCCGAGGTGGTGATGCCGATCAGCGCCATGCCGGACAGAACGCCGAATAGGCCGGTCAGCGCAAACAGCACGATCTTGGTTCGAAGCAGCGACCAGCCAGCGCGCCTGAGCGCCGCCGGATTGCCGCCGGATCCCCGCAGGATGACGCCATAGGAGGTGCGCATCAGCCCAAAATGCACCACCGCTGCGATCGCCAGCGCGGCGATGATAGGGAACGGAATGAAGGGCGGCTTGAAGGCCATCAGCGACAAGAGCCAGTCCGGCGCCTTGCCACCGGGCTTGGGCAGCACCAGAATGGCAAGCCCCTGCCAGACGAAGCTCATGCCCAGCGTCACCACGATCGACGGCAGATTGCGCAGATGGATCAGTGCGCCGAGCAGCGCATAAACGCCTATGGAGCCGAGCAGGATGATCACGCCGAGCAGCGGCGCGTCCTTCAGCCAGGTCGCGGTGACGCAGCCGACAAAGCCGACAAAGGTGCCGATCGACAGATCGAGCTCATTGCCGGCGATGACGAACATCTGGGCGATCGTCGCCAGCGCGATCGGAATAGCGAGGTTCAACATCAGGCTGAAGCCGAAATAGCTGATGGCGCGTGGGTTGAGCCAGGCGATGGCGATAACCACCAGCGCCAGCGACAGCGCCGGCAACAGGCTGCGCAGCAGGCGCGCGCGGGCCGCGCTGCTGCGCGGCGAGGACGTAGGGCCGAGAGCGACTGCCGTCATCTCAGGCCGCGTCGCCGAATGAGGACTGGATGATCTTTTCCTCGGTCAGCTCGTCGCGCGTGAGATTGGCGACGATGCGGCCGTTCTTGAAGACATGGATGTGGTCGCAATTGTCGAGCTCTTCGGTCTCGGTGGTGTACCAGAGGAAGGTCCGGCCCTTGGCCGCCTCCTCGCGCACGAGATCGTAGACCTCAAGCTTGGTGCCGATGTCCACGCCGCGCATCGGATCGTCCATCAGCACGATCTGCGCATCGGAACCCAGTGCGCGGGCAAACAGCGCCTTCTGCTGGTTGCCGCCGGACAGCGAGAAGATGTTGTTGGTCATGTCAGGCGTGCGGATGCCGATCTTCTGCTTCCAAAACTCAGCAAGCTCGGCCTCGCGCTGCGGCGAGATCAGCAACCCTTTGCGCAGCCGCGCCAGCGAGCGGATGCCGATGTTTTCGGCAATAGACCATTGCGGGAAAATGCCGTCCGATTGGCGGTCTCCGGCCACCAGCGCCACCGGGGCGGTCACCTCGATATCAAGCCTTCTACGCGTCGCGGCGGCAAAGATCGCCAGCAACAGGTCGGTCTGGCCATGGCCGGCAAGCCCGGCAAGCCCGATGATCTCGCCGGCGCGAGCGACAAGCTCCTTGCCATCCTGCTGCCGCTCGGGCCGCGCCCGCACCCTGAGCGGGCCCGCCGCCGGCCTGGCGGCGATCTCCGCCGCGATCTTCTCGCGCGCTTCCGCGCCGCCCATGGTGGCCACCAGCCGGTCGCGGTCGAACGCTTTTGCAACGTCCGTGGCGACCACCTTGCCGTCGCGCATGACCACGATGCGGTCGGCATTCTGCAGCACCTCGCCCAGCACATGCGAGATCAGGATGCAGCTGCCCCCGGTGGCTACGAAACGGCGCACGAAGGCAAGCAGCTGGCCCGCAGTATGCGCGTCCAGCGAAGAGGTCGGCTCGTCGAGAATGACCAGGTCGAGCGGATCGCGCGTCACCGTGAAGGCGCGCGCCACCTCGACCATCTGCCGCCGGCCGATGGAGAGATCGCCGGCAATGTCGTCTGCCGAGATGCCGTGATCCGGAAAGATTTCGTCCAGCTTGGCGGCAATGAGAGCAGCCGCCTTGCGTCGCCAGCCGAAGCCGGTGAGCGCCGGATGGTTGATGCGCGTATTCTCCGCGATACTGAGGTTAGGGCAGAGCGACAGTTCCTGGAACACGCAGCGTATGCCGAGTTTCAGCGCGCGCGCCACCGAGTAGTCGGTTTCGGCATNGTTTCGGCATTGCCACGCACCGCGATCTCACCGCCATCGGGCTGCAGCGTACCGGCCACCATATGCATCAGCGTCGATTTGCCGGCTCCGTTGTGGCCGACCAGCCCGACGCATTCGCCTGATACAACATGGAAGTCGACGCCGTTAAGCGCCCGAACGGCGCCGAAATGTTTTTCGGCGCCGTTCAGCCTGATGATGTCCAAATGGGCGGCGCCGAAATGTTTTTCGGCGCCGCCCAGTCTGATGATGTCCGTATTGGCCTCAGGCATGCTCAACGATATCCGGTCGGTCATGCCGCTGGCAATGAATGCAATGCATCACTTGATATTGGCTTTGATCGCCGCGATTGCGTCTTCCTGGCTGTATTCGTGGGTGGCGACGCCGCCCTCCTTGATTTTCGGCAGCTCGGTCTCGAAATTGTCCTGGGTAAAGGCGAGATACGGCACCAAAAGGTCATGCGGAATGTCGGTGCGGCCGTCGAGCACCTGCTGCGCCACCCAGAAGGCCAGCGACGACACGCCGGGCGCGATCGAGGCCGACCAGGTCTGGTAGCCATCCTTGTCCTTCTGCTCCTTCCACCATTTCAGCTCGTCCTGGCGGTTGCCCATGATGATGGTCGGACGCGGCTTGCCTGCGGCGGCAAAGGCTTGTGCCGCGCCATAACCGTCACCGCCCTGGTCGACGATGCCGACGATGTCGGGCAACGAAGGCAGGATCGTCGCGACCGCCTTCTGCGCCGTCGTCTGGTCCCAGTCGCCGGTCACCGAACCGACGATCTTGAACTCGGGATGGGCGGCGACGCCTTCGAGGATGCCGGCATGGATGGCATCGTCGATCGAGGTGCCGGCAAGGCCGCGGATTTCCAGCAAATTGCCGCCCGTGGGCTGGAATTTGGCCATCTGCTCGACTTCCTGCTTGCCCATGTCCTTGAAGTCGACGACGACGCGGTAGGCGCAAGGTTCGGTGACGGTCCCGTCGAAGGAGACGACGACGATGCCGGCATCGCAGGCCTGCTTGATGGCGCCGTTCAGCGCATCCGGCGATGCGGCATTGATGACGATGGCGTCATAACCCTGTAGGATCAGGTTCTGCACCTGGGCAGCCTGGGTCGGCACTTCCTTGTCGGCGGTGGTGAAGATGTCGGCGGCGCCGACGATCTTATCCTCAACCGCCTTCTTGGTGACGATGCCGTAGCTGTCGAGCATCGCCTGACGCCACGAGTTGCCGGCGTAATTGTTGGAGAAGGCGATCTTCTTGCCGCTGGTGTCGGCAAGCGCCGTGCCCGAGGCGAGCATCGCCGCCAGAGCGCTCAGGACGAGCAGTTTCTTCATGTCATAATCCTCCCATGGATTGTCGGCCCCGCCGACTGTTGCTGATGGTTTTGGCGTTGGCTGCCTGTTTTTTATCTATTGTCAGACAAATGCAGATGAGCTCGCTTGTCAACTGCGATCGGTTACGCTTTGGCGATCAACTTCAGGTGCGATGATTGAAAAGCCTTCGCCTGCTGGTCTAGGGAAGGGCCCAGGAGACCATGCATGGCAGCGACGCCGCCGACCCTTCCCCCCAGTGCACCCAAAAGAATGGGCGCGCCCGGAATTCCGGCGCGCTGGACGTCAAGCGCCAAGAGCGGCGTAGGTGCCGCGCTTTCAACGGCGAGTCGCGTCTGGTTCACGCTCAGCCATGGCATCGTCAATGAAGTCTACTATCCCGGCCTCGACAGCGCCTGCACGCGCGACATGGGACTGCTGGTCACCGGCCTCGGCGGCTGGTTTTCCGAGGAGAAGCGTGACGCCACGCATGCCATCGAGCCGTTCGAGGAAGGCGTGCCCGCCTACCGGCTGGTCAACGCGACGGCGCGTTACCGGATCGAAAAGCGCATCCTGGCGGATCCGGCGCGCCCGGCCCTGCTGCAGGAAATCAGCTTCACGGCACTCGAGGGCGTGGCCACGGACTACCGCGTCTACGCCCTGCTGGCGCCGCATCTGGTCAATGCCGGCATGGGCAACACCGCCTGGATCGGCGAGCACAAGGGCAAGCCGATGCTGTTTGCGTCCGGGCACGGCGCCTGCTTGGCGCTTGCCTCCTCGCTGCCCTGGGGCGACTGCTCGGCCGGCTATGCAGGCTTTTCCGACGGCTGGCAGCAACTCAGCCGCGCCGGCCGGCTCGATCCGACCTGCCAAAGCGCGGAGGACGGCAATGTCGCGCTGACCGGCGAGATCGGCTTTTCTTTAGCCAACAGCGAAGCCTTGCTTGCGCTTGGGTTTGGGGCGACGCCGGATGAAGCGGCCGAAAACGCCGCCGCCAGCCTGAAACGCGGTTTTGAGCCGGCGGCAAAGGCCTATGTCGCGAAATGGCGGAAATGGCAGGCAGGCCTGACGCCGCTCGACCACCATGATGCATCCGGCCTCAACACCTACCGCGTCAGCACAGCGGTGCTGGCGACGCACCTGTCGCTGGCGAGGCCCGGCGCGGCCGTTGCCAGCCTGTCGATCCCGTGGGGAGCGAGCAAGGGCGACGACGACCTTGGCGGCTATCATCTGGTCTGGCCGCGCGACCTTGTGGAAACCGCGGGCGGCTTGCTCGCCGCCGGCGATCCGGCGCAGGCGCTTGAGATCCTCGCCTATCTCCGTTCCATCCAGCAGCCGGACGGCCACTGGCCACAAAATGTGTGGCTCGACGGCTCGCTCTATTGGCCGGGCATCCAGATGGACGAATGCGCCTTCCCACTGCTGCTTGCCGATGCGCTGCACCGCGCCGGCCACCTGCCGCGCGCCAAGCTCGCCGCCTTCATGCCGATGGTCGAGAAAGCAGCGTCCTATGTCGTGCGCAATGGTCCCGTCACCGGGCAGGACCGCTGGGAAGAGGATGCCGGCTACAGCCCATTCACGCTCGCCGTCGAAATATCGGCACTGCTTGGCGCCGCCGATCTGTTCGACGTTGACGGCAAACCGGAGCCGGCTAACTATTTGCGCGAGGTCGCGGATTGCTGGAACGACCAGATCGAGCGCTGGACCTATGTCAGCGGCACACCGGAGTGCCACGAGGCTGGCGTCGACGGCTACTACATCCGCATCGCGCCGGCCGACGGTTCAGGCGCCGCATCGCCGAAGGACGGCTTCGTACCGATCAAGAACCGTCCGCCGGGCGATACCGACAAGCCGGCCGAAGCGATTGTCAGCCCGGACGCGCTGGCGCTAGTCCGCTTCGGCCTCAGGGCCGCGGACGATCCGCGCATCGTCGGCACGGTCAAGATCATCGACGCGCAACTGCGCTGCGACCTGCCGCAAGGGCCTCTATGGTACCGCTACACCAGCGACGGTTATGGCGAACACGCCGACGGCGCCCCCTTCGACAGCAACGGCCAGGGCCGACCCTGGCCGTTGCTGGCCGGCGAACGCGCCCACTACGAGCTGGCCGCCGGTAACAAGGACAAGGCGGCAAGCCTGCTCAGGACATTCGAGGCTTCGGCTGGTGTGGGCGGTCTGCTGCCGGAACAGGTCTGGGACGGCGCCGACATACCGGAGCGCGAATTGTGGCTGGGCAGGCCGTCGGGCAGCGCCATGCCGCTGGTCTGGGCGCATTCGGAACACATCAAGCTGTTGCGCTCGCTCCGCGACGGCGCCGTCTTCGACATGCCGCCGCAAGGCGTCAAGCGCTATGTCAGGGACAAGACCGGCTCGCCGCTGAGGATATGGCGCTTCAACAACAGGCTGCGCACCCTGGAAGCCGGCAAGACGCTGCGGGTTGAACTGCTGCAGCCGGCACTCATCCGCTGGAGCGGCGACCAGTGGCAGACCAGCCATGAAATCAACACGTCCGTGAATGTCTTTGGCGTCCATCTGGCGGATCTGCCGGTGGCCGATATTCCGCGAGGTAATACGATCGTCTTCACTTTTTTCTGGCCCGACGGCGACCGTTGGGAGAATGTCGACTTCACCGTCGGCATTGAGAACTAACTCGCCCACAATTTTCTTTCCTCAAGCGACTAGGACAAGACCATGCAGATCGGAATGATGGGACTGGGCAGGATGGGCGCCAACATGGTGCGCCGCCTGATGCGCGACGGCCATGAATGCGTCGTCTACGACATCAACCCGGCAAGCGTTGCCGCCCTGGTTGCCGATGGCGCCATCGGCGCCGCCTCCATGGAAGAGTTCGTCGGCAAGCTGTCCAAGCCGCGTAGCGCCTGGCTGATGCTGCCGGCGGCGATCACCGGCAGGATCGCCGACCAGATGGCAGCATTGATGGAGCCCGGCGATATCATCATCGACGGCGGCAATTCCTATTATCACGACGCTGTCGACCAGGCGGCCGAGCTCGCGGCCAAGGGCCTGCACTATGTCGATGTCGGCACCAGCGGCGGTGTCTGGGGCTTGGAGCGCGGCTATTGCCTGATGATCGGTGGCCCCGACACGGCGGTCAAACACCTCGACCCGATCTTCGCCACGCTGGCGCCCGGCGCCGATGTCGGCGCCACGCCCGACAAGGCGGGTGGAACCGCACCCTTTGGCTACCTGCATTGCGGACCGAGCGGCGCCGGCCATTTCGTCAAGATGATCCATAACGGCATCGAGTATGGCGTCATGGCCGCCTATGCCGAAGGCATGAACATTTTGAAATCGGCAAATGCCGGCAAAAGACGGCGCACGGCGGACGCCGAGACCAGCCCTTTGGAAAACCCGCAATACTATCAGTTCGACATCGACCTGCCGCAAGTGGCCGAGGTCTGGCGCCATGGCAGTGTGATCGGCTCGTGGCTGCTCGACCTCACCGCCGGCGCACTGAAGAGCGACCCGGCATTGGCCCAGTTCGGCGGCCGCGTCTCCGATTCCGGCGAAGGACGCTGGACGCTGAAGGCGGCGATCGACACCGGCGTGCCGGCGCCGGTTCTGTCCTCGGCTTTGTTCGACCGCTTCTCCTCGCAGGGCGAATCCGAATTCGCCGACAAGCTGCTGTCGGCCATGCGCTATGCCTTTGGCGGCCATGTCGAAAAGCCGAAGGCCGGCAAGTGAAGGCCGCAGGGGAGACGCGCAAGATGAGCCCGGAACGGTCCGACACGCTGGTGCTCTTCGGAGCAACCGGCGACCTTGCCCACAAGAAGATATTTCCGGCCCTCTACCAGATGGTAGCCAAGGGGACGCTGACCGAGCCGGTGATCGGGGTCGCCTTCGATGCCTGGGACATCAACCAATTGCAGGCGCGGGCCCGCGACGGCATCGTCAACGCTGTCGGCAAGATCGACGAAAAGATCTTCGCCAAATTCGCCAATCTGCTGCGCTATGTCAGCGGCGACTACCGCGACGGCGCGACCTTCGAGAAGCTGAAGACGGCGCTCGGCTCGGCGCAGCGGCCGCTGCACTATATGGCGGTGCCGCCGACCATGTTCGAGACCGTCGTCCAGGGGCTGGAGCAATCCGGTACCGCGCATGGCGCGCGGCTGATGGNAGAGCAGTCGATCTTCCGCATCGACCACTATCTCGGCAAGGAGGCGATCCAGAACCTGCTCTATTTCCGCTTTGCCAATTCCTTTCTCGAGCCGATCTGGAACCGCAACTTCGTCGAAAGCGTACAGATCACCATGGCCGAGGACTTCGGCGTCGAAGGCCGTGGCAAATTCTATGACGATGTTGGCGCTATCCGCGATGTGATCGAGAACCATCTGCTCAACATCCTTTTGCTGCTCGCCATGGAACCGCCGGTCGGCCGCTCGGCCGACGATCTGATCGACGAGAAGGTGCAGGTGCTGCGCGCCATCCGCACGCTGACCAAGGACGACGTCGTGCGCGGCCAGTTCACAGGCTATCTCGCTGAACCCGGCGTGAAGCCGAACTCGCCGGTCGAAACCTTTGCCGCGGTGCGCTTCATGGTCGACACCTGGCGCTGGCAGGACGTGCCCTTCTTCATCCGCACCGGCAAGAACATGCCGGTGCATGTGACCGAAGTGATCGTGCGGCTGAAGCGGCCGCCGCTGGACGTCTTCGATCCGATCAAGCCCAGCGACGCCAATTACGTGCGCTTCCGCATCGACCCGCAGGTGGCGATCTCGATCGGCGCGCAACGCAAGGCACCCGGCGACGACATGGTCGGCGAGCAGGTCGAACTCACCGCGCTCGACGATTCGAAGGGCGACATGCCGCCCTATGAGCGGCTGATCGGCGATGCCATGAACGGCAATGGCCAATTGTTCACCCGCCAGGATGCCAGCGAGCTTGCCTGGCGCATTGTCGGCCCGGTGCTCGGCGACACCACGCCGCCGCATATGTATGAGCCGAAGACCTGGGGGCCTGCCGACGCCATGGCCAGCTTCGGGCCGCCCAACGGCTGGATCAATCCGAGTTGAGCAACTCCACGAAAAGTGCGAGCGGTCTTTCCGTCCGGAATTGCGTAAAACAAAGAGTTGGAGCATTCCCCGTTTCCCTGAAACGGGGAACGCGCCAAGTGAGCGGAGGAAACGACATGGCCAAGGCAGCCAAGGCAGCCAGGCCCGCGAAGGCCAAGGCCGAACCGATCGTACTGACGATCGATGTCGGCGGCTCGCATGTGAAAATCCTCACCAGCGCAGGCGGCGAGATGCGCCGGGCCGATTCCGGACCGGACCTGACGCCGCAGCAAATGGTCGCCACGGTGAAGACGCTGGCCGAAGGGCTGGCCTATGACGTGATCTCGATGGGCTATCCCGGCCCGGTCAGGCACAACAGGCCTTCGCTCGATCCCGCCAACCTCGGCAAGGGCTGGGACGGCTACGATTTTGCTGCCGCCTTCGGCAAGCCGGTCAAGGTCGTCAACGACGCGCTGCTGCAGGCGATCGGCAGCTACGATGGCGGGCGCATGCTGTTCCTCGGCCTCGGCACCGGCCTGGGCGCGGCGATGATCCTCAACAATGTCGGCCAGCCGATGGAACTGGCGCATCTGCCGTACCGCAAGGGCGGCAGTTTCGAAGATTATGTCGGCGAGCGCGGCCTGGAGAAATACGGCAAGAAAAAATGGCACAAATACGTTTTCGACGTCGTCGGGCGGCTGCGTGCGGCGCTGCAGCCGGATTATGTCGTCATCGGCGGCGGCAATGTCGACAGACTGGATGAATTGCCCGGCACATCCAGGCGCGGCGACAATACGCGCGCTTTCGAGGGCGGTTTTCGACTATGGCGCGACAAGGCGCTGATCGTCTGATAGTATTAAAATTCAGTATAGTTGTTCAAAATGACGTGTGGCGCGATACGAAGTCATTGCGTTACGCAGATTTGGCGATTAGATCGGTGGCACCGGATGGAATCATCTGGCGCAACCGCACATATGCGGCAAGACAAATGACTAGAGCGGATTTCCGGCTCCGCTGGGACCACTCTGGGAGTTTCCGCCACCCCCCTAGCGACGGAGAGATAAATTGGCCGACGACAGCAACGACTCTGACAAGGACATCGACCTGCTCGAGCTTACCGCCCATATCGTGTCCGCTTACGTCGAGAAGAACCGCTTGCCCGTTGCCGGCCTGAGCGATCTCATCGCCAGCGTTGCGGCGTCGATCGGCGGGCTCAGCCAGCCGCCGGCCCCAGTGGCGGCGCCGCAGATCCCGGCCGTCAATCCCAAGCGGTCGGTGACGCCGGATTACATCATCTGCCTCGAGGACGGCAAAAAATTCAAATCGCTGAAGCGCCATCTCGGCGTCCATTTCAACCTGACGCCGGAAGCCTATCGTACCAAATGGGGCCTGCCGGCCGACTATCCGATGGTTGCCCCCAACTACGCGGCGTCGCGCTCCGAGCTGGCCAAGTCGATCGGCCTCGGCCGCAAGGCTGCAGTGGCCGCGCCGACGAAAGCCAAGGGTCGGAAGGCCAAAGTTCCGGCCTGAGTGGGATCAGCGCCTCGGCCCTGAGCCAATCGTTTGGACGACTGGAACAGAAGCCTGCCGGCGAATGAGCCTTGGCAGGCTTCGTGCTTTTATGGCTTGTACCTCTGAGTGTCAGGACTTTGGGGGAGCAGCCATGAACTACGCCAGAATGGTGATCGAGAAAGAGGCGCCGGAGGAATACGGCTACGATCGCATTCGGTTCAATCTCTCCGAAAGCTCGATCGCCGATCAGAAACTCTCCGACGTCGGCCTGTCGCTGCCGGATCTCACGCTGTTCTACGGCGAGCATCGCGGCGACAAGGAGTTGCGGGCGCTGATCGCGGCGCAGGATTCCGGCATTTCGCCTGACGATGTTCTGGTGACCGCCGGTGCGGCGGGCGCGCTCTTCATCATTTCGACCTCGCTTCTGTCGGAGCGCGACCACCTTGTCGTCGTCCGGCCGAACTACGCCACCAACATCGAGACCCCCAAGGCGATCGGCTGCGCCATCTCCTATGTCGATCTCGATTTCGACGCAGGCTTTGCCATCGATTTCGGCCGCGTCGCCGCCAGCATGCAACCGAACACCAAGCTGATCAGCGTCACCTGCCCGCACAACCCGACCGGCACCATGATGGGCCGGGCCGATCTCGACGCGCTGATTGCGCTGGCCGAAGCGAGCGGCTGCCATCTGCTGGTCGACGAGACCTATCGCGACCTCTCCTATGGACAGCGCCTGCCGGCGGCGGCTTCTCTCAGCCCCAAGGCGATCAGCGTCTCGTCGCTGTCGAAAGCCTTCGGCATTCCCGGCATCCGCATTGGCTGGCTGATCACCAGCGATGCCGAACTGCAGGAGCGCTTCCTCGCCGCCAAGGAGCAGATCGGCATTTGCGGCAGCGTCATCGACGAAGGCATTGCGCGCGGCATGCTGGGGCGCCGCGACGCTTTCCTGGCCGCGCTGCTGCCCGAGATGGCGAAACGCCGCGACATCGTGCAAGATTGGATCGACCGCGAGCCGCTGGTCGACTGGGTGCGGCCACAAGGCGGCGTCGTCGGATTTCCAAGGCTCAATGTCAGTCCAGACTTCGACCTCGACCGTTTCTACGTCAATCTCTTGGAAAACCACGGCACCTATGTCGGTCCCGGCCACTGGTTCGATATGCCCAAGCGCTTCTTCCGCGTCGGTTTCGGCTGGCCGAAAGAGGCGGAATTACAGGGCGGCCTCGACGCCATCACCGCCGCGCTGAGGCAGTAACGTCCGCGTGCAATCGGGCGAGCGGCTTGAAAACCGCTTGATCCAGGTCCGATTTTCACGCATACGCGCCCCGAACTTTGATAAGTTTCATTGGCCGGAACAGCGCCCATTTCCGGGAAGTGCCCCGCCGGCCAATGCAAGCAACGGGGCCTGTATCCATGACATCCCATTCCCATACACCGCCTGACCGGCGTTACGCCGCCTTCCGCCATCGCTCCTTCCTGAGCTATTGGGCGGCGCGTTTCCTGACCACCTTCGCCACCATGATCGTGTCCGTCGCCGTCGGCTGGCAGATCTATGATCTGACGCGCGATCCCTTCGATCTCGGCATTGTCGGCATCGTCCAGTTCCTGCCGTCGCTGCTGCTGGTGCTGGTCACCGGCGTTGTCGCCGACCGTTTGGGCCGCCGCCTGATCATGGCGCTGGCGACGGTAGTCGAGGCAGGTTGTGCGCTTGTCCTGTTGTACTTCACGCTGCGCGGTCTCGTCAGCCCGCTGCCGATCTTCATCGTGCTGGCTATGTTCGGCCTGGCGCGCGCTTTTTACGGACCGGCCTCGTCGTCGCTGTTCGCCAACCTTGTTCCGCCGGAAGATTTCGGCAATGCGATCGCCTGGAACTCGTCCGCCTGGCAAACGGCGACCATTGTCGGCCCGGTCGCCGGCGGCCTGCTCTATGGCGTCTCGGCCGAAGCCGCTTACGCCGTTGCCTCCGTGCTGATGCTGGTGGCCGGTCTGCTGATCTTCACCATTCCGAAACCGGCCCAGCAGAGCGCCACCGACAAGCCGACGATGGAGACGCTGTTTGCCGGCTTCCGATACATCTGGAGCGAGAAGATCGTCCTGGGCGCCATCTCGCTCGACCTCTTCGCCGTGCTTCTGTCCGGTGCCTCGGCGCTGCTGCCGGTCTATGCCCGCGATATTCTGGAACTCGGCCCGTGGGGCCTCGGCCTGCTGCGCTCGGCGCCCGGCATCGGCGCCATCTGTGTCGCGGTCTGGCTTGCCGGGCATCCGCTGCGCGACAGTGCCGGCAAGATCATGCTCGGCTTCGTCGCCGGGTTCGGCGCCTTCACCGTGCTGTTCGGCGTCTCGACCATCACCTGGCTGTCGATCCTGGCCCTTGCCGGCCTCGGCGCCACCGACATGTTCAGCGTCTATATCAGGGAGACGCTGATCCAGCTGTGGACACCCGACGAGGTGCGCGGCCGCGTCAACGCCGTCAACCAGGTCTTCGTCGGCGCCTCCAACGAAGTCGGCGAGTTCCGCGCCGGCACCATGGCGGCGCTGATCGGCACCGTGCCGGCGGTGGTGATCGGCGGCGTCGGTGCGATTGCCGTCGCCGGACTGTGGGCGGTGCTGTTTCCGCAACTGCGAAGGGTGCGGCATCTCAACAGCCGCAACTGATCGAGTAAGCCGCAGGATCCGGCGCTCGGTCCAAATCAGCTTGCGCCGATGACGGCTGAGATGGGCCGGAAGCGGATGGGCCGGTTCTGGGCGAACTAGCCAGATGGCGGGGCAGCCACAGGGTGGACATTTCAGTCCATATGGAAAATGATTATGTTGCCATGCACAATACTGCAGTGCTCTGGTCTCGACGAGAAACCTTAAATATAGAAGAGAACCACCCGACCTCCGGGTCCAGCTAGCGGGGACGCAAATGGACACTTCAGGGAATCGGCAATCGCATCGCGACGCAAGCGGGCGACCCAGCCGATCGGTCGGCTGGCTGGCCCGCTCCGCCGTCCCAGTGGCATTCCTGCTCGGCATGGCTTTCAGCAGCAACGCGTTTGCGCAGGACCAGCAACTGCCGGTGGTGACGGCGGCCAAGCCGGTGGTGCGTGAAATCGTCGAAGACGATGAGTTCGTCGGGCGCTTCGAAGCCGTCGACGAGGTCGCCATCCGTTCGCGCGTCAGCGGCTATCTGGACAAGATCAGCTTCCAGGACGGCGCACTGGTCAACAAGGGCGACCTGCTCTTCACCATCGACCAGCGTCCGTACCAGGCGGCCTACGATGCCGCCAAGTCGCAAGTAGACGTCGCCAAGTCCCTGCTCGAATTCTCCAAGATGCAGCTGGATCGCGCCGATGAACTCGCCAAGACCGGCAATATCTCGGCCGCGACGGTCGACGACCGTCGGCGGGAATACCTTTCGGCGCAGGCGCAGATGCAAGGCGCGACGGCTGCGCTGACGACGGCCAACCTGAACCTGGAGTTCACCGAGATCAAGGCGCCCTTGTCCGGCCGCATCGACCGCCGGCTGGTGTCGGTCGGCAACCTCGTGCAGCCGGATTCCACCTTGCTGACGACTATCGTCACACGCGATCCGATCGACTTCTATTTCGACGTCGATGAGCGCCTGTATTTCAGCTACGCCCGCGACGCGAAGGAGCGCGGCGGCAGCATGCAGGAAGGCGCCGGCGGGCTCGAGGTGGTGGTTCGCGTCGCCGACCGCGCGGAGGCGGTATTCAAGGGCAAGCTCGATTTTGCCGAGAACCGGATCGACAACGCGACCGGCACCATGCGGGTGCGTGCAAGGTTTGCCAACGCCGACGGCGTTCTCCAGCCAGGCATGTTCGGGCGCATCAACGTGCCGGGGTCGCTGCCGCATAGCGGCGTCCTGGTGCCCGACGAGGCGGTCGGCGCCGATCAGGATCGCCGCATCGTGTACCTGGTGGATGAGGCCGGGATGGTGTCGGCGAAGCCCGTGCGCACCGGCCCGCTTCTCGACGGCTACCGGGTGATCCGCGCGGGCCTGACCGGCGACGAGACGATCATCGTCAACGGGCTGATGCACGCCAGGCCCGGCACCAAGGTGAAAGTCGAGATGGTGACGTTGCCGCCCAAGGTCGAGACCGCCGGGTTGCAGCAATGAGGTTCGCCCATTTCTTCGTCGACCGTCCGATCTTCGCATCGGTGGTTTCGATCGTCCTCCTGATCCTCGGCGGGATTGCTTATACCCAGCTGCCGATCGCGCAATATCCCGAGATCGCGCCGCCGACCATCGTCGTTCGCGCCCAGTACCCGGGCGCCGACGCCGAGACGGTCGCAGCGACGGTGGCAACGCCGATCGAGCAGGAGATCAACGGCGTCGAGGGCATGCTTTACATGTCGTCCTATTCGTCCGGCGACGGGGCGATGGCGCTGACCATCACCTTCAAGCTAGGCACCGATCTCGACCAGGCGCAGGTGCTGGTACAGAACCGCGTGTCGGTCGCCGAGCCGCGCCTGCCCGAAGAAGTCCGCCGCCTCGGCATCACCACCATCAAGAGCTCGCCCGACCTGATGATGGTCGTGCACATGCTGTCGCCCGACAATACCTACGACCAGCTCTACGTCTCGAACTACGCCCGCTCGCGGGTGCGCGACATACTGCTCAGGTTGGACGGCGTCGGCGACCTCATCATCTTTGGCGAACGCGAATATTCGCTGCGCATCTGGCTCGATCCGGAAAAACTGTCCGCCCTGGGGATGACCTCGGGCGATGTGGTGCAGGCGCTGCGCGACCAGAACGTCCAGGTGTCGGGCGGCTCCATCGGCGCGCCGCCGACCAATACCGGCACGGCGTTCCAGTACACGGTCACCACGCAAGGCCGCTTCAACGACGCACGGGACTTCCGATACGTGATCGTCAAATCGGCCGAAGACGGCCGCCTGATCCAGCTGCAGGACGTGGCGCGCATCGAGCTCGGCGCCAAGGATTACGTCACCAACTCCTATCTCAACGGCAAACCGGCGGTGGCGCTCGCCATCTTCCAGCGGCCAGGCACCAATGCGCTCGCCGCAGCCGCGGAGATCCAGGACAAGATGAAGGAGCTTTCCCAGGACTTCCCGAAGGGATTGAGCTACGACATCGTCTACAATCCGACCGAGTTCGTCGCCGAGTCGATCCAGGAGGTCTACAAGACGATCCTCGAGGCGATGGTTCTGGTCATCATCGTCATCATCGTCTTCCTGCAATCGTGGCGCATGGCGATCGTGCCGATCGTGGCGATCCCCGTGTCGCTGATCGGCACGCTGGCGGTGCTTTACGCCGCCGGCTTCTCCCTCAACATGCTGACGCTGTTCGGCCTCGTGCTGGCCATCGGCATCGTCGTCGACGATGCGATCGTCGTGGTCGAGAACGTCGAGCGAAATATCGCCAGCGGGCTGGCGCCCAATCCGGCGTCGCATCTGACCATGGACGAAGTCGGAACGGCGGTCATCGCGATCTCGCTGGTGCTGATAGCGGTGTTCGTGCCGACAGCCTTCATTCCCGGCATTTCCGGGCAGTTCTACCTGCAGTTTGCGATCACCATCGCGGTGTCGACGGCGATCTCGGCATTCAATTCGCTGACGCTCTCGCCGGCCTTGGCCGCGCTGCTGTTCAAGCCGCACCACACTGCTGCGGCGCCGCCGCGCTTTTTCCTGGCGCGGTTCGGACGGGCGCTCGCCGACGGCTTCAATCGCGGCTTCGACAAGGTCGCCCATTGGTATTCGAGCATCGTGCGCGTGTTGGTCGGCTCGCGGATAGCGATCGCCGCCACGCTGGCCGTTTTCGCGGCCCTCATCTACGCCACGGTCTATATGGTTCAGACGGTGCCGCGCGGTTTCATTCCGTCGCTCGACCAGGGCTATGCGATCGTCGTCGTCCAGTTGCCGGACGGCGCCTCGCTATCGCGGACCGATGCCGTCATCCAGCAGGCGTCGCAGATCATCCAGAAAACGCCGGGCGTCGACTACGCGGTCGCCTTCGCCGGCTTCTCCGGTGCCACCTTTACCAATGCCAGCAACGCGGGCGTGATCTTCGCCAGGTTCAAGCCGTTTGACGAGCGACTGGAAGCCGGCCAGTCCGCGACCCAGGTCATCGGCAATTTGTTCGGCAGCCTGCAAAGCATCAAGGAAGCCTTCATTATCGCACTGCCGCCGCCGCCGATCCGCGGCGTCGGCAATGCCGGCGGCTTCAAGCTGCAGATCCAGGAGCGCAACAGCGCCGACATGCGGCAGATCCTGGCGCTTGCCTATGAAATTGCCGGCAAGGCCAACAAGACGGCGGGGCTGACCGGCGTGTTCACCACCTTCTCCGCGTCCAGCCCGCAATTCTTCCTGGCGATCGATCGCGACAAGGCGCGCATCCTGAACGTGCCGATCCCCAACATCTTCGAGACGCTGTCGATCAATCTGGGCACCGCCTACGTCAACGACTTCAACGCTTTCGGGCGCGTCTACCAGGTGCGCGCGCAGGCCGACCAGGCGTTCCGCCTCGATCGCGCCGACATCTTGAAACTGAAGGTGCGCTCGGCGACCGGCGCGCTGGTTCCGCTGGGCACGTTGATCGAGATCCGCGACGTCACCGGCCCGGCGCTGGTCCAGCGCTACAACATGTACGTCTCCGTGCCGCTGCAGGGCAACGCCGCGCCCGGTGTTTCCACCGGCGATGCGCTTGCCAAGATGGAAGCGATCACGGCACAGACGTTGCCGGCCGGTACCTCCTACGAATGGACCGAACTCGCCTATCAGGAGCGCAACACCGGCAATGCCGCTGTCTATATCTTCGGACTGTCGGTGCTGTTCGTGTTCCTGGCGCTGGCGGCGCAATATGAAAGCTGGGTGCTGCCGTTCGCCATCGTGCTGGTGGTGCCGCTCGGCGTGCTCGCGGCGTTGCTCGGCGTGTCGTTCCGAGGGCTGGACAACAACATCCTCGTGCAAATCGGCCTCATCGTGCTGATCGGACTTGCCGCCAAGAACGCGATCCTCATCGTCGAATTCGCGCGGCAGGCGCAGGAACGCGGCCTGTCGGCCGCCGAGGCTGCCGTCGAAGCCTGCCGGCTCAGGCTGCGGCCGATCCTGATGACCGCCTTCTCGTTCATCCTCGGCGTCGTGCCGCTGATGATCGCGACAGGCCCGGGCGCGGAAATGCGCCAGTCGCTCGGCACCGCGGTGTTCTCCGGCATGCTCGGCGTCACCTTCGTCGGCCTGTTCCTGACGCCGGTGTTCTACGTCACGCTAAGGTCGCTGTTCTCACGGCGCAAGCCGCATGCCGAGGCCGAGCCTTCGGCACCGGCAGAGGTGCCGTCGGAGACGGCCGCCGAGTAGTGTTACACGGGCAGTTCGTGGCGCTGCCGACTATTTCGTTTTGGTGTTGAATTCACGGTTTGCGGCATAGTCGATAGTGAAGGTGCCCGCAGGAGCGCGAACGCCCCGCTTCACGTTGGATATGGTGACTGTCGAGGTAAGGCCCCTCTCGTCAGTCAGGGTCCATCTGCGTAGATCGAGCGATCCCTGTCAAACACCATAGTGATATTCGAATTGCCGAAGGCCGACTTGTCGGCCAGCCTGATGATCACCTGGGCGCCATCGTCCTTGATACTTTTGAGGCGATTGCCGGAAAAGTTGACCTGATTGTCGAGGAGCAGCTTGAGCGGCGTCTTCGAGAGAGCATAAAGCCGCGATGTCTTGAGCTTCTTGTTATAGACCACCAAGGATTTTCCATCTGCAATTACGCTGACCCCTGATTGGCCTGCATAGTTGAACCGGATCTTGCCCGGCCGCTGGAGGAAAAATCTCCCTTTGGTCCTTTCCGCTCTTGGGCCCGACTGGACAAAGTCCCCGGACATGGACTTTACCGATGAGAAGTGATCGGCAATCGTCTTCGCTTCTACAGGTGCGGCCAAGGCCGCGGTCGAAAGTTCGGCGTTTATCGCGACAGCGCTGACAACGGCGAACCAGAAAGCCCGCAGTCTTTTGCTGTTATATGCCATTCAGTTATCCTACCCCGAAAAGACGCGTGATCGAAAGAGATCACGCGTCTTTGAGATCAGTAGCCGTCCGGGCACTGAGCAACGTAAACTCGACCGTTCCGACCGCGATATCTGCACTGGCCGGCTTCGCTGGCGTGCCCGATGACCGCCCCGGCCAGCGCTCCGACCGCCCCGCCAACAACCGCCCCTTTTACCGGGTCGCCGGCCACTGCTGCGCCTACAGCTGCGCCACCCAAACCACCGACGGCAGCGCCTTGTTCGGTGCGGGAGCATGCCGCGAGCGGAATGAGTAGGCTCAAAATGAGCAGCGTCTTCTTCATTGGTTCTCTCCTGGGACCGTTATTAGCCGAAGCTTAAATGCGCCACGGAGTTTTTCGATCCATCGGAGTGTTTGGGGCGCAATCCAAATCTGCGGGAACGGGCTAAGGTCCCGGATTCATCGTACACGCCTCCCAGAGGTAAGTCGTCTTTGGGCAAACTCGGCCGTTCAGAGTAGTTGGATTTGCTCTATCCCTCAGTAGGCTTGCCGAAGATCAGGCTCAAAAACTCGCTCAGCCAGCGCTTGAGGTGCATATCCCAGATCAGCCGGCCGCCGAGATGGTCGCGGCCAAGCTGCGCGCCGGGCAATTCGAAGCGGTGTGCGCCGCGCACCACCCAGCGCTGCATCATCAACCGGGTCAGTTCGCCATGGAACTGGATGCCCCAGGCATTGTCGCCATAGCGAAAAGCCTGGTTGGGGTAGGTTTCCGCCGTCGCCAGCAGCGTCGCATCCCTGGGCAGCGAAAAGCCTTCGCGGTGAAACTGGTAAACCATGTCGGGCCAAGGCAGCAGCTTTTTGCCGGCTTCGGTCGGCTTCAGCGGATACCAGCCGATCTCGNACCAGCCCCTCGCCATGCCCCTCGACCTTGCCGCCGAGATGATTGGCCAGCATCTGCGCGCCAAGGCAGATGCCGAGGAAGGGCCGGTTCTCCTTTAGCGGAACATTGAGCCAGTTGGTCTCGCGGCGGACGAACTCATCTTCGTCATTGGCGCTCATCGGCCCGCCGAACACCACGGCGCCGGCGTGTCCCTCGAGCGTCTCCGGCAGGCTGTCGCCGAGAGGCGGCCGGCGGATGTCGAGGTCGAAACCTTCCTCGAGCAGCATGTGGCCAACCCGGCCGGGGCTCGAAGTCTCCTGATGCAGCACGATCAGGATTTTTGGTTTCGAGCTCGGTCTGGGCGGCATGGAAAGGCGGAATCCTATTCGTCGCTCGACGTCCCGCTGGCGCCGGGCGCGGCGGCCGCCGCCCTGCGGCGCGCCTCGACCCGGTCGTGGCGCTCGACGCCGATCAGTTCGGCGACGCGCCAGACGGTGTTGTCCTCCAACTCGTGCAGTTCGCCGTCGGCATAGACGATTTCCCACATCAGGCCGATGAAAGCCTTGCGCGCCTCGGCGTCGAGATGGCGCTTCAAGACGCTGGTGAAGGCATAGAGGTCGATCGCCTCATTGTCGGCGCGCTCGCCGGCGGCAGCCAGTGCATCGAGCTCGTCGCCGCTGATCGAATAGCTCTGCGCCAGCACCTGCTTGAACCGCTCCCACTCGACATCCTGGCGCACGCCGTCGGCATTCATCACATGATAGAGCAAAGCCGACGCCGCAACGCGCGGATCGTCCGCATTGGCGCGAGCCCCAGCCCCGGAGGGCAGGTCTTTCAGAAAGGCCAGGACGCGTTCGAACATGGTGCTCACTTCACATTATTGGAGCATGATCTTTTCCAAAAACCGGTATCCACTTTTTGGGATCATGCTTCAGGAATCAAAACAGGCGGAAGCGGCGCGGTGACTTCTCCGCTTCGTCGTCGGGGTCGACGCCGGGGTCGTCGGGCAGCCGCGCCAGTTCCTCGGCAGGTTCGACGGGTTCGGCGTCGTTTGGTATTGCGGCGAAAGCGGCGGCGGTGACCGGCGTGACCTGGTCATCGCCCACAGCGGGCTTCGGCTCGATCGGCGCCTCGCTGCTCGTCCTGGCGATGGCGGGATGATCGATCACTTCGGCTTCCTTTGCCGGTTTGGCAGGTGCCGCAAGCACCGGCACATCGGCTTCGTCTTCATGGCTGTCGATGAGCTGGCCCAGCCGCTCCATCGGTGCGCGCCAGGCGAAAGCGTCGAGCTTGCCGCTGACCGGCGATACCGGCGCCCAGCGTTCGGAGACGACGCCGTCGGCGACCCAGGCCGGATCGCGCGGCGCCCTGACCGCCTTGGACAGCAATTGCCTGATCTTGCCCTGGTCGCCGGTCTCTGCCTCCTCGATATCGGCCAGCAGCAGGTAAGCGCCCTCCCGGCGATCCATGCGGATCGCCGCTTCCGCCTCGCGGCGGGCGGTGGAAAAATCCTGCGCATCGAGCGCGGCGCGCGCCACCGTCATCGACGATTCGGCATTGTTGCGCTTCAGCTCCTGCAGCTTCTTCGCCCGGTTGAGACGATCGACCACGGCATCTCCCGGCCTTGCATGGGTGTAGAGCTCGGCGATCTCGGGATGCGGCTCAGCCTTCCAGGCTGCCTCAAGGATCTTCGAGCCTTTGCGCACATCGTTCTGTTTGAACAGAAGATTGGCGGCTGCAACCGCGGCCGGCGCGAAATCGGGCGCGAGCTTGTTTGCCTCGAGAGCGGCTGCCTTGGCTGCATTGGGGTCGCTGTCGGTCAGCGCCTGCGCCTTGGCGGTCAACAGCACGGCGCGGCGGCGATTGGCGGCGTCGCGTTCGATCTGCCTGGTCGACTTCTGCGCCTCCACCAGCTTCAGCGCGCCGTCCCAGTCGCCGCGTCCGGTCAGATCCTCCAGCGTCGATTCGGCGGCCCAAGCCAGTTGCGGCGCGACGGAAGCGGCGCGGCCGGCATAGTGACGCGCCGCGTTGCGGTCGCCGAGCCGTTCGGCTTCGAGATAGAGCCCGCGCAGGCCAAGCAGCCGCATTTCGGGGTCGTCGAGCATGGCCTCGAATTTTTCGCGCGCGCCCTCATGGTCGCCTTCGAGCAGCGAGGCTTGCGCTTCGAGCAGCTGGATCAGCGGCTCCTGGTCGGAGCGGATCAGTTTGGCGGCTTCCTTGGACTTCTTGCGGGCCAGCGCGCCATCGCCGGCGCCGGCTGCGATCATGCCGGTCGACAGCGCCTGGTAGCCGCGGTCGCGGCGGCGGACGCGGAAATAGCGCGAGATCGTGTACGGGCTGTTCCACAGCGACTTGATCAGCCACCAGACGATCATCACCGCGGCGACGACGGCAACGATCGCCACCGCCGCCACCATCAGGCTGACCTGGTATTGGTAACCGTTGAAGGTGACGACCATCTCGCCGGGACGATCGGCCAGCCAGGCAAAGCCGAGGCCGAGCGCGAAGACGGCGGCGAGAAAGATGAGAATGCGGATCATCGTGTCGTCCTCATGCCTTCATCGCACCTGCAATCAGCGCGTCGACCTGCGTCTCGACGTCGATGCGCGCCTTCAGTTTGCCGGCAAAGTCGGCGCCGGCAGCCTTGACCGCATCCGGCAGCGTTGCGTATTCGCTGAGCGCCTTGGCGTAGTCGCCCTGGTTGACCGCCACTTCGATGCGCGCCACGGTTTCCGGCGCGCCGGCGCCTTCGACGGCGCCGATCGGCCGGACCTTGACCAGCGATTCGGCGCTCGACAAAAGGTTCTGGAAGAAGCCGGCATTTTCATCGACCGGCGTCGCCGCCGCGACCATCGCATTGGCCGCAGCGTCGGCCTCGCCGGCGATCTCGGTGCGGGTCGGGACGCCCTTTTCAGCGTAGGGGCGCAGCGCCGCAATCTGCGGTGCATCGGGCGAGATCGCTGCGAAGGTCTCCAACTCGGCGGCGAACGGCGCGCCGCGGTCAAGCGCCGCCTTCAAGGCCGAAGCGGCGATGGCCATCGCGATCTTTGGCTGCGAGGCCTGCGCATCGACCTTGCCGGCGAGCTGCGTCACCGACTGCTCCAGCGCGGCGATCTTGCCTTCCTGCGTCTTGGCTGCCTCACCGGCCGATTTCACCAGTGCGTCGAGGCCCGCCAGTCTTTCATTGAGCGGCGCGAGATCGACGGGCGCTGCACCACCGGCCTGGCCAAGGGCGGCGACCGCGGTCTCGATCTGCTTGACCTTGTAGCCAAGCGAGGCAAGCCCGGCATTGTCGCCGGCGCCGCCCCTTTCGACCGCCGATTTCAGCGATGCGACATCGGCCTTGACCTGATCCAGCGCCGAAGACAGCCCGTCGACCTTGGCCGTTGCGGCGCCATTGCCGCTGGCTTCCCTGAGGTCGGCGATTTCGCGCTTCAGCGAAGCGATCTCGCCATTGACGCCGTCGAGCGAGACCGTGCCCGCCCCTGAGCCCGGAGCGCCAAGCACGCCGGCAAACTGCAGCCCCCCGGCGGCAGCCAGCGCGATGACACCGCCGATGATGCCGGCGGCAATGCCGTTCGTGCGCTTCGGTTGCGCGGCCATGGGCTGGTTCCCGGCTGTCCTTGGGGTTTCCTTGGGTGCACCCGGCTTGGGCGAGGCATCCTCGAAACTGTAGTCGGAGGTTCTGGCGCGCGGTGGCGCATCCGAAGCGGTGGGGTAAGGCTGCTCCGCCTGGGTGGACGCCTTCGCATCGGCGCTTTCGGGAGCGGCCTGCGCCGCGGCATCGGAGTGCTCCCACGGCTCGAGATCGGCCTGATCGGCATGAACGGGCTCGTCAGGCGTCTCCGGCTGCGCATTGGCCATGGCAGCGGCATCCTCGGCCGCAACCGACCCTGCCGGGGCCTCGACGTCGTCCGAGTTGGCGACATCCGTCTTGGCGGCATCCGCATCGGCAATGCGCGAGACAGCGCCGGGTTCGAGTTCGATGGTCACCGGCTCGCGGTGGCTTTTCGAATGTCGCATCTTCGGCGTCTTGACCATGCCTGGGCTCCGCAATCCTGCTTCATCTGGGCGCCCGACGGCGCGTGATGGTTTGAAAAATGGTCTAGCACATCATCATCAGGTGAAAAGGGGCGGCGTGATGACACGGCGCTCAGTCGCCGCGGTGCAACAGCTCAAGCAGCGCCTCCTCCTGCGGTTCCCGCGCAATGCGTATTTTTTTGCCGGCGGCATTGTCAAACGCCGCTGCCACGCGCTCGGAGAGCGCAAAAACCTGCATGTTTTCAAAGAGATCGCGCAGCCCCGCCCGGTCGGTCAAGGCCTGCAACGCTGCCGCCGCCTTGGCTGAATAGAGCAGCATCGCGTCGACCGCCTGATGGGACAGGCGTGCACGGATTTCAGCATCGGAATAATCGAGCGAAATCGTGTCGTAGGTTTCGACGGTGCGGACCTCGACGCCGGCCTTTCGCAGCCGCGCCTCGAAGGCCGGAAACCGCACGCGCCCTGTGAGATAGACGACCGCCTTGCCGGAAAGGCCGGCAGCAATCGCCTCGGCCAGCCGCTCGGCGTCGCCCGCCCCTTCGCTGACCGACAAGAACCCTGCCGAACGTGCCGCTTCAGCCGTCCTGCGTCCGACGGCATGGCAAGGCAAGGCGGCGAGCGCACGAATGAGTTCTTTCGGCGCATGCCGCACCGCATTGGCGCTGGTCACAGCGACGGCCACGGCATTGTCGCTCGCAGCATCGGCGCCAACCGGCAGTGTCACCGTTTCGGTCAGCGGCAGAAGGAGCGGCTCAAATCCCAATTCCTGCAGCCGCCGCATGGTTCGCGACGCCCCGGGTTGCGGCCGCGTCACCAGGACACGCATATCAGACCCAGCCGTCGAAGAAGGTTTCGCCCGCTTTGACCCGCACCATCCTGGCCGCGTCCGTGCCGATGTCAGCGGCATCCAGCGCCAAGCCTTCGGCCTTGACCTCATGCGATTGCGTGCCATCGGGCGAAATGATCAGCCCGGCGAAAACCAGCCTGCCGCCCGATATCGTCGCATAGCCGGCGATCGGCGTGCGGCAGGAGCCGTCGAGCGCCGCCAGGAAGGCGCGCTCACAGGCCAGCGCCTGGCCTGTCGGCACATCATGGATGGCCACCAGCATCTGTTCGACCTCGCTGTCGCCGATGCGGGTTTCGATGCCGATTGCGCCTTGTCCCGGCGCCGGCGGAAAAGCATCGAGCGGCATCAGGTCGGCGACGACATGGCCGAGCCCGAGCCGCTTCAGCCCGGCATAGGCGAGGATCGTGCCTTCGGCGACGCCTTCCTCCAGCTTGCGCAGCCTGGTCTGCACATTGCCGCGGAACATGACCACGCCTAGGTCCGGCCGCATGCGCCGGATCAGCGCCTGGCGCCTGAGCGAAGACGACCCGACCTTGGCGCCTTGCGGCAAATCAACAATGCGCTTCACCGCCTTTCCGATGAAGGCGTCCCGCGCATCCTCGCGCGGCAGGAAGGCGGACAGCTCCAGCCCGTCCGGCAGCACTGTCGGCATATCCTTGGAGGAATGCACGGCGATATCGATCGTGCCGGCCAGCAGCGCCTCTTCGATTTCCTTGGTGAACAGGCCCTTGCCGCCGGCTTCCGACAGCGGCCGGTCCTGGATGCGGTCGCCGCTGGTCGAAATGACGACGACCTCGAAGGCTTCCGCCGGCATGCCGTGCGCTTCCATCAGCCGCGCCTGCGTTTCATGCGCCTGGGCGAGCGCCAGCGGGCTGCCGCGTGTTCCGATTTTCAAAGTTTGCATGGCGCGCGGTCCGTGATAACCCCCGGCTGGCTTTGCGTTTCCGGCACTCCCTCTAACTAGGAAAGTCCGGCGACACAATCTCTGGAGACAGCGACGAATTGATCCGCGTTCTGGGCATTGAGACGAGTTGCGACGAGACCGCCGCCAGCGTGGTGACGCTGGAAGGCGATTCCGTGCCGGTGATTGCGTCCAACATCGTGCTCAGCCAGATCGAGGAGCACGCCGCCTTCGGCGGCGTCGTGCCGGAGATCGCCGCGCGCGCCCATGTCGAGGCGCTGGACGGCATTGTCGAGGCCGCTCTTGCGGATTCGGGCGTAGCCCTGGCCGACATCGACGCCATTGCCGCCACTGGCGGCCCCGGCCTGGTCGGCGGGCTGATCGTCGGCCTGATGACGGCCAAGGCGATTGCAGCGGCCGCCGGCAAGCCGCTGATCGCCATCAACCATCTCGAAGGCCACGCACTGACCGCAAGGCTGACCGACGGGCTCGACTTTCCCTATTTGCTGCTGCTGGTTTCCGGCGGCCACACCCAGATCGTCGCCGTGCGCGGCGTTGGCGACTACCAGCGCTGGGCGACGACCATCGACGACGCGCTCGGCGAAGCTTTCGACAAGACGGCCAAAATGCTCGGCCTGCCCTATCCCGGCGGCCCGAACGTCGAAAAGGCGGCAATGTCGGGCGATGCGACGCGCTTTGCCTTTCCGCGGCCGATGAGGGGCTCGGCGCAGCCCGATTTCTCCTTCTCCGGCCTCAAGACCGCCGTGCGCCAGGCGGCGACCGCCATCCAGCCGCTAAGCGAGCAGGATGTCGCCGACATCTGCGCCTCGTTCCAGGCGGCGGTAGCCGACGCACTTGGCGACCGCGTGGCCCGCGCGCTGGCCCGCTTCCGTGACGAATTTCCGGACAAGGCCGAGCCGGCGCTGGTCGTTGCCGGTGGCGTCGCCGCCAACAGAGCGATCAAGGCGACGCTGCAGAAGCAGTGCGCCGAGGCCGGCTTCGCCTTTGTCGCGCCGCCGCTGAAGCTTTGCACCGACAACGCGGCGATGATCGCCTGGGCCGGCATCGAGCGGTTGCGGGCAGGCCTGTCGCAAGAGAACGGCTTCGATTTCGTGCCGCGTTCGCGCTGGCCGCTGGACAGCATTTCGGCCCCGATGGTCGGCTCCGGCCGGCGCGGAGCAAAAGCATGAGCGCCGGCAACACAAGCGGCAGGGACAGAACCGGCTGGCGCGTCGCCGTGCTCGGCGGCGGCGCCTGGGGCACGGCGCTAGCGCTGGCGATGCTGCGCGCCGGTCACGATGTCCGGCTCTACGCCCGCGACGAAGAGACGGTTTCCGCGATCCGCCGCGGCGAGAACCCGCGTTATCTCCCCGGCATCGCCATTGAAACAGGCATTGCGGCGACGAGCGATATCGGCACGGCCCTGACCGATGCCGATTGCGCGCTGGCCGTGGCGCCGGCGCAGGCGCTGCGCGCCATGCTGACGACGGCAAAGCCCCATATGCCGAAAGGCATCCCGCTGGTTCTCTGCGCCAAAGGCATTGAGCGCGACACCGGCGCGCTGCTGTCGGCGATCGTTGATGAGATTCTGCCCGAAACTCCGGTTTCGGCCCTGTCCGGTCCCAGCTTTGCCGCCGACGTCGCCAGGGGTCTGCCGACCGCTGTCGTGGTTGCTGCACGCGACGACGCCTTGGCGGCCGAGCTTGCCTCGCGCTTTTCGGCGCAGAATCTGCGCTGCTATTCCAGCGACGATTTGATCGGCGTCGAGATCGGCGGTGCTTTGAAGAATGTGTTCGCCATTGCCGCTGGCGCCGTCACCGGCGCTAGGCTCGGCGCCAGCGCGCAGGCCGCCATGGTGACACGCGGCTTCGTCGAACTGCGCCGCATCGGCGCGTCCTTCGGCGCCAAGCCGGAGACGCTGATGGGGCTTTCCGGCCTCGGCGACCTTTTGCTCACCTGCTCTTCGGCCCAGTCGCGCAATTTCGCCTATGGGCTGGCGCTGGGGCAAGGTAAGCCCTTGTCCGGACTGCCGCTCGCCGAAGGCGTGCCGACGGCGGCGATCGCCGCCCGCATCGCCACCGAGCGCCACATCGACGCGCCGATCATCGCTGCGGTGTCGGCGATACTGGACGGCACGATCACCATTCGGCAGGCTGTGTCCGCGCTGATGACGCGACCCCTGAAAACCGAAACCGACCTCTGATCCCCAAACAAACCGGAGTTTCACATGCTGTTTGCGTTGATTTGCAAGGACAAGCCGGGCAGCCTGCAGGTGCGGGTCGATACGCGGCCGGTCCACGTCGCCTTTCTCGAACGCCTGAACGCCGACAACAAACTGGCCTTTGCCGGCCCGTTCCTCGACGCCGAGGGCAAGCCCAATGGCAGCCTCGTCGTCGTGGAAGCGCCCGACCTCGCGGGTGCGCAGGCGCTGTCGGCTGCCGACCCCTATGCCAAGGCCGGGCTGTTCGAAAGTGTCGAAATCCGCCAGTGGAACTGGACCTTCAACAAGCCGGCGGCTAGTTAGTTCCGACGGCGCCTAGAGCGATCCCAGGAAAAGTGTGGAACGGTTTTCCGTCCGGAATTGCGCAAAAAATAGTAGTTGGAGCAAAGACATGAACTACTGGCTGTTCAAATCCGAACCTTCGGTCTTCTCCTTCGAGGCGCTGAAGGCCAAGGGCAAGGCCGGCACGCAGTGGGACGGCGTGCGCAACTATGCAGCGCGCAACAACATGAAGGCGATGCAGATCGGCGATCTCGGCTTCTTCTATCACTCCAATGAAGGGCTGAACGTCGTCGGCATTGCCGAAGTCTGCGGGCTTGCCCACCCCGACAGCACCACCGACGATCCGCGCTGGGAATGCGTCGACATCCGCGCCTTCAAGGACGTGCCGAACCCGCCGACGCTGGAGCAGGTCAAGGCCAATCCGAAGCTTGCCGAGATGGCGCTGGTGCGGCTTGGACGGCTTTCCGTACAGCCGGTGACGCCGGCCGAATGGAAGGAAGTCTGCCGCATGGGCGGCCTGACGCCGGCTCCGTGACGGTCCTCACGCCGAACAGCGCGAAAAAGTTCATTCTCGACAACACGGCGCTTATGTCGCCGCCGCATGTGCCGGAGATTGTCCTCAATCTTGCCGACGAAGCGCATGACCTCTGGCAGCGCACGGAGAACGAGCTGATTGAAATCGGCCTGCCGCCGCCGTTCTGGGCCTTTGCCTGGGCCGGCGGTCAGGGCCTTGCCCGTTACGTGCTGGACAATCCGTCGGATGTGCGGGGCAAACGCGTGCTCGACTTCGCCTCCGGCTCCGGCCTTGTCGCCATCGCCGCCGCCAAGGCGGGTGCGGCGCAGGTGATCGCCGCCGACATCGACCCGTTCTGCGAAACGGCGGTCCGCCTCAACGCAGAGGCCAATGGCGTTGCCATCGACTTTTGCGGCACGGACTGCATCGGCACCGACGCCGGCTGGGACGTGGTGCTGGCCGGCGACGTCTTCTACGACAAATCCTTCGCCGACACGCTGATGCCGTGGTTTTCGACACTGAAGGCGCGCGGCGCTGACATCCTCGTCGGCGATCCGGGCCGCTCCTACATGCCGAAGGCGGGACTGGAGCCGCTCGCAGTCTACGAAGTGGCGGTGACGCGGGCGCTGGAGGACGCCCTGGTCAAGCGCACCACGGTGTGGCGCTTCGCTTGACGGCATTGCCGAACAGGCGTTCCATCGCGCATTGATTTGAAGAATACGCATGTCGTTATCCCAGAACCGTCAGGCTTTGGGCTGCATGCTTGAGGGGAGGACTTCATGGATTTTTCAGTGGTGAACTGGCTGGCGGTGGTTGTCGCGGCCGTCGCGGCGTGGCTGTTTGGCGCGGTCTGGTACACGGTCCTCAGCAAGCCTTGGATGAGGGCGGCCAGGATCGATCCGTCAACGTCAAAGAAATCAATATTGCCCTTCATCATCTCCTTCATCGCCGAGCTGATCATGGCGCTGGTCTTGGCCTTGGTCGTCGGCGCGATGACGGGCGGCGAGCCGGTCCTTGTCGCAGGGCTGGTCTTCGGCTTCGTCCTCTGGCTGGGTTTCGTCGCCACGACGCTGACGGCCAACCATCGCTATGAGAATTTCGGCTGGGACCTGACCCTGATCGACGGCGGCCACTGGCTCGGCGTGCTGTTGATCATCGGCGCGGTGATCGGCTGGTTCGGGACGCCGGTCGCCGGCTGAGGCCTGCAGAAGTCGTCAGGTCTGCGTCCTGGCGACTTCGTCGAGGATCCATTCACGGAAAGCGATGATGCGCGGATCGTTGGCAGTGCTCTCGGGATAGACCAGGAAGTAGCCGAACTCCGGCCCCACGCGCAGACCGAGTTCAAAGGGCTGCACCAGCCTTCCCTGGGAAAGGTCGTTTGCCACCATGGCGAACTCGGCGAGCGCCACGGCATTGCCGTCGAGCGCCGCCTGCACGGCATCGGTAGAGGTTCCAAACACGATAGTCCGGCTGTCGTCGAAATCGTTGATGCCGGCCGCCGCCATCCACATGCGCCAGTTCGGCCATGTCACGCCTTGGCGCGACCATTCGATATGGGCCAGCGTGTGGTTGAAGAGGTCGCGCGGTTCGCGCAGCGGCGGGCCGGAGGTCAGCAGGCTCGGGCTGCACACCGGAATGAGGATGTTGTCGAACAGGCGATGGGCGCGAAGCCCCGGATACTTGCCAACCCCGAACCGGATGCCGACATCGACGTCGTCGAGTTCGAAATCGCGCACTTCGTAGCCGATGTCGAACCTCAGCTCGATACTGGGCTGAAGTTTGCGAAAATCGTCGACGCGCCGCATCAGCCATTTTGACGCGAACTGCGCGTCGAGCGTCACCTTCAGCAATGCCGTGCCGCGCGTCAGCTTGCGCGCCCGCGACACCGCCCGGTTGAGCAGGTCGAGCGCATCGATCGAGGCCTCGAACAGCACCGTACCTGCCTCGGTCAACCGGATGGTACGACTGGTTCGCGTGAACAGCACCAGCCCGAGCTGATCCTCGATTTCCTTGATCTGGTGGCTGACCGCCGCCGGCGTCAGCCCGAGCTCGTCGGCAGCGCGGGTGAAATTGAGGTGGCGGGCGGCGGCTTCCAGAGTCCTCAGCGCGCGCGTTCCGGGCAACAGACGGGACATCACCGTATCCTCAAATAAAACTTGACGGTCCGAAAAGAACTACTCGTTTCTCTTATGGATTTCAATGCGGCATGATGCATCCATCGAAACACCATCAAGCCGGATTTGATATCCGGCGGAACACGGAGCGCATCATGTCCATCTTCGTTTTGAACTCGCCAGCAGCTCGCTCGAACTGGTTGCATGCCGTAACGGACTGGCTTCGCCAGGCGAAAGTCGCCATCAACCTGCCGCGCCAGGACGTGGAGGACCTTTCGGATCGCCAACTGCGCGATGTCGGCGCGCAGCGCAAGGACGTGACGCGGGCCGTGGACCGGGAACTCGGCCGGCTTGGATTGCTGGACACTGGGTGGCAGAAGCCGAGAAGGCGTTAGGCAATGGTGAGTAGTGAGTAGTGAGTAGTGAGTAGTGAAGGATTGAAACGACGCCGAGGCCATCCTACTCCCTACTCCCTACTCCCTACTCCCTACTCCCTACTCCCTACTCCCTACTCCCTACTCCCTACTCCCTACTCCCTACTCCCTACCTCACCACCCTCACCACCGTCCGGTCCGACACCAGCGGCAACAGCCGCGCCATTGTCCGCGCCGTCACCGCCACGCAGCCTTGCGTCGGTGTGAAGCCTGGGCGCGCCAGATGGAAGAAGATGGCGCTGCCGCGGCCGCGCCGGCGCGGCGCCATGTTCCAGTCGAGCACCAGGCAGGCGTCATAGAGGCGGTCGTCGCGCCGCATTCGCTCATGGCTGGCGCCATAGGGGATTTTCACCGGCCGGTTGTAGTTGCGGTCGTCCGGCACCTCGCACCAGCCGAGATCGGCGCCGATCGGCGCCATCGCCAGCCGGGTTTTGCGGCCGGCCGCGAAATGATCGCCCCGAAAATATCCTGACAAAATCCGCATCTCGCCAAGCGGCGTCGCACCGTCGCCTTCGCGCTTGTTGGCTGAGATGCCGCCGCCTCCGAGCGCGCAGGCAAACACCTTGCTGCCGGCCTGCAATATCCCCTGGCTGGGGTTGCCCGGCCTCGCCCGAACCACCAGCACACGCAGCCCTTTCGGCAAAATTGCGCCGGCTGCATTGCGATCGCGTTTTTTCTTGTATGATCGTGTCACGGAACAAATCACTGTGATCGGACTGTTGCGCCGGTCAGCTTCCGCATAAATGGGGGGCGGTCAACTGAAAATTCTTTTCAAAACAATGGATTGATCCATGACATCACGTACCATTCTGATCGTTGACGACGATGACGACCTGCGCGGAACCCTCGTCGAGCAACTGGCCCTTTACGAAGAATTCGACGTCTTGCAGGAAGCGACCGCCGCCAAAGGCGTCGCCGCGGCGCGCGGCGGGCTCATCGACCTGCTCATCATGGACGTCGGGCTGCCCGACATGGATGGCCGCGAGGCGGTGAAGATCCTGCGCAAGGGCGGCTACAAGGCCCCGATCATCATGCTGACCGGCCACGATACCGATTCCGACACGATTCTGGGCCTCGAGGCCGGCGCCAACGACTATGTCACCAAGCCGTTCCGCTTCGCCGTGCTGCTCGCCCGCATACGCGCACAACTGCGCCAGCACGAGCAGAGCGAAGACGCCACCTTTTCGGTCGGGCCCTACACGTTCAAGCCCAGCCAGAAGCTTCTGATCGACCAGCGCGGCGGCAAGGTGCGGCTGACCGAGAAGGAAGCCTCGATCATCAAATATCTCTATCGAGCCGACCAGAAGGTGGTGACGCGCGACGTCCTGCTCGAGGAAGTGTGGGGCTACAATTCCGGCGTCACCACGCACACGCTGGAAACTCACGTCTACCGGCTGCGCCAGAAGATCGAGCGCGATCCTTCCAATGCTGAAATTCTTGTGACAGAAAGCGGCGGCTACAAGCTGGTTCCTTAAACTTTTCATTGTTCAATAAGCGGTCGGGGCGGGACTGTTTCGGGGAGGATCCGGCTGGGGGAGCCTGGATCGGCCCGCTGCGCAGATTGAAGTGTTAGAGCGTCCTTTGCGCGTTCAATTGGACACGCGGCGCTCTAAGGGAGGGATTGGACTGACCGTTCGGGGACGCAGCTAGAGATGGCGCTGGATGACGACATCCGCATCCTGTCCGCCGTGAAGCTCTTTGAGGGTTTCACGCAGGAACAGCTGCGCCTGCTCGCCTTCGGCGCCGAAGCCACCCATCTGCAGGCCGACCGCAAGCTGTACCGCGAGGATGACGAAGCCGACTCGGCCTATATCGTGGTCAGTGGCCGCATCGTGCTCTACCGCGAGCATGACGGCGACCGCATCCCGATCGGCACCGCCGGCCCCGGCACGATCCTCAGCGAACTGGCGCTGATCGCCGACTCAAGACGGCTGACCAGCGCCTCGGCCGAGACCGATTCGGAAGTGATAAGGTTGAGCCGCAAGATGTTTCGCCGCATCCTGGAGGAATATCCCGAGGTGGCGGTGAAACTGCACCAGCGCATCCTCGATGATTTCCAGGCCATGATCGCCCGCATCGAGAAGCTGGCGCCAAGGTTTGGCGGGTAGGTCCCCGCGACCGCGCTCACGCTTGGGTGTGTCGAGATTCAGGTCAGGCCGAGTCGAAAATGGCTGATACCGAGAACCGGAGCGGAGCGTACTCAAAGTACGCGAGCACCGGAAGCGCAGGTATCGGCCATTTGCAGGCCGGCCTCACCTGAATATCGGCCCGCCTAATCCAGGTCGAACCGCGCAATCACCGGCACATGGTCCGAGGGCCGCTCCCAGCCACGCGCCTCTCGCAGGATCTCATAGCCGGCAAAGCTCGGCACCAGGTTCGGTGACGACCAGACATGGTCGAGCCGGCGGCCGCGGTTCGAGGCTTCCCAGTCCCGCGCGCGATAGCTCCACCAGGTGTAGAGCTTCTGCTCTGGCGGCACGTCGAGCCGCATCAGGTCGACCCAGTCGCCGGCGATCCGCATCGCGTCGAAATTATGCGTCTCGACCGGCGTGTGGCTGACGACGTTGAGCAATTGCTTGTGCGACCAGACATCGTGCTCCTGCGGCGCGATGTTGAGGTCGCCGACCAGGATCGAGGCCGACACCTCGTCATGCGCGGCGCGGATGGCGTTCATCTCGGCAACGAAATCGAGCTTGTGGCGGAACTTGCGGTTGATCTCCGGATCGGGCTCGTCGCCGCCGGCCGGCACGTAGAAATTGTGGACCAGGATTGCCTTGCCGCCGGCCTGCACCTTGACCGACAGATGCCGGCTGTCATCGATCTCGCAGAAGCGCCGTTTCTCGACAATCTCGATCGGCCGCCGCGCCACCGTCGCAACGCCGTGATAGCCCTTCTGGCCATGGAATGCGATGTGCTCGTAGCCGGCCTTGCGGAACGCCTTTTCCGGAAACAGCTCGTCGGGAACCTTCGTCTCCTGCAGGCAAAGCACATCGGGCGCCTGCTCCGTCAGCAGCCGCTCGACGATCGGCATGCGCAGGCGCACGGAGTTGATGTTCCAGGTGGCGATGGAGAAGGGCATGCGGCGGTCCGAACAAGGTCGCCGATCTACTGCCAGCCTAGCGCCACAAACACAAGCCAGCCTTTGCGGGCGGCGGCTCTGATTCAGGTCAGGCCGAGTCGAATGGCGGTCTCCGAGAACCGGAGCGGAGCGTACTTAAACCACGTGAGCACCGGAAGCGCAGGAGATCGCCATTGGCAGGCCGGCCTCACCGCATCTAGCGCTGGTTGGTGTTCAGCTCGCGGTTCGCCGCATAGTCGATGGCAAAGGTGTCCGCAGGGAAGCTGACGCCTTCCTTGGTGTTGTAGATCATCACCGTGGTGTCCTTGCCCTGCGCGTCGGTGATGGTCCACTGGCGCAGATCATAGGATTTCGGATCGAACATCATGGTGATCTTCGAATTGCCGAACACCGACTTGTCGGCAAGCTGGATGGTGGTGAGGTCGCTCTCTTCCTTGATCGATTTCACGCGGCCCCCCGAGAGGTCGATCTTGGTGTCGAGCAACAGCTTCAGCGGCGTCTTCGACAACGGATAGAGATCGGACGTTTTCAGCCGCTTGTTGAGGATTACCACCGACTTGCCGTCGGAAATCACCCGGAAATTCGACTTGCCGTCATAGTTGAAGCGAATCTTGCCTGGCCGCTCAAGGAAGAACTTGCCGCCGGTCTGCTGGTTGTTGGGGCCGAACTGGACGAACTCGCCGCTCATCGATTTGACCGAGGAGAAATGGTCGGCGATCTTTTGCGCCGTCGGCGGCACCGCCGCCTGCGCCGAGGCCAGGAGCTGGAACCCCGGCACGACGTTGATGGCCGCGGCGCCGGCAAGCATCAGGCCAAGGCCGAGCAACTGGCGACGGTTTGGAGCGAAATCGCTGATCGCGGAAAGATCGTTTTTCATGCCGGTCACTCTCGTGTGGTGTGTGTCTCGTTGCAGTCCGTGGACCCCCAGTTAGACTTAAGTTTGGCGGGCCGGACAGCGCTCAGTCGCTGTAACGCGCCAAAAGGTTCAAGGTTGCCGCCGGGCCGTATCGGCTGATCAGAACTTGTCGTCCTCGGTCGGCACCAGGATTTCGCGTTTGCCGGCATGGTTGGCCGGGCCGACAATGCCTTCCTTCTCCATCTTCTCGATGATCGAGGCGGCGCGGTTGTAGCCGATGCCGAGCCGGCGCTGGATATAGCTGGTCGACGCCTTGCCGTCGCGCAGCACGACCGAGACCGCCTGGTCGTAGGGATCGTCGGAATCCTCGAAATTGCTGTTGCCGCCACCACCAGCGCCGCCCTTGCCCGACGGCTCGTCATCGTCCTCGCCGTCATCCTCGGTGATGGCGTCGAGATATTCGGGCACGCCCTGCAGCTTCAGATGGGCGACGATCTTCTCGACCTCGTCGTCGGCGACGAACGGGCCGTGCACGCGCTGGATGCGGCCGCCGCCGGCCATGTACAGCATGTCGCCCATACCGAGCAGCTGCTCTGCGCCCTGCTCGCCCAGAATGGTGCGGCTGTCGATCTTCGACGTCACCTGAAAGGAGATACGGGTCGGGAAATTGGCCTTGATGGTGCCGGTGATGACGTCGACCGACGGACGCTGCGTCGCCATGATGACATGGATGCCGGCCGCGCGCGCCATTTGTGCCAGGCGCTGCACCGCGCCTTCGATGTCCTTGCCGGCGACCATCATCAAATCGGCCATCTCGTCGATGATGACCACTATGTAGGGCATTGGCTCGAGATCGAGGTTCTCGGTCTCGTAGATCGCCTCGCCGGTCTGGCGGTCGAAGCCGGTCTGCACGGTGCGCGAGATTTTTTCGCCCTTCTTTTCAGCCAACTGCACGCGCGCGTTGAAGCCGTCGATGTTGCGCACGCCGACCTTGGACATCTTGCGGTAGCGGTCCTCCATCTCGCGCACGGTCCATTTCAACGCCACCACCGCCTTCTTCGGGTCGGTGACCACCGGCGTCAGAAGGTGCGGGATGCCGTCATAGACCGAAAGTTCCAGCATCTTCGGGTCGATCATGATCAGCCGGCAGTCCTGCGGCGTGAGCTTGTAGAGCAGCGACAGGATCATGGTGTTGATGGCGACGGACTTGCCGGAGCCGGTGGTGCCGGCGACCAGCACATGCGGCATCTTGGCGATGTCGACGATCACCGCCTCGCCATTGATGGTCTTGCCCAGCGCCAGCGCCAGCTTGGACTTGGTCGTCTCGAAATCGCGGCTGGCCAGGATCTCCCGGAGATAGACGGTCTCGCGCTTGGCATTCGGCAATTCGATGCCGATGGCGTTGCGGCCGGGCACCACGGCGACGCGGCAGGCAATGGCGCTCATCGAGCGGGCGATGTCGTCGGACAGGCCGATGACGCGCGACGATTTGATGCCGGGCGCCGGCTCCAACTCATAGAGCGTGACCACCGGGCCGGGCCGTACCGCGATAATCTCGCCCTTGACGCCGAAATCCTCCAGAACGCCTTCGAGCAGGCGCGCATTCTGCTCCAGCGCGTCCTTGGACAGGCTGGCGTCGCGCACCACGTTCTTCGGCTCCGACAGGAAATGCAGCGACGGCATTTCGAATGTTTCCGAGCCGATCAGCGAGGTCTGCGCCTCGCGCTGGACGCGCGCGCCGGGAGCGGGACGCGGCGCAGGTGCGGCGACGCGGGTCGCCGCATCTGACCGGAAGTTTTGCACCTTGGCGTTCGGCGCGGCACGGCGCTGGACCGGCTCGTCGTCGAGTTCGACCTCCTCGTCGCCATTGTCGAAACCGGCATCGAGGACGTCGTCATCGTCCGGATCGACGGAAACGCTGCGGTCATTGACCATGGCGGCGAAGAATTCCGGCTCGACGCGGGCGCGGCCATCCGGGCTCATCCGCGCTTCGGCGAATTCCGCCGATTCGACCCGTTCGGCGGCGCGGCGCCATGCGGTGGAGCGCTGCTCCATCTCCGGCTTGAACTCGTCGCGCTCCTGCTGGCGGCGCACAGCCCGGCGATGCATCCAGGCGCGGAAAGACAGCCACCAGTGGGTAACGGCGCCGAGCGCCAGTATCCCCTCGTCGCCCTCGTCCTCGTCTTCGTCGAAGAGCAGGTCGTCCTCTCGGGGATCGGGCTCCGCGGTGCGCTCCATGACGGCAAAGCCGTTCTTGCGCGCAATCAGCGCCGAGCCATAGGCAAACAGCCACAGCGCCGGCGCAATGAGCACCATGGCAATGATGCTGGCAACGATGCCGGTCGGGTAGCCGCCAATGACCACGCCCGGAATATTGAGCACCATGTCGCCGAACACACCGCCGAGGCCGGTCGGCAACGGCCACGTCTTGGGCGGCACCACGCAGCCGGCCATCGCCGCCGCGAGCAGCGCGAAGCCGAACCAGGCAAGGCCGCGCTTCGGCAGCCTGTCGACGCCGCGCGCCGAAAACAGGAGAAAGCCCCAGATCACCGCCGGCACCAGGGCGGCGACCGCGGCAAGGCCGAAGAACTGCATGGCGAGGTCGGAGAATACCGCGCCCGCATAACCCATGGCGTTGGTGACGATGTTGGCGGTGGCGTGCGAGAAGCTGGGATCGGCGACGTTCCAGGTCGCCAGCGCCGCGACGCCAAAGGCGACCAGCGCAAACAGGCCGGCGCCGACCAGCCGCCCGACCTGGCGCCGCGCGAATGCCTGGATGCCGTGCCCCGTATCGGTCAGCGCGAGCGGTGCTGAAGCCCCTGAACGCATGCTTCGTTCCCCGTCTGTCATGGACTGGCCGGGCGCATGACGCACTCCGGCAGATTCGGATGTCAGACTATCGGGGGGAAGGTTAAGGCCGCATTAACTATACGCACCCAGAGCCACGATCTTGCTCACTCCACTGTAGGCAGTCTCAATAGTTCGGAACCAATCCGGTCGACGTCTCCCCGCCGGCGGCCATCACTAGAACGTGATTGCGCAGGGACCGAGGCCTGCCAGCACGGTTGCCAAAAAGAGAGGCCCGGAATGACCCGGGCCTCAAAGCGTGAACTCCTTTCGGGAGCGTCACGACGGGATGGGAGAATGCGGGGCGGCCGAGGCCGCCCCGCAAGGCTTACGAGTGGTAGGCCGCTTCGCCATGCGAAGTCAGGTCGAGGCCTTCGCGCTCGGCGTCGGCTGTCGGACGCAGACCGATGATCAAGTCGACGACCTTGTAGAGGATTGCGCTGCCGATGCCCGACCACAGCAGGGTTACCAGGACGCCTTTGCCCTGCGCCAGCAGCTGCGTGGCCGTGCCGGCATAGCCGGCGGCGAAGTCGGCCGTCGAATAGTCGACGATGCCGGCGCCGCCGAGGGCGGGATTGACCAGAATGCCAGTGCCTAGCGCACCGATGATGCCACCGACGCAGTGGACGCCGAAGACATCGAGGCTGTCATCATAGTCGAACGTGTTCTTCACCACCGAGACGAAGAAGTAGCAGACGAAGGTGGCAACGATGCCAAGCACGATAGCGCCCATCGGGCCGGCAAAACCTGCAGCCGGCGTAATCGCGACGAGGCCGGTGACCGCGCCCGAAACAGCGCCGAGCATGGAGGCTTTGCCGCGCAGCAGCGATTCAAGCACGATCCAGGCCACTGCCGCCGCCGCCGTGGCGACGAAGGTGTTGATCATCGCCAGCACCGCATAGGCGTTCGCTTCGAGGTTCGAACCGGCGTTGAAGCCGAACCAGCCGACCCACAGCAATGAAGCGCCGACCATGGTCAGCGTCATCGAGTGCGGCGCCATGATGTCCTTCTTGTAGCCGATGCGCTTGCCGATCATCAGCGCGCCGACGAGACCGGCAATGCCCGCATTGATGTGAACGACCGTGCCGCCGGCGAAGTCGATGGCGCCGAAGCTGAAGATCAGGCCGGACGGGTCGGCATAGGCGCTCGGGCCGCCCCAGAACCAGACCATGTGCGCGATCGGGAAGTAGATTAACGTCACCCATAGGATAACAAAAAGGATCAAGGCGGAGAATTTGACGCGTTCGGCGAATGCGCCGACGATCAGGGCGGGCGTGATGCAGGCGAAGGTCATCTGGAAGACGACGAACACCAGTTCAGGAATGGCGACGCCCTTGCTGAAGGTTTCCGAAAGCGACGATACGTTGACGCCGGAGAGAAACATCTTCGAAAGGCCGCCGACGAAGGCGTTGCCCGGGGTGAAGGCGAGGCTGTAGCCGTAGAAGACCCAGATGATCATGACCACGCTGGTGATGGTGAAGACCTGCATCAGCACCGACAGCATGTTCTTGGTACGAACCAGGCCGCCGTAGAAAAGCGCAAGGCCGGGAATGGTCATCAACAGCACCAGCACGGTGGAAATCATCATCCACGTGGTGTCGCCCTTGTCGACGGTAAAAGCCGGCGCTGCTGGCGCTGCCGCCGCGACGGCGGGAGCCGCCTCCTGCGCGAAGGCAGCAACCGTGCCCAATGCTCCGAGCGCTAAGGAGCCCAGCAGCGCGGAGCGCGCCACTGACTTCAAGGTGGAAGGTATATTCATTGAACTCTCCATTGGAATACGTGTTCGCCGCTCAAAGTGCGTCGGTGTCTGTTTCGCCGGTACGGATGCGCACCGCCTGATCGATGCCGAAGACGAAGATCTTGCCGTCGCCGATCTGGCCGGTCTTGGCCGCCGCCGTGATGGCTTCGACGGCCTTGTCGACCAGGTCTGTGCTAACCGCGACTTCGATCTTGATCTTCGGCAGGAAACTGACCGCGTATTCCGCCCCGCGATAGATTTCCGTGTGTCCCTTCTGACGCCCGTAGCCTTTGACTTCGGTGACGGTCAGGCCCTGGATGCCGACGGCGGTGAGCGCTTCGCGCACCTCGTCGAGCTTGAACGGCTTGATGATTGCCATCACGATTTTCATAAGGTTTCACCCTTTGCTGTTGCGGTCCCCCGCGTTTGCACACCTTCACCGATCCCAAAAAGCCCGGAGAGTGCCCAACAGGATTCAAGCTCCGTGCCAGTTGCGGAAGCAGGGTGTTAACTCATTGTAAATAAACGGATCGCTCGAGTCCCGGCGCCACGGTGCGCACTGTCAACGGACAGTCACTGATTAAAAAGTAGGCAATTTTTCGAAAATGCCTATTCCGCAGGCGGCCGCTTCAGCCGGATCAGGCCTTCCTGGGCAACCGAGGCGATCAGGGTGCCGTCGCGGGCAAACAGCGAGCCGCGGGTGAAGCCGCGCGACCCCTGCGTCGACGGGCTGTCCTGCGTGTACAGGATCCAGTCATCGAGCGGATGGCTGCGATGGAACCACATCGCATGGTCGAGGCTCGCCGCCTGGATGTCGCGGTCGAAAATGGCGCGGCCGTGCGCAAAGGTCGAGGTGTCGAGCAGCGTCATGTCGGAGAGGTAAGCAAGCACCGCCGCCTGGATGCCGCGGTCGGCCGGCACCGGGCCGGTGGTGCGGATCCAGATGTTCTGCTGCGGCTCCAGCTTTTCGCGGCTGGTGTAATGCTTCAGCATCACCGGCTTCATCTCGATCGGCCGGTCACGCTCCCAGTAGCGCTTGATGCCGTCCGGCACCGCCTCGCCGAACTTGCCCAGCAATTCGCGCTGCGACAACAGGCTGTCGGGCGGCGGCACGTCGCGCGGCATCGGCAGCTGATGCTCAAGGCCAACCTCGTCCTGCTGGAACGAGGCTTCCAGCGAAAAGATCGCCTGGCCGTGCTGGATCGCCACCACGCGCCGCGTGGTGAAGGAGCCGCCATCGCGGATGCGGTCGACCTCGTAGACGATCGGCACCTTGGTGTCGCCGGGCCGCATGAAATAGCCGTGCAGCGAATGCACGTGGCGCTCGGGCTCGACGGTGCGCTGCGCGGCGACCAGCGCCTGGGCGATGGTCTGGCCGCCGAAAACGCGCTGCCAGTCGAGCTTGGGGCTGCGACCACGGTACAGATTGTGTTCCAGCTGCTCGAGGTCGAGAATGCTGAGAAGCTCGTCCATGGCCGCCGTCATGCTTCGTGACCTCGCCGTAAGATGCTATGGCGGTTTCCGACAGGAATGGCGGGCAGTCAAGGCCGGAATGCCCCAGTGGGCGGGGATGGTCGAGACTTCGAAAGGAATTGACATGGCGAACCGCAACCCGGACGCAAAAACCCCGCTCGACGTGCTGGTCGCTGGCGCCGGCTATGTCGGCCTCGCCGCCGCCGTGTCGCTGAAACAGGCGCGGCCGGGCCTCGCCGTGGCGGTCGTTGATGCTGCCCCCGCCGGCGTCTGGCAGAAGGACCGCCGCGCCTCGGCGATCGCCGCCGCCGCCTGCCGCATGCTCGACCAGCTCGGCGTCTGGCAGGAAATCGTCGGGCAATCGCAGGCGATCACCGAGATGATCGTCACCGATTCGCGCACCGCCGATCCGGTGCGTCCGGTGTTTCTCACCTTCGATGGCGAGGTCGCGCCGGGCGAACCGTTCGCCCACATGGTCGCCAACAAGGACCTGAACAGCGCCTTGCGCCGCCGCGCGCAAAAGCTCGGCATCGACATCATCGAAGGTGTCGCGGTCGCATCGTTCGACGGCAATGGCGCCGGCATCACCGTGCATCTGGCCGACGGCGCGGCGATTGAGGCGCGGCTGCTGGTCGCCGCCGACGGCGTCAATTCCAAATTGCGCGACATGGCCGGCATCAAGACGGTGAAATGGGAATATGGCCAGTCCGGCATCGTCTGCACGGTGGCGCATGAGCGCCCGCACAATGGCCGCGCCGAAGAGCATTTTCTGCCGGCCGGCCCGTTTGCAACGCTGCCGCTCAAGCCGACCGAGGACGGCACCAACCGTTCGTCGCTGGTCTGGGTCGAACGTTCCGAGGATGCCGAAAAGCTGGTCTCGGGCGACGACCTCGTCTTCGAGCAGGAGCTTGAATTGCGCTTCGGCCTGAAGCTCGGCGAAATCCGCGTCACCGACAAGCCGCGCGCCTGGCCGCTCGGCCTGACCATCGCGCGCGCCTTTGTCGCCCCGCGCATCGCGCTTGCCGGCGACGCCGCGCACGGCATCCACCCGATCGCCGGCCAGGGCCTCAATCTCGGCTTCAAGGATGTGGCGGCCCTTGCTGAAGTGGTGGTCGAGGCCGATCGCTTGGGACAGGATATCGGCGCGCTCGACGTGCTCGAGCGCTACCAGCAATGGCGCCGCTTCGACACGGTGCAGATGGGCGTCACCACAGATGTGCTGAACCGGCTGTTTTCCAACGACATCGGCCCGCTGCGCCAGCTCCGCGACATAGGCCTCGGCCTTGTCGAACGGATGCCCAGGCTGAAGGAGTTCTTCATCCGCCAGGCGTCGGGGTTGTCCAACGGCACACCACGGCTGCTCAAGGGTGAGGCGATTTAGGCCGGGAATGAGTGCCGCTTTGTCATAGACGCGGCTCGGCTCCTGACATCAGCCGCGCAATGTTGGCGCGGTGGCGCACGATCACGTAGATGCCGCCGGCGATGACCAGCAACCGGTAGGGCAATGGTTGTTCCATGCCGCCGACGAGGGCGATCGCGGTGAGCGCCGCCAGCATCGAACTCAGGGACACAATTCGGGAAACTGCCAACACCACGGCAAATGCCGTCGCCGCGCCTAGACCCACAGGCCAGGACATCGCCAACAAAACACCCAACCCCGTCGCAGCCGATTTGCCGCCGGTGAAATTCAGCCAGATCGAACGGCTATGCCCAAGCAAAACAGCGAGTCCGGCCAAGCATACAACCCAAGGAGCCCAAACGGGCATATCAGATATTGCCGACGGCGGCGTTGCGGAAGACCAGAAACAAAACCAACGGGCAAAGATGACCGCTGCCGCCCCTTTCAGCACGTCCACCAGAAGCACCACCAATGCTGGCCATTTCCCGAGTGTGCGCAATACATTTGTCGCACCGGTGGACTTGGAGCCGTGCTCCCGGATATCGATGCCCTTAAGCAGTTTCCCCGCCAGATAGCCGGCAGGCGTAGAGCCGATAAGGTAAGCGGCAGCCGATCCTACCACGCTCGCTATCCAGAATGACATGCGCCCGGGCTGTTTCTCAGTTGACCTCAAACCCCAGCTTCTGCCGCAGTCGCAGCATGCGTTGGTCGGCGACCTTGAAACTCTGCTCGCCGCTCTTGGCAACACGATCCAGCATCTGCAGCAGGTCTTCGCGCTCATGCGGATCGAGGCGCTCGCGCAGGAAGGGCGCCAGCTTGTCGATGACGATCGTCGTGTCGTCGATCTGCGCCGCGGCCCATTTGGCGTAGACGACGGCTTCATCGGTCTTCTTCTGGTTGTCCGCAATCTGCGAGATCACCTCGCGGATAACCGTTTCGCGCTTCGGCAGGATCGGACCATGCTCCGCCGCGATTGCCATGATCAGCGTTGCTGCCGCCACCACCGGATCGTCGATCGCCGTCAGCGGCGACAGCGCCGCCTGCTTGCGCAGCTTCTTGCGCCTTATGTTGCCCTGGACGCGGCCGACGACGTCGGCGACCTCGCGCGCGGCTTCGTTCATAGCCTTCATACGATACCACCAGAACGCCCCGGCTCCCAGCACGCCGAGAATAGCAATCAGGAAAGGCATGTCGAATTCCCCCGAAAATTGCGGCGACGATAGGAGAACTCCGGCGTTGCTTCAACACGCAAGAATTGTATCTGATGAGAAAACAGAGCTGGCCCCCTAATCATCCAGACGCCGAGATCGGGCGTCCTGGGTTCAGGTCGCTCGTCACGGGCACTAATGATGCAACCGCTTAGCGATAACGCTGACTTCGCATCGAGCGCGGTGCCCATCATGACGATCCGTTCGGCCACTGCAATGCGGCTGTCGGCGCGGTGACGCCGGCCTGGGACGATCCGATGTTCCACCCGTTTCTCTACGGCTCCGGGCAAGGGGCGGAATACCGTGCCGGCTTCTACGGCCTTGCCGGCTGGCACAAGGAAGGCCATATGCTGCGCGCGCTGTTCGAGGGCGTGATGTTCGAGCACCGGCGCCACATCAATGTTCTGAAGGACGCCGGTGTCAGCTTCGACAAAGCGGTCCTGTCCGGCGGCGGTTCGCGCAGCGAGCACTGGCCGCAGATCTTCGCCGACGGGCTTGGCGTGCCGATCACCGTCCCTGAAGCACGCGAGACCGGCGCACTTGGCGCGGCGATCGGCGCCGGGGTCGCGGCCGGCCTGTTCGCCGACTATGAGGCCGGCGTCGACGCCATGACCCGGTCAAGCGCCGCCTACCGTCCGAACCCGGCCATGCAGGACCATTACAACAGGCGTTATCGCGCCTATTGCGGCCTTGCCGATACGCTGCGATCGTTCTGGGCCGAACAGGCCGCAGAACCGAGTAGAACACCGCCGAGTAAACCACCGCAATGACCCAACGGCTCGATGGCGACTACGACTACATCATCGTCGGCGCAGGCACGGCGGGCTGCGTGCTGGCCAATCGGCTGAGCGAAAACCCGGCGACGCGCGTGCTGCTGCTCGAGGCCGGCGGCAGCGACAATTATCACTGGGTGCATATCCCGGTCGGCTATCTCTATTGCATCGGCAATCCGCGCACCGACTGGATGATGAAGACTGCCCCCGAAGCCGGCCTGAACGGCCGCTCGCTGGTCTATCCCCGCGGCAAGGTGCTGGGCGGCTGCACTTCGGTCAACGGCATGATCTACATGCGGGGACAGGCGGCGGACTATGATGGCTGGCGGCAGATGGGCAATGTCGGCTGGGGCTGGGACGATGTGCTGCCCTATTTCCTCAAATCCGAGGACCATCATGGCGGCAAGACCGAGCTGCACGGTTCCGGCGGCGAATGGAAAGTGGCGCGGCAACGCCTGTCCTGGCCGATCCTGAACACCGTGCAGGAGGCGGCCAAGGAATTCGGCATCATGCCGCGCGAGGATTTCAACGACGGCGACAATGAGGGGTCGGGCTTCTTCGAGGTGAACCAGAGCAAGGGCGTGCGCTGGAACACCGCCAAGGCCTTCCTGCGCCCGGCGCTACGACGGCCCAACCTTCGGCTGGTCGTCAACGCGCATGCCGAGACGGTGATGTTCGAGGGTAAGCGGGCCGTAGGCGTCCGCTACTGCCTCGGCGCCCAAGCCATCGAGGCAAAGGCCAGGAGCGAGGTGCTGCTGACGGCCGGCTCGATCAACACGCCGAAACTGTTGGAGCTTTCCGGTGTCGGCCAGCCGGACCGCCTCGCCGCGCTCGGCATCGATGTGGTTCACGCCAGCCCCGGTGTCGGCGAGAACCTGCAGGACCATCTGCAGATCCGCACTGTCTACAAAGTGTCGTCGGCGCTGACGCTCAACACGCTAGCCAACAGCCTGAGCGGCAAGGCGAAGATCGCACTGCAATATGCCTTTGGCCGCTCGGGACCGATGTCGATGGCGCCGAGCCAGTTCGGCATGTTCTCGAAATCCGATCCGTCGATGGCGACGCCGGACCTGGAGTACCACGTCCAGCCCTTGTCTACCGACCGGCTGGGCGACCCGCTGCACCCGTTCCCGGCAATCACCATGTCGGTCTGCAATCTGCGGCCCGAGAGCGTCGGCTCGGTGCACGCCACGACGCGCGACCTGGCCGTGCAGCCGGAAATCCGGCTGAACTATCTCTCGACGGTGCGCGACCGCGAGATCGCGCTGCGTTCGGTGCGCCAGGCGCGCAGCATCATGACCGCCAAGGCGCTTGCCGGTTTCCGACCGGAGGAGATCCTGCCGGGCCTCACCCACCAGTCCGATGATGACCTGCTGCACCAGATCGGCTCGATCGCCACGACCATCTTCCACCCGGTCGGCACCTGCCGGATGGGTGTCGACGACCGCGCCGTCGTCAGCCCGGACCTGCGCGTCACCGGTGTCGAGGGCCTGCGCGTCGTCGACGCCTCGATCATGCCGCGCATCGTCTCCGGCAACACCGCCTCGCCAGTGGTGATGATCGCCGAGAAGGCGGCGGATATGATCCGCCGGCCTGCATGACCTCGCCGCCGCCTACGACCCCGGCACGTCGTAGATCGCCCTGACCTCGATCGTGCCGATTTCGGCCAGCGGAATCTCGCCTGCGATCGCCAGCGCCTGTTCGAGACCGTCGGCCTCGATCATGACGAAACCGAGCAATTGCTCCTTGGTTTCGGCAAACGGACCGTCAGTGATCAGCCGCTTGCCTTGGCGCCGCCGCACCGTCTTCGACGTCTGCACCGATTGCAGCGCCTGCGCGATGATCAGCTTGCCTTGCTGGTCCAATGACCGGTCATAGGCCATCGAATCGGCGTCGAGCTTGGCCAGACGCTCCGGCGTCATGGCATGGAGGTCCTTTTCCTCGCCGTAGACCAGACAGACATATTTCATTTCCAGCTCCCTTGCTGTGACGACCCATAGGCGATCACGGTGCCGGCGGCATCCTTGCCGGCAGCAGCGTGGTCGAGCACGCAGACCGCAATGCCGATCACGGCGACCGCAGCGAGCAGCCGGCCGAAGCCGGAAGATCGCGAGCACTCGATCTCGCGTAGACGCGCGCTTTTGTCGGCGTCGTTCCAATGGGCAGAAAACAGATTGTTCATCTTGGATCTCCATCCGCCACGAGAATCCGTGGACGCTCGCAGGACGGCCGGCGCCGATGCAAGTCGACATTTTTGCACGCACATTTTTTCAGAAAAAATTCGCAGGGCACGCCGGCGTCGCATCCGGCCGAAACAGCGCGGTGGTCTTCCCCTGCCGCCGCGCTATAGTTGGAGGGAACGCCGCGTGGCCGGCGCTGTCGCTGTAATCAAGGAGAATTTTATGGACCGCACCGCAAACGCCGTCTGGAAAGGCAATCTGAAGGAAGGCAAGGGCACCCTCGACAGCCAGAGCGGCACCTTGAAGGGCACGCCCTATTCGTTCAAGGCTCGCTTCGAGGACGAGAGCGGCAAATCCGGCACCAATCCCGAAGAGTTGATCGCGGCGGCACACGCCGGCTGCTACGCCATGCAGCTGTCGCATTTCCTGGCCGAGAACGGCACGCCCGCCACTGAACTCGACGCCAAGGCGGTGGTGACGCTGGTCCCCGGCACCGGCATCACCGGCAGCGCCATCACCCTGATCGGCAAGGTACCGGGCATCGATGCGGCGAAGTTCAAGGAATTGGCCGAGAAGGCCAAGGCCGAATGCCCGGTTTCGAAGGCGCTCGGCGCCATCAAAGTGTCGCTCGACGCGAAACTGGGGTGATCCGCCGATTTTGCCCGGGGTAGCGATCCTTCGCGCCCCCCTCTGCCCTGCCGGGCATCTCCCGGGGAGATTGGAAGCTCGGTAGCTGGCACTTTCTTTCGACGTTCGTGATTGGCTAAGGCCGGCGTGACATCTGATCTCCCCACTTGAGGGGGAGATGGCCGGCAGGCCAGAGGGGGGTGCTGTCCCACCAACGTCTCGGATAACTATTAAGCGCCCAGCGCATCAAGCCGGGCGCGAAGGGCTGCGACTTCCTGCTCCAGAGCCTCCAATCTCGCTTCCAGGTCGGAAGCAGGCAAGGCCGGCGCGCTCCGCTGCACCGATAACGCCGCGACGTCCACCGGTCCTGCGAGCAGATGCATAAAACGGTCCTCGCGCTGCCCCGGCCCGCGCGGTATTTCCTGGACGAGCGGCGGGCGGCGGCCGATCAGCATGTCGAGTTCGCCACGCAGGTCCTCGACGGACGAAAACCGCGCCATGCGCTCAGCTCGCGCCAGCAACTCATGCGCCGTCTGCGGCCCGCGCAGCAAAAGCAGGCCGATCACCGCGGTCTGCGGCGTGGTCAGCGAGAAGCGCTGCGCCATCTGATGCTCATAGCGCTCGACGCGCGAGCCGAACATCTGACGCACCAGCCCCTTCTGCTCGAGCAGCTTGAGAGTCCGATGCACCTCCGTCTGCTCCAGCGCCATGACAGGCTCGCGCGCCGTCTTCTGGTTGGCGGCTGCAAGTGCTGCATTCAGCGTCAGCGGATAGACATCCGGCGTCAGCTCCTTCTTCTCGATCAGGCAGCCGAGCACACGGGCTTCGACCGGATTAAGGATTGGAAGCTCTTCGCTCATTGGGTTGAGTATCCTTTCTAGCGCCGGCGAGACAGCGCCCCCCTCTCTGTCCTACCGGATATCTCCCCACGCGGGGGGAGATCGGCAGCTTCGCCGACAGCGCGCCATCCTTCAACCTTGGAGATTGGCGAAAGCCGCGATGACGGCCAATCTCTCCACCCGTGGGGGAGATGTCCGGCAGGACAGAGGGGGGCGCGAAGGATCGCCGCGTCCGAGATTGCCGCGAGCGAACTCGCCTCAACTAAACCCGCCGCTCCACCATCATCTTCTTGATTTCGGCAATCGCCTTGGCCGGGTTGAGCCCCTTCGGGCAGGTCTGGGCGCAGTTCATGATGGTGTGGCAGCGGTAGAGCCGGAATGGGTCTTCGAGATCGTCGAGCCGTTCGCCCGTGGCTTCGTCGCGGCTGTCGATCAGCCAGCGATAGGCCTGCAGCAGCGTCGCCGGGCCGAGATAGCGGTCGCCGTTCCACCAATAGCTCGGGCACGAGGTCGAGCAGCAGGCGCACAGGATGCACTCGTAGAGCCCGTCGAGCTTTTCGCGGTCCTCATGGCTCTGCAGCCATTCCTTGGCTGGCTCTGGCGACACTGTCTTCAGCCATGGCTGGATCGAGGCGTGCTGGGCGTAGAAATTGGTGAGGTCGGGCACCAGGTCCTTGACCACCTGCATATGCGGCAGCGGGTAGACTTTGACGGCGCCGGAAATGTCGTCGCAGCCCTTGGTGCAGGCCAGCGTGTTGGAGCCATCGATGTTCATGGCGCAGGAGCCGCAAATGCCTTCGCGGCAGGAGCGGCGCAACGCCAGCGTCGGGTCGATCTTGTTCTTGATCCAGAGCAGCGCATCGAGGACCATCGGCCCACAATCGTCCATGTCGACGAAATAGGTGTCGATGCGCGGGTTCTCGTCATCGTCGGGCGACCAGCGGTAGATGCGGTATTCCCTGAGGTTGGTGGCGCCCTCCGGCTTCGGCCAGGTCTTGCCCGGCTGCACCTTGGAGTTCTTGGGAAGCGTGAGTTCGACCATTACCTCTGGTCCTTTCGGATGACGGGCTTCGGCACCATGGTCAGTACACCCTGGCCTTCGGCGCGATCTTGGCAAGGCTGATGCCGCCGTCCTTTTCCGCCACCAGCGGCTCGGTGTGCACGGGACGATAGCTGAGGCTCACCTGGCCGTCCTCGCTTAGCCGAGCCAGCGTATGCTTGCGCCAGACAATGTCGTCGCGGGCCGAAAAATCTTCGCGCGCATGCGCGCCGCGGCTCTCCTTGCGCGCCTCGGCGCCGTAGACCGTGGTGATGGCGTTGGCCATCAGATTTTCCAGCTCCAGCGTCTCGACCAGGTCGGAATTCCAGATCATCGAGCGGTCGGAGACTTTCAGGTCCTTGAGCTCGGTCCATATCTGCGAAATGCGCTTGCAGCCGTTTTCGAGCGACTCCTGTGTGCGGAACACGGCGGCGTCTTCCTGCATCGCCTTCTGCATCTTCTCACGCAGAACGGCGGTTGGCGTCGAGCCATTGGCGTGGCGCAGCCGGTCGAAGCGGTCCATGATCTTTTCGACCGAGGCTTCGTTTGGCGAAGGGATCGCCGAATTGCGGTCGATGACCTGGCCGGCGCGGATTGCGGCGGCGCGGCCGAACACCACCAGATCGATCAACGAGTTCGAGCCCAGCCGGTTGGCGCCGTGCACGGAGGCACAGCCGGCCTCGCCGACCGCCATCAGCCCGGGTGACACCCGGTCAGGATTCTCGACCGTCGGGCTAAGCACCTCGCCCCAGTAATTGGTCGGCACGCCGCCCATATTGTAGTGCACCGTCGGCAGCACCGGGATCGGCTCCTTGGTCAGGTCGACGCCGGCGAAAATCCTGGCCGATTCCGAAATGCCCGGCAGCCGCTCATGCAGCACGGCCGGATCGAGATGATCGAGATGCAGGAAAATATGGTCCTTGTTCTTGCCGACCCCGCGGCCTTCGCGAATCTCCAGCGTCATGCAACGCGAGACGACGTCGCGCGAGGCCAGGTCCTTGGCCGACGGCGCGTAGCGCTCCATGAAGCGCTCGCCCTCGGAATTGACGAGATAGCCGCCCTCGCCGCGCGCGCCTTCGGTGATCAGGCAGCCGGCGCCGTATATGCCTGTCGGATGGAACTGCACGAACTCCATATCCTGCAGCGGGAAGCCGGCCCGTGCCGCCATGCCGCCGCCGTCGCCTGTACAGGTGTGCGCCGACGTCGCCGAGAAATAGGCGCGGCCATAGCCGCCGGTCGCCAGCACCACCATCTTGGCGGAGAAGCGATGGATGGTGCCGTCGTCGAGGTTCCAGGCGACGACGCCGGTGCAGGTGCCGTCCGGTTCCATGATCAGGTCGAGCGCAAAATACTCGATGAAGAACTGTGCATTGTTCTTCAGCGACTGGCCGTAGAGCGTGTGCAGGATGGCGTGACCGGTGCGGTCGGCGGCAGCACAGGTGCGCTGCACCGGCGGGCCGTCGCCATAATTCATCATGTGTCCGCCGAACGGCCGCTGGTAGATCTTGCCCTCTTCGGTGCGCGAGAACGGCACGCCGTAATGCTCGAGCTCGTAGACCGCCGCCGGTGCCTCGCGCACCAGATATTCCATGGCGTCGACGTCGCCCAGCCAGTCCGAACCCTTGACGGTGTCGTACATGTGCCACTGCCAGGAGTCCGGACCCATGTTGGACAGCGACGCGGCAATGCCGCCTTGTGCCGCCACCGTGTGCGAGCGGGTCGGGAACACTTTGGTGATGCAGGCCGTGCGCAGGCCCTGCTCGGCCATGCCGAGCGTGGCGCGCAGGCCGGCGCCGCCGGCGCCGACGACCACCACGTCGAACTTGTGGTCGACAAAGGTATAGCCGGTGGCCGATTTCGCGTCCTTGGCCAAATCAGCCTCCGAATGCCAGTTTGAGCAGGGCGAAGATCGAGGCGACGCCGACCGCTATGGTGAAAAACGTGCTGAGTGCGATCAGCGCCAGCTTCATGCCTTCGGCATGCACGTAATCCTCGATAATGACCTGCATGCCGACACGCATATGGGTGAGACCGGAAACGAGCACCAGCGCCAACACCAGCGCCACGAACGGACTGGCGAGCGCCGCCCGCACCTCGGCGAAGCCGGCGCCATTGAGCGCGATCAGGAACCCGACGAAGAACAGTATCAGGGGGATGTTGGCAATGGCCGTCAGCCGCTGTCGCCAGAAATGCCCGGTGCCTTCGCGGGCCGAGCCCAGACCGCGAACCTTGGCCAGCGGCGTGCGCATATCGTTGTTGTTCGTGCCGCTCATCACAAGGTTCCCCGCGCCATGTAGCCGGCGACCCAGATCAGCAGCGTGAGCAGGATGGAACCGGCGAGGGTCGCCCAGGCGATCTTCGATGCCGTGTGTTTCTCCAGCCCGGCGCCGGTGTCCCAGACGAGATGGCGCACGCCGCCCAGCATGTGGTGCATCAGCGCCCAGGTGTAGCCGAATAGGATGAGCCGGCCGAGCCAGGTGCCGAAGGCCCAGTTGATCCAATCGAAAGCGCCTTGCGAACTCGCCGCCGCCATCAGCCACGCGGCGACCAGCAGCGTGCCGAAATACAGCGCCCCGCCAGTGATGCGATGAATGATCGACATCGTCATGGTGATCGGTGGGCGGTAAATCGTCAGGTGCGGCGAGAGCGGCCGTTCACGTCTGGCGGTTCGGGTGGCTGGTGATTTGCTCATGGCTGCCCCAGTTCGATGTCCGGAGCCGCGGTGGAAAGCGGCACTTACCGCCTCGATATATGACTTCAGACAGCCGGTTTCTAATGCTCTTTTTGCACCGCGTCAAAGCCGGAAAATCGTTTTGAAAACGTCATTTAGTCTGACAAAAGGCTGCTGTTTCGCTTCAATCGATTTGGCCACCGTCGAAGCCTGCGCACCGTTCGCTGCAGTGCGGCATTTCCTTTGCAATCGACGCCGGGCTATCGTTTGCAGGTCTGTGGTGTCGAGCCCCTCTTCATCACCAGCGCCTCGCGCGCGTCGATCACGATTGCGTCATGCGACGCGGCTTCCTGGTAGCGGCTGGACTGGTTGGCGGGTGATGCGGCAAACTCCTCGGTCGTGCCATCGGGCCTGACAACACGCAACGCCGTGCCGAGGTTCTGGATGGTGATCATGCCGCCATTGCCGCATCTGTAAGTTGCCGTGCCGACAGCAGACCGCGGCGCGGTAAGATCGGTGACGATCTTGGCTGAAGGTGCGGCAGGTGCTGTCGGAGCCGTTGCGGAAGCCGGGGGCGCCACAGGTGCGGCGGACTGCTGAGCCGGCGCGGGCGCGACAGTGGGTGGTACGGTATTCACCGCCGTCGGCGCGCCGTTCTGCGGCACGCAGGCTGCGGCAGTCAGCAAGGGGATCGACAACAGCGTCACCCGAAACGTCCGGCGTAACGCCATATGCTGTCCTCCTGCGCGGCTAACTAGCCGCGATGTTCCACCAAGATCAAGCTCACCCGACGTCAGCGTAGTTGTGTGCGTCGCGGCCGATGGTGCGGGCAAGCATGGCCGAATGATGACGCCCGGGTTTTCCATCCCGTCGGATATTAACCATGTTTGGCGAGAGATCGCCGCCGGATGCGCCTGCCCTCTTAACAAAGGTTAAGAAAAGGTTAATTTCCGATTCGATCGGGTCCACAGCAGAGAGGACACCATGCTTTCGAATTCAGGAAGAGCGCGCCTTGCGGCGCTTGTGCTGGCGACAGCCAGTCTCGGCTTCGCCGCCCCGGCAATGGCCTGGTCGCGCCATCATGACCGCGTCTATGCCGATTCCCTGGGCAATCTCGTCATCGACAGCGCCGCCGGCTACAAGCGCATCATTGTCGGCCAAGGCAGGCTGGCCAAGAAATTGTCCGACTACACCAGCGCCGGGCAGCCGGAAGCGGGACCCGAAGTCCTTTATGAAGACGAGGCGGATCACATCTCCAGGCGTGGCTGCTACCAGCCGCCGGTGTTCGTGAAGGGCCGCTCCTATATGTACGGCCTCTCCGACGGCGAAATGCCCAACCTCAGCCCTTGCCGCTGATGATCCGGCACGGCCGAGAGGCCGTTTAAGCGAGACGCTAACCGACGCTGCCTGTATCCGGGATGAACACCGTTTCGGCCCGCTCATAGGAAAGCCGCACGCTGTCGCGGCCGTTCTTCTTGGCCTTGTAGAGCGCTTCGTCGGCGCGCCGCCTCAGCGGCTCCAGCCCTTCGTCGCCGGTGCGCGCCGCGACGCCGAAGCTCGCGGTCACCCTGGTGCCCGGCGGCAACCCGTCGACACTGCCGGCCGAATAGTGCGTGCGCACGGCTTCGGCAAACAGCCGCGCCGTGGCAAGATCGCTCAGCGACAGAAGCACAGCGAACTCCTCGCCGCCGATGCGGCCGGCAACCGCACGCGTGCCGGCGGCCGCGCGAAGCTTGGCGGCGAAGTCGGCGATCACCTGGTCGCCCGCGGCATGTCCGTATTTGTCGTTGAGCGCCTTGAAGTGATCGAGATCGGCCAGCACCAGCGCGACCGGCACCTTGGCGGCGGCGCAGTGTTGCAGCACCAGCAAGGCGCGCTCCTCGAAACCCCTGCGGTTGAGCAGGCCAGACAGGGGATCGGTGTGCGTCTCGGTCTTCAGCGCCTTCATCACGTCGAGCGCAGCTGCCGAGAACAGGCAGAGCGCGATCAGCAACGACAGCAGCGCGTGCGACAAAAGCGCCGTCGTCCAGTAGGACGAGCCATAAAACCCGTCATAGCTGGTGAACGGCCCGTGCGAGATGACGACGAGCAGCGTGCGGCCGATAAAGTTCAGCCCGGACAGCAGCGACAGTACGAACAGGATTTTTTCCGTCGGGCCGTTCTTGCGCACGGCGCGCAGCTCGGCGGCGACCAGCAGGCTGAGGCCGCCAAAGCCGAAATTGATCGACAGGATGCGCCAAGTCAAGTCCGGCTGGACGAACAGGAACCAGCAGAATGCCACCATCCCGCCACCCGCCAGAATGCCGATCGCGATATAGGGCACGCGCCTGCCGTAGCGTGAGATGATCGCACCGACGAGGCAACAGGCGGCAAGCGTGAAGCAGAGGTTGGAGACCAGCTTGGTCAGCACCATGCCGCCGGGCAGCGTGAAATACTGCAGCAGGAAGCCGGGCGCGGACACGCAATAGCTCGTGCCGAGCACAGCCAGATAGGGCCGGTGGCGCTGATAGAACCATAGCACGAGGAACGCCGCGCCGAGCGCCAGCGCGATCGTCGGATTGAGCAGCGCTATGAACAGGCCGGTGTCCAAAGGACGGTGACTTCCCCGCTTGACGTCAGGGAAGACCTTAGAGCGCAAGCCCCAACAAGCGGTTAAGCCGGGACGAATATGCAAGTCGCCACTGATGAAGCTGCTGCACGGAACCGGGACCTGAGGCAGGCGTTTCGTGACAGCAATCAAGGAGAAGTTGTTCATGGCCGACACGATCACGCTGACCGATCACGAAGCAATTCGCTCATGGGCCGCAGGGCGCGCCGGATTTCCGGCGATCGTCGATGTATCGCCCGAAACCGGAACGCAGCCGTTGCTGAGGCTCGTCTTCGGCCAGCACGCCTATCAGGACCAGGATCAGCCTGAACGCCCGGTCAACGCAGGCGGCTACGAGCTGGTCGAATGGGACGAGTGGTTCAAGATCTTCGACGAGCGCGAACTGGCGCTGGTGGTCGCGACCGACGAACCCGGCAGCCGGGAGGAATTTCATGAAATCATCCGGCGTGCCGGCTAGGGCATATACCCCAAGGGTCTTAGAGCGGCGCGCTGTAAACAAAACCCCGAACGGTTTTGCCGTTCGGGGTTTTGCATACGCTCAGATCAGGCTTGAACCAGTCTGCGCTATTTCCAGTCGCGGATGTCGACGAAATGGCCGGCGATCGCCGCCGCCGCCGCCATGGCCGGCGACACCAGATGGGTGCGGCCCTTGAAGCCCTGCCGGCCTTCGAAATTGCGGTTCGAGGTCGAGGCGCAGCGCTCATGCGGCTTCAGCCGGTCGTCGTTCATGGCCAGGCACATCGAGCAGCCCGGCTCGCGCCAGTCGAAACCGGCGGCAATGAAGATCTTGTCGAGACCCTCGGCCTCCGCCTGTTCCTTGACCAGACCGGAGCCCGGCACGATCATCGCATCGACATGCGCACTCACCGTCTTGCCTTCGACCACCTTGGCCACCGCACGCAGATCCTCGATGCGGCCATTGGTGCAGGAGCCGATGAAGACGCGGTCGAGCGTGATGTCGGTGATCTTCGTGCCCGGCGTCAGCCCCATATAGTCGAGCGCGCGGATCTTTGACGTCCGCTTGTTCTCGTCCGTGATCTCTTCCGGATTGGGAACGACGCCCTGCACCGAAACGACGTCCTCGGGCGAGGAACCCCAGGAGACGATCGGCGGCAGCTTGGCCGCGTCGAGCACGATCACCTTGTCGAAATGCGCGCCCTCGTCGGACTGCAGCGTCTTCCAGTATTCGAGCGCGGCGTCCCACGACGCGCCCTTCGGCGCGCGCGGCTTGCCCTTGACATAGGCGAAGGTGGTTTCGTCGGCCGCGATCAGGCCGGCGCGCGCGCCGCCCTCGATCGACATGTTGCAGATCGTCATGCGGCCTTCCATCGACAGCGCGCGGATCGCCTCGCCGGCATATTCGATGACATAGCCGGTGCCGCCGGCGGTGCCGATCTCGCCGATGATGGCGAGGATAATGTCCTTGGCGGTGACGCCTTCCGGCAACTGGCCATCGACGCGCACCAGCATGTTCTTGGCCTTGCGCTGGATCAGCGTCTGGGTCGCCAGCACATGCTCGACCTCGGAGGTGCCGATGCCATGTGCCAGTGCGCCGAAGGCGCCATGCGTCGAGGTGTGGCTGTCGCCGCAGACGATCGTCATGCCAGGCAGCGTGAAGCCCTGCTCCGGCCCGATGATGTGGACGATGCCCTGGCGGATATCGTTTTCGGAGTAATATTCGACGCCGAAATCCCTAGCGTTCTTGGCCAAGGCCTCGACCTGGATGCGGCTTTCCTCGTTCTTGATGCCGAATTTGCGCTCGGGCGAGGTCGAGACATTGTGATCGACCACGGCCAGCGTCTTTTCCGGATGCCGGACTTTTCTGCCGGTCATGCGCAGACCTTCGAAGGCCTGCGGGCTGGTCACTTCATGGACGAGATGGCGGTCGATGTAGAGCAGACAGGTGCCATCATCCTGGCGATCGACGACATGGTCGTCGAAAATCTTGTCGTAGAGGGTGCGCGGTGCGCTCATGTGCGTAAATCCGTCGATTTGCAAAAAGGGGAAGGGCAGACGCGCCGAAGCCTTCGGCCCGGCGAAAGCGGCTTAGCTAAGTCGGCTGGTGAGCGCGCCGGAAATGCGCGAAGAGAAACGCGACGGCAGGCGTTTTCGGTCCTGCAGCACGAAACCCTTATAGGCCGGATCGCCAAAAAGCTCTTCCATGGCGTGGCTCATACCAATGTTTTCGGTTTTCGGCAATTGCGGCGTGTTTTCGCTTCTCCCCTTGTGAGAGAAGGCGAAGAGGGCGGCGCTCAAAGCACCTCGAACACAAAAGTCTTCACCAGCGCATCCGGCTCGGCGATCGCATAGCAGCGGAACCATGGGCTTTGCTCGACCGGCTGCCATTTCCCGGCCCGTTCCAGCCCGTCGAACACGTCCTGGAAGCCGCCGCTTTCGAAAACCTGGTCGCGCACGGTGAAGATGGCGTGGCCGCCTTTCCTGGTGATGCGGACAAGCTCGTGCAGGCCGGACGCCGGCGCATGGCCGATGGTGAACACGCCAGTCGAGAAGAAGGCGCGGAAATGCCCGTCCGGCCAGGGTAGCGGCCCGCCGAGCATGGCCTGCTTCAGATCGCCATAGGCATTGCGGCTGCCGGCGATCTTCAGCATGTCGTCGGAGAGGTCGAGGCCGGCAATGTCGTGATAACCCAGCGCCTTCAATGACGGGCCTGACAGGCCGGTGCCGCAGCCGGCGTCGAGCAGCGGGCCTTCACCCACCTTCACATGGCGCGCCACCCAGGCGGTGATCAGGAACGGCAGCAGATAGCCGAGCGAAGCGGTCTCGCCGTCATAGGTCGCGGCCCAGTCTGCATAGGCCTTGGCCAGCCCTTCCGGCGTATCGGCCGAATAGACGGTACCCAGCGCCGCATTGGCCTTGTCGATCGTCATCGCCTGCATCCTCCGGAATCCTGTCCTCCGCGATCGTAGCCGTGCCCGCGTCGGACTTCTATTCCTGCTGCGCCCGCCGCAGTCGTTGCTCCAGCCCCCGCAGCGCCAGCGACAGGCTGACGGTGAGGATGAGATAGATATAGGCGACGATCGAATAGGTCTCGAAGAAGCGGAACGAGCCGGCGGCGTAGATCTTGCCCATCTGCGTGATGTCGGCGACGCCGAGCACCGAGACCAGCGAGGAATCCTTGACCATGGCGACGAAGTCATTGCCGAGCGGCGGCAGGATGGTGCGGATCGCCTGTGGGAAGACGATCAGCCGGAAGCGCTGCGTGCGCGTCAGCCCGAGCGCCTTGGCAGCCTCGATCTGGCCTTTCTCGACTGACTGGATGCCGGCGCGGAAGACCTCGGAGATGAAGGCGGAATAACCGATGGTCAGCGCCATGATCGCACGCCACAACAGCGACACGTCGCGCACCAAAAGCTCGCCGAGATAGCCGGCGTTTTGCAGCGGCGCGGTCAGCGCATTCCACGCAGCCACGAAGGCCGGCGCGCCGGCGAAGGCGATCCAGAACAACAGCACCAGGATCGGCACGCCGCGGATGATCTCGACATAGAAACGAGCGATCTGCTTGAGCCAACGCGACCCCGACAACCCCATCAGCGCAATGCCGAGCCCGACGGCGGAAGCCAGCGCGAAGGCGACCACGGTGACAAGAATGGTGATGCCGATGCCTTTGGCGACGGTGGCAAAAACCTGGGCGTAGAGATCGCTGGCGGCAATGGAGAGCGCAGCGACGACGGCGAGCGCGATCGCGGCGGCAAGCCACCAGGGGAAATCGGATTTGAGAGTCGAAGCGGGGGGCGTGGCCATCAGGGCGCTTCACCCTCCCCCTTGTGGGGAGGGTCGGCGAACAAGCTTTGCATCGCAAAGCTGGTGAGCCGGGGTGGGGGTCGTGACAAAGCGCCGGCGCTGGCACCCCCACCCCGCTCCGCTTCGCGGATCGACCCTCCCCACAAGGGGGAGGGTAAGGAGTCGGACATCACTGCCCCATCTTGTAGTCGAGAAACCACTTCTTGTTCAGCGCCTCGATCGTGCCGTCGGCCTTCAGCGCCGCGATCGCCGCGTTGACCGGCTTCACCAGGTCCGAGCCCTTCGGGAAGATGAAGCCAAAATCCTCGGTGCCGAGCGGGCCGCCGATCAGCTTGAGCTTGCCGCCGGAGGCATCGACATAGCCTTTGCCGGCGGTGCCGTCGGTCAGGACGACATCGACGTCGCCGGATTTCAGTGCCTGCACCGAAGCGCCGAAGGTCTCGAACTGCTTGATGCGCGGGTTCTGCTCATTGCCGTCGAGCACGCTGTAGACGGCGGTGTAGAACGGCGTCGTTCCGGCCTGCGCGCCGATCAACCCGTCCTTGAAGGCGGCGAAGGTCTTGGCGTCGGTGAAGCGGCTTTCATCGGCGCGCACCAGCATGAACTGCTCCGAACGCATATAGGGGTCGGAGAAATCGACCTTCTCCTTTCGGTCGTCCTTGATGGTGATGCCGGTCATGCCAATGTTGTACTGGTTGTCGGAAACCGCCTGGATCATCGCGTCCCAGGAGGTGTTCTGGTACTCCACCTCGAAGTTCAGCCGCTTGGCGATTTCGTCCATCGCGTCATACTCCCAGCCGATCTGCTTGCCGGTCTTGGCGTCGATGAACTGCAGCGGCGGATAGGCGTTTTCCGTCACCACCACGACCTTCTTGCCGCCGAGATCGGGCAGCGCATCGGCCGCCCATGCAGCGACGGGCGCGAGGAAACAGGCCGCGAGGGCGGCCAGCAGCAGCTTCGATTTGGTCATGACACGCTCCAGGATGAGAAGCCCGCTTGCAGCCGGGCTCGCATGAAAATCCAGGCGCGACTTTAGCCGTCCGCAGACGGCTTGCAAGCCGGTCCGGTGCTCAGCGTCCGGTGAAAGCGGATTCCAATGCCTTCAACCAACGCGGTTTTAGAACGCCCCGTGGTCGGAATTTATTCCGTGATTGCGCCGCCGGCAAACCAGGCCCCTCCTGGACACGGGAACCCGTCAGATGACGGATCAGGATGGTGACGTAGCCTCACGCAGCTTGGCGACAAATCCGGTCAAGGTCCGGTGCAGCGACTTCAGCTCCTCGACTTCCAGCGGCATGGCGCAGGCAAGGCCTGCGGATACGTCCTTGATGCGGGCGCGCAGCGCCTGGCCCTTGGCAGTCGGTTCGACCAGCACGCGGCGCTCGTCGGCTGGATCGCGACGGCGGGTGACGAGACCAGCCGCTTCCATCCGCTTGAGCAGAGGCGTCAATGTCGCCGAATCCAGCCCCAGCGCCTCGCCGAGTTCGCCGACCGTGCTCGGCGCACGCTGCCACAGCGCCAGCATCGCCAGATATTGCGGATAGGTCAGGCCGAGCGGGTCAAGCAGCGGCCGATAGAGCTTGGTCATCAGCCCGCTCGCCGAATAGAGCGCGAAGCAGAGCTGCTGGTCGAGGCGCGGAACGGCGATCCTCCCGGCGGTGTCCGCCGGGACTTCGCTGGCCCTGGTTTCGGTCTTCGTCGTCATGCTGCCTTTGCCGGAAGCGCCACGGTCGAAAGCGCCACCTCGATATTGCCTTTGATCGCATTGGAATAGGGGCAAATCTGATGCGCTGCCGATACAAGCGCTTCCGCCGCCGCCTGATCAAGGCCTTTGGTCTCCGCGGCCAGTGCGACACCAAGTTTGAAGCCTTCACCATTGGGAAGCAGGCTGACGGTGGCGCTCACCGCCGCATCGTCCAGCGGCAGCTTCTGCTTGCGCGCGACGAAGCGGATGGCGCTTTCGAAGCAGGCGGCATAGCCGACCGCGAACAGCTGCTCGGGATTGGTGGCGCCACCCTGTCCGCCGAGCTCCTTCGGCAAAGCGAGGTCGACCTTCAGCAGGCCGTCGCTGGTCTCGCCGTGGCCGGCGCGGCCGCCGGTGACGCGAGCCTGTGTGGTGTAGAGTGCCATGTCAGTTCTCCATTTTATTTGTTACACTATCATTTAGTGTACAAGATAATTCGAGTCAACAGCCATGGCCAAACTCTCGGCCGGCAATCGTTCACAGTCTGGTGAAACGAAAAAAGGCGGCCGAAGCCGCCTTTTCAAAATCCTTGGACCAGGTTTATTCGGCCGGGGTCGCTTCCGCCGCCTTTGCAGCCTCGTCGGCGGCCTTGGCGGCTTCGTCGACGGCCTTCTTCTCGGCGGCTTCCTGCGCGGCCTTCTCGGCTGCCAGCGCCTGCACGGCGGCGACCTTCTCGGCCTCGATGCGGGCCTTCTCAGCGTTCAGCGCGTCGCGCTCCTCATCGTTCAGCTTGCGGGCGCGCACGCCGGTGTTTTCCGAAATACGGGCCGACTTGCCGCGACGGTCGCGCAAATAATAGAGCTTGGCGCGGCGCACCTTGCCGCGGCGCACGATCTCGACGCCTTCGACCATCGGCGAGTAGACCGGGAAAACGCGCTCGACGCCTTCGCCGTAGGAGATCTTGCGGACGGTGAAATTTTCCTGGAAGCCGGCGCCGGCGCGGGCGATGACGACGCCCTCATAGGCCTGGACGCGGGTGCGGGTGCCTTCGGTCACGCGGACCTGGACGCGCACGGTGTCGCCGGGCTGAAATTCGGGAAGCTTGCGCTTGGCTTCGATCTTGGCGGCCTGTTCGGCCTCGAGCTGACGGATGATATCCATCTCAATAGTCCACTTCTTGTTCTTCCGACAGTCAGAGCGTCCGACACTCGCCTTGCAGTTCCATTGACCGCTCGGCTATGCCCTTTGTCCCCGAGACATCTTGTCTTCGAAACATTGGGCAGGGGCGACTACACCGTCATTGTTGACGGGTCCGGGAGATTTTTCTCGCCAGTACGGGCGGGCACATACAGCTATTTCACTGACTTGTCACGCCTTGGCCCTGTCTTTTTTGGTCGCATGCCACCACGCAATCGTCCAGTGCAGGGTTGCGCCGGCCCTTCAAGCTTCCTAATCCGGGAGCAGCACACTTGTCCGGCGGCCTCACAATGTCTGTTTTCGACGCAGTCCTGCTCTTCCTCGCGGGTTTTCTGTCAGGCGCCGTCAACGCGGTTGCCGGCGGCGGCACCTTCATAACCTTCGGCGCCATGACGCTGGCCGGCCTGCCGCCGATCGTCGCCAACGCCACGTCCTCGGTAACGCAGTTTCCCGGTTACATCACCTCGACGCTGGCTTACTGGACCGACATCAAGCATTTCTGGCGCGGCGCGCTGCTGCTTTGCCTGATCTCGGCTTTGGGCGCGCTGGCTGGTGCGCTCATCCTGCTGGCGCTCTCAAATCCGTCGTTCCGCGCCCTCGTGCCGTGGCTGCTGCTGGCCGCAACCGCCTTGTTCGCCGCCGGGCCGTGGCTGAAACCAACGCCGAAGCCTGGGCATGAAGCCACGGTCGGCTCTCTGGCCGGTTCGCTGGCGCAGTTCGCTACCGCCATCTATGGCGGCTTCTTCGGCGCCGGCATGGGCGTCATGATGCTGGCGACGCTCGGCCTGACGCAATCCGGCGACTATCACCGGCTGAACGCGCTGAAGAACATGCTGGCCGTGGTCATCGCCGCCGTTGCCATACTGGTCTTCGTTTCCGGCGGCGTTGTTGCCTGGCCTCAGGCAATCGTCATGATCCCCGGCGGCGCGCTCGGCGGCTATGCCGGCGTCTGGATCGCCAAGCGCGTGCCGCAAAACGCAGTACGCGGCTTCGTCATCGCCGTCGGCCTGTTTCTCGCCGTCTACTATTTTGCCAAGGGCTGAGCGGCGAGCAAATCCGGCCGGCGCTCCCTGGTCAGCTTCTCGGACTCGGCGCGCCGCCACGCGGCGATCTTCTTGTGATTACCGGAGACCAGCACGTCGGGGATGGGGCGGCCTTCGAACTCCTGTGGCCGCGTGTAATGCGGGTGTTCGAGCAGGCCGTTCTCGAAACTTTCTTCCTCGCCCGACACCGCATTGCCCATGACGCCGGGCAACAGCCGCACAACGGCGTCGAGCAGTACGAGCGCCGCCGGCTCGCCGCCCGACAGGATGAAATCGCCGATGGAGACCTCTTCCAGTCCACGCGCCTCGATCAGCCGCTGGTCGACGCCCTCGAACCGGCCGCAAACGATGACGGCGCCTGGCCCGCCAGCCAGTTCGCGCACGTGCGCCTGCGTCAGCGGCTTTCCACGCGGGCTCATCAGCAAACGCGGCCGCGGATCGCCCGCCGGCGACGTGTGGTCGATCGCCTTGGCCAGCACATCGGCGCGCATCACCATGCCGGCGCCACCGCCGGCCGGCGTGTCGTCGACGGTGTGATGGCGATCGCTGGCGAAGTCGCGGATCTGGATAGCTTCCAGCGACCATGTCCCGACTTCGAGCGCCCGTCCGGCCAGCGACAGGCCTAGCCCGCCCGGAAACATCTCGGGATAGAGCGTCAGCACCGAAGCCTTGAACGTCACCGGTTGCCTCCGGCTTCGCGCGGCCCGCGCGGTCGGCCCTTCGCGTCGAAATCTTCTTCGCGCGGCGCGTCGCCATCCTCATCCTCGACAAGGCCGGCGGCTGCCGGGTCGACGCGGAGAAAACCTTCGGCGATCGAAACCTGAGGCACGGCGGCCTGGGTGAACGGGATCAGCACGCCTTTGCGCCCGCCGAGCGTGACATCGAGAATGTCGCCGCCGCCGAAATTGTGTACCGCGACCACCTTGCCGACAACCGCATCCGTGTCGTCGCGGACTTCCAGCCCGACGAGATCGGCGTGGTAGAACTCGTCCTCTTCGCCATTGTCCGGCAGCATCGAGCGGTCGACGAACAGCTCCGTGCCGGCCAGCGCCTCGGCGGCGTTGCGGTCGGCAATGCCCTTGAAACGCACCACGACGACAGTGTTTGCCGGCCTTATGTCGATGATCTGGAAGGCGCGGCCGTCCTTGGCATAGAGCGGGCCATAATCCGCCAGCGCCAGCGGCTCGCCGGTGAAGGTTTTCACCCGCAATTCGCCCTTGATGCCGTGGGCGGCGCCGATCACGGCCATTTGCACGGGGTTCTGGGGCTTCGACATGGCTGATATCCTTTGCCCTGCTCTAACGCCCTACCGGCGTCATTTCAATGATCGCCCGTGGCCATTTCAATGACAGGTTCTTCACCGCTTCCTAACCCGGCTGCCTGACAATGGCGGCATGCAGGAATTTCTCATCCCGGCAAAACCCGACCTCCAGGCAGCGCGCGAAAGCTGGCTGAAGATGCTGGCGCGCGAGCGTCGGCTGTCACCGGCGACTGTCGAGGCCTACGAGCGCGACACGCGCCAGTTCCTGCATTTCCTGACCGGACATTGCGGCGGCTCGCCCGGCATTTCCGACATCGCAACCTTACGCCCGGCCGATCTGCGCGGCTTTCTTGCCGCGCGGCGCAACGCCGGCGCCGGCGCCCGCACGCTCGGACGCGGCCTCGCCGGCATCCGCTCGCTGCTGCGCTTCCTCGAACGGCGCGGTCTCGCCAATGCCGCCGGTGCCGCTGCGTTGCGCGCGCCGCGCCAGCCGAAATCGCTGCCCAAGCCGCTGACCGCCAGCGATGCCAAACATGTCGTGTCGGTGGAAGGCCAGCTGGCTGAAGAGCCCTGGATCGCCGCCCGCAACGCCGCCGTGCTGACGCTGCTTTATGGATCGGGCCTGCGCATTTCCGAAGCGCTGGGCCTCAGCGCCGCCGACCTGGCATCGGAAGCCGACACCGTGCTGCGCGTCACCGGCAAGGGTGGCAAGACACGGCTGGTGCCGGTGCTGCCGGTGGCGCTCAGGGCAATCGCCGAATACCGAAAACTGTGTCCCTACCATCTCGATCCCAAGGGCCTGCTATTTCGCGGCGCCCGCGGCGGGCCGCTCAACCCGGCCATCGTCCAGCGCGACATGGCCAGGCTGCGCTCGGCGCTGAACCTGCCCGACACCGCGACGCCGCACGCGTTGCGCCATTCCTTCGCCACCCATCTGCTCGGGCGCGGCGGCGACCTGCGCACCATCCAGGAACTGCTCGGCCACGCCAGCCTGTCAACGACGCAGGTCTATACCGGCGTCGACACCGCAAGACTGCTCGAGATTTACGAATCCGCCCATCCCCGCGCGTGACACTGTATTAGTCCAGGACAATTTCCCCACGTCGGTTAACCGTTTCGCCGCTTTTCAGTCCTAGAACCGCACCATGAAACGCGCCCTTGCCATCGCCGACCGCGCCGCCCTTGTGTCGCTGAAGCTGCTCGTCGCGCTCAACGCCCTGTTTTTCCTGTCTTTCCTCATCGTGCTGCTGCTTGCCATGGGCAGGGCGCATGCCGAAGCCCCGGCCTGCGCCGGCGCCGATCTGCTGTCGGCCCTGCAGAAGGAAGACCCCGCCACCTATTCCAGGATCGAGACGGAAGCAGCAGCGACGCTGAACGGCAAGGGCCTGTTGTGGAAGCTGGAGAAATCAGGCGAAAAGCCATCCTTCCTGTTCGGCACCATGCACATGACCGACCCGCGCGTGACCACTCTGCCGCCGGCAGCCAGGAAAGCCTATGACGCTGCCGGCACCATCATCATCGAGACCACCGACGTGCTCGACAAGCAGAAGATGATGGAGGCCATGCTCAAGGAACCCGAGCTGATGATGTTCACCGACAACACGACGTTGTCGTCGCTGTTGTCGGCGGAGGATGCGGCGGTGGTGAACAAAGGGCTCGATGCGCGCGGCATTCCGCCGGCGAGCGTCTCCAAGATGAAGCCGTGGCTGCTGTCGGCCATGGTCGCGCTGCCGGTCTGTGAGGTCGCCCGTCAGGCAGGCGGCGCACCGGTTCTCGACGTCAAGCTGGCGCAGGACGCCAAGGCTAATGGCAAGCCGGTGGAAGGGTTGGAGACCGCAGCCAGCCAGCTGCGCGCCATGGCCTCGCTGCCGCTTGCGTTCCACATCAAGGGGCTGGTCGAGACCCTGAAGCTCGGCGACAAGATAAACGACATCAACGAAACCATGATCGTGCTTTACCAGCGCGGCGACACCGGCACCTTCTGGCCGCTGTTGCGTTCGATCTCGCCCGACGAAGACGACGCAGGTTACGCCGAATTCGACCGGACGATGATCACCGGCCGCAACAAGGTCATGGCCGACCATGCCGCACGGATCCTGGCCAAGGGCAATGCCTTCATGGCCGTCGGCGCCATGCATCTTCCCGGCCCCGAAGGCCTGGTCGAGGATTTTCGCAAGGCCGGCTATACCGTCACCGCCGTCGACTGAGCAGCGCCCGTCTTGAATACCGAATCACGTAAGCCGGCTCTGTGCGGTGCGCAACTGATTCGCAAAGCGGAGGCGGTTGGCCCTATTTTTGGCGGAAAAGGCCAGCTAAGCTCGTTCTACCTCGTTCGTGATTGATTTTGCGGGGGAAATACAGGCCAACAAGCGGTTGCGAATCAGAATTTTCCTGCGTTCGTCAATTTGAAGGCCTAGTATGAACCCGTTCAACGGTTGCGCGTTGAGGGGTGTTGATTGATGCTTTTCATCCACGGAGGACACTTTTATGGCGAACCCTAACGATCCAGCGCCCAGGTCGGGTGGTGGCAGCGGCTGGCTGATTGCGCTGGTCGTCGTCATCCTTGCGATTGTCGCGTACTATGTTTTCGGCAGAAGCGGCGAACATCCTGCACCCGCAGAGCCGCCGGCAGCCAGCACACCGGCGCCCGCACCTGCACCGGCTGAGCCGATGAAGCCCGCCGAACCGGCTCCCGCACCAGCCCCTGCGCCCGCACCGGCTCCTGCGCCAGCCCCGGCGCCCGCGCCTGCTCCGGCGCCGAGCCCGTAATCTGGCCAACTGATCTGGCATCTTGCTTCCAACCCAAGAACGGCCCGCTGAAAAGCGGGCCGTTTTGTTTGGGGCACCTATCGGCGAGCGTCGCGATTCTTCACCGCCCCTCTGTGCTGCCGGACATCTCTCCTCAAGGGGGAGATCGGCTGTCTCACGAACAGCGCCGGGTTAGAAACGTGAGAAACTTGAAAGCTCGCGATGCGGCGGTGAAGTCCAATCTCCCCCCTTGAGGGGGAGATTGGCCGGCAGGACACAGGGGGGTGCTGTCCCTCCAGCGTTTCCCTAAATATGGATCGGCTTGAAGAACGTCGCCAGCGCCGCTTCCTTGACCGCTTCCGACATTGTCGGATGCGCGTGGCAGGTGCGGGCGAGGTCTTCGGATGAGCCGCCGAATTCCATCAGCACCGCCGCCTCATGAATCATCTCGCCGGCGCCGAAGCCGACAATGTGGACGCCGAGCACGCGGTCGCTGGCTTTGTCGGCGAGGATCTTCACGAAGCCGTCTGTGTGCAGCATGGCGCGCGCGCGGCCGTTGGCGGTGAACGGGAATTTGCCGGTTTTGTATTCGATGCCGGCCTTCCTCAGCTCTTCCTCTGTCTTGCCGACCGAAGCGATTTCCGGGCTGGTGTAGACGACGCTCGGGATGACGTCGTAGTTCACATGGCCGGCCTGGCCGGCAATGGTCTCGGCCACCGCCACGCCTTCATCCGCGGCCTTGTGCGCCAGCATCGGACCGGCGATGACGTCGCCAATGGCGTAGATGCCGGCCACGTTGGTCCTGAGATGCCCGTCGGTCTTGACCCGGCCGCGCTCGTCGACCTCGACGCCGGCTTCTTTCAACCCGAGGCTGTCGGAATAGGCCCGGCGTCCGGTCGAGATCAGCACCGCGTCGGCCTCGATGGTCTCGGCCGCACCACCCCTGACCGGTTCGAAGGTAACGGCGGCGCCCTTTTTGGCCTTGGTCACCCCTGTCACCTTGGTGCCGAGCTTGAACTCGAAACCCTGCTTGGAAAGCAGGCGCTGGAACTGCTTGGAGACCTCGCCGTCCATGCCGCCCAGGATGGTGTCGAGGAATTCGACCACGGTGACCTTGGCGCCGAGCCGTGCCCAAACCGAGCCGAGCTCCAGACCGATGACCCCACCGCCGACCACCACCAGATGTCCCGGCACTTTCTCCAGCGATAGCGCGCCGGTCGACGATACGATCACCTTCTCGTCGATGTCGACCTTGACGCCGGGAATGCCGGCGACATCGGAGCCCGTGGCAATAACGATATTTTTCGTCTCGATCTCCTCGACCTTGCCGTCCTCAGCCGTCACCAACACCTTGCCGGCCGCAACCACCTTCCCGGTGCCACGGAAACTATCGATCTTGTTTTTCTTGAACAGGAAGGCGACGCCATTGACGTTGGCCGAAACGGTCGCGTCCTTGTGCGCCATCATCTTCTTCAGATTGAGTTTCGGCGCCGGTATCTCGACGCCCAGCGCATCGAAGGAATGGCCGGCCTCGGCGAACATCTCCGAGGCATAAAGCAGCGCCTTGGATGGGATGCAGCCGATGTTCAGGCAGGTGCCGCCGAAAGTGGCGTTCTTCTCGACCACCGCGACCTTCAGCCCGAGCTGCGCCGCCTTGATGGCGCAGACATAGCCGCCCGGTCCCGATCCGATGATAACGACGTCATAAGCCATGATGGGTGTCCTTCTTGCCTAGAGGATGATGCCGAAAAGTGTGAAGCGGTTTTCGGAGAACATCATGCTTTATCCCTTTGATTTGTGGCCTTCAGCGGCCGCCGCTGACATTCAGGATCGCGCCCGTCGTATAGGACGCCTCATCCGACAAAAGATAGAGAACCGCATGCGCGACTTCATCGGCCGTGCCGGCGCGTTTCATCGGCAGCATGTCGCGGAACCGCTCGACCCGGTCCGGCTGGCCGCCCGAGGCGTGGATCTCGGTGTCGATGATGCCCGGCCGTATCGCGTTGACGCGCACGCCTTCGGTCGCGACTTCGCGCGCCAGGCCGAGCGTAAAAGTGTCGATCGCCGCCTTGGACGCTGCATAGTCGGCATATTCGCCGGGCGAGCCGTGTAGCGACGCCGCCGACGATATATTGACGATGGCGCCGCCCTGGCCGCCATGCTTGCTCGACATGCGTTTGACCGCTTCGCGCGCGCACAGGAACGAGCCGATGACGTTGATGCGCATCATGCGCTCCAGCCGCGCCAGGCTCATCTCATCGACGCGCGCCTTGACGTCGACGATTCCGGCATTGTTGACCAGGGCGTCGAGCCGGCCATAGGCGCTATCGACGGCTTCGAACACGGCGACGATGTCAGCCTCGACGCCGACATCGCCCTTGACCGCTATCGCTTCACCGCCACCGACCTCGATCTCGGCGACCAGCGCCTGGGCCGCGGCCTCGTTTGCGGCATAGTTGACCGCGACGCGGTAGCCGGCCTTCGCCGCAAGCCGGCAAGTGGCCGCACCAATGCCGCGGCTGCCGCCGGTGACCAGAAGCACTTTTTGCGATGCACTCATTCCTGGCAGCCCTTCAGCAGAAACACATCCCACGGCAGTTTCGAGAAGCCTTTCGGACCGAAGGCCGACGACATCTGCAGCGACGGGCCGAGATCGGGGAAGATCAGGCTCTGCGGCGCGTCCGTGCTTTCGGCTGCCAGCAGCGCAATGTTGCCCTTGTCGTCGGCGCTGTAGACGACACCCTGCCACACCGTGCAGCCGGCAAGCTCGTCACCGGTGACGTCGCCGGTCGGGCATTTGTACATCAGCGACCCTTGCGGTCGCGAAACACCGGATGTCCACATGACAATGCCGTCGAGAACGATGCCCTTGTCGAGCACCATCTTGAACGAGTTGGTGACGGTGACCGCATCCGTCGTCGGCCGGAAATCAATGCCGGCCTCGCTTTCGGCATCGCCATAGACAGCAAGCGCCAGCGGGCAGGCGGCATGCGCCTCGTAACCCGCTGCGAGAACAGCCAGCCCGGCCATAAATCCGATCATTGGCGAAGCGATGTTTGTCATGAATTGCTCGGGCTGCTCTCGCGGCCGTCGGCGTTTTCGAGCACCTCGAAATCGGTCATCAAGACCAGCGGCTCGCCGGCCGCATCCAGTCCCCAGAAGGAATAATAGTTCCCATCACCGAAGCCAGTGTCGAACATGGCTATATTAAGCGGATTTCCATCAACCGGATTATCCATGCGGAACTTGTCGAACGAGCATGCAACGTCAGCAAGATAGCTGTCGAGTTCCTCCTGCTTGGACATCAGCGTCAGAACCGACTTGTCCATGAACGAAGCAACATTATCATCGACAATAAATCCAGACTTCCAGGACGATGTGCCGACGTCGCGGACGAAGGCAGCCAACTCCCACCGCACCGGCAAGCCAGTGCCAAACCGCAATACCGCTGCAGCAACACGGCCTTGCGCCTCAAGCAACGTGACTGGATAGCATCCCGGCCTGACCTTACGGCTAAACACAGGCCGTTCCAGCCCGGTAATCAGTGGATCGCAAGCGATGATTTCGCCGGTCGGTAGCTCAAGCTCACCGATCGCGGTGACGATGATCTTCCGCTCCGCCATTTCGGCTTCGCTGAGAGCGAAGACACCGAGATTGCTGCTCGCCGGCGCCGAATCCCATTCAGTCGATGTCGCCGGCGGAGAGATGGCGGCGGAAGCCGCCGGCCGGGAACGCCTCAATACGCTACCCGCTACTCGACCGAGCTTGAACCCAAACCGCGCCAGCCAGCCGCTCATGACGGATCAGCTCCGATCACAAATCAAGCACCAGCCGTTCGGGATCCTCCAGGCTATCCTTGACGCGGACCAGGAAGGTCACGGCTTCCTTGCCGTCGACGATACGGTGATCGTAGCTCAGCGCCAAGTACATCATCGGCCGGATCACGATCTGGCCGCCGACCACGACCGGCCGGTCCTGGATCTTGTGCATGCCCAAAATGCCGGACTGCGGCGCATTGAGGATCGGCGTCGACATCAGTGAGCCGTAAACGCCGCCATTGGAGATGGTGAACGTACCACCCTGCATGTCGGCGACCGACAGCTTGCCGTCCCGCGCGGCGATGCCCAGCCGGCCGATATCCTTCTCGATCTCGGCAATCGACATTTGGTCGGCATTGCGCACCACCGGCACGACGAGACCCTTTTCGGTGCCGACGGCAACGCCGATATGGGCATAGTTCTTGAAGATGATGTCGGTGCCGTCGATCTCGGCATTGACCGAGGGGATTTCCTTCAATGCGTGCGTAACCGCCTTGGTGAAGAAGCCCATGAAGCCGAGCTTCACGCCGTGCTTCTTCTCGAAGATGTCCTTGTACTTGGTCCTGAGCGCCATCACCGCCGACATGTCGACCTCGTTGAAGGTGGTCAGCATGGCGGCGGTCGACTGCGCTTCCTTCAGCCGGCGCGCAATGGTCTGGCGCAGCTTGGTCATGCGCACGCGCTCCTCGCGCGACGCATCGTCGCCCGAGGACGGCGCACGCACGGCGACCGGAGCCGGTGCGGCCTTCGGAATTTCGGCCGGCTGCGACGGCGCGCCCTTGGAAATCGCGTCGAGCACGTCGCCCTTCAGCACCTGGCCGCGCTTGCCCGAGCCAGAAACCTGGTCGACCGACAGATTGTTCTCGGCGATCAGCTTTGCGGCAGCTGGCGCCGGCGGCATTGTGCGCGGCTCGACCGGCCCGGCATCGCCGGCTATCTTGGCGGTCTCGGCCGCGGCCTGCTTGGTCGTATGTGCCGCGTCGGGGCTCGACGCCTGCGACACAGCTTGCGGCTTGGTCTCCTGCTTGGACGCCGGGGCGGCCGTGGCGACGCCTGCCGAGATCGAACCCAGCAACGCGCCGACGCCGACGGTCTCGCCTTCCTTGGCGGTGATCTCGCCCAGCGTGCCGGCGGCGGCGGCAGGCACCTCCACCGTCACCTTGTCGGTTTCGAGCTCGACCAGCGGCTCGTCGACGGCAATGGCATCGCCGACCTTCTTGAACCACTTGCCTATGGTCGCCTCGGTGACGGATTCGCCGAGAGTGGGAACGCGGATTTCGGTAGCCATTGTGCCTGTTCCGTTTCTTCTCTGTCTGTTCTATTCGCCGGGTTTGTTCTATTCGCCGAGCGCGTCTTCGAGCAGGGCGGCGAGCTGCGCCAAATGCTTCGACATCAAGCCGGTCGCCGGCGATGCCGCCGCAGGACGTCCGGTATAGCGCACCCGCTGGTGCTTGGCGTCGATATGCGCCAGCACCCATTCCAGATACGGATCGATGAACGACCAGGCGCCCATATTCTTGGGTTCCTCCTGGCACCACACCATCTCGGCATTGCGGAAGCGCGACAGTTCGGTGATCAGCGCCTTGGCCGGGAACGGATAGAGCTGTTCGACGCGCAAGAGATAGATGTCGTTGATGCCGCGCTTCTCGCGTTCCTCGTACAGGTCGTAATAGACCTTGCCCGAGCACAGCACGACGCGGCGGATTTTGGAATCCTTGGTGAGCTTGATCGCCTGGTTCTGCAACAGCTGGGCGTCGTCCCACAACAGCCGGTGGAACGAGCTTTCGCCCGAAATCTCCGGCAGCGTCGACACTGCCCGCTTGTGGCGCAGCAGCGACTTCGGCGTCATCAGGATCAGCGGCTTGCGGAAGTCGCGCTTCAGTTGCCGGCGCAATATGTGGAAGTAGTTTGCCGGCGTGGTGCAGTTGGCGACTTGCATATTGTCTTCGGCGCAGAGCTGCAGGAAACGCTCGAGCCGGGCCGAGGAATGTTCCGGCCCCTGGCCCTCATAGCCATGCGGCAGCAGGCAGACCAGGCCCGACATGCGCAGCCACTTGCGCTCGCCCGACGAGATAAACTGGTCGAACACCACCTGGGCGCCGTTGGCGAAATCGCCGAACTGCGCTTCCCAGAGCGTCAGCGCCTTAGGCTCGGCCAGGCTGTAGCCATACTCGAAGCCGAGCACCGCCTCTTCCGACAGCATCGAGTTGATGACTTCGTAGCCGGCCTGTGCGGCCGAGAGATTGTTGAGCGGGATGTAGCGGGTCTCGTCGCGCTGGTCGTAGAGCACGGAATGGCGCTGCGAGAAGGTGCCGCGTTCTGAATCCTGGCCGGAGAGCCGGATCGGATTGCCGTCGAGCAGGATGGCGCCGAAGGCCAGCGCCTCGGCCGTCGACCAGTCGATGCCTTCGCCGGAGTCGATCGCCTGGCGGCGGTTTTCGAGGAAGCGGATGATGGTCTTGTGCGCCTCGAAACCTTTCGGCACCTCGGTCAGTTTCTTGCCGATGTCCTTCAGCACCTTGACCGGCACGGCGGTCTTGCCGCGGCGCTGTTCGTCCTGGTTGTCGGCGGTGCGCAAACCAGACCAGGCGCCGTCCAGCCAGTCGGCCTTGTTGGGCTTGTAGTGCTGGCCGACTTCCCATTCGGACTCCAGATGGGCGCGCCAGTCGGCCTTCATCTTGTCGAGTTCGGCCTGGCTGATATGGCCCTCGGCGATCAGCCGGTCGCCATAGATCTGCACCGTCGTCTTGTGGTTGCGGATGTTGGCGTACATGATCGGCTGCGTGAAGGCCGGTTCGTCGCCCTCATTGTGGCCGAAGCGGCGATAGCAGAACATGTCCACCACCACCGGCTTGTGGAACTTCATGCGAAATTCGATCGCCACCTTGGTGGCATGCACCACCGCTTCCGGGTCGTCGCCATTGACGTGGAAGATCGGCGCCTCGATCATCTTGGCGACGTCGGACGGATAGGGCGACGAGCGCGAGAAGCGCGGATTGGTGGTGAAGCCGATCTGGTTGTTGATGATGAAATGCAGCGTGCCGGCGACGCGGTGGCCGCGCAGGCCCGACAGGCCGAGAATTTCCGCGATTACGCCCTGGCCAGCAAAGGCGGCGTCGCCATGCAGAAGCAGCGGCAGCACCTTGGCGCGCTCTTCCAGCGGCACGATCTCCTCGCGGCTGCGGCCGAACAGATAGTCCTGCTTGGCGCGCGCCTTGCCCATCACAACCGGATCGACGATTTCCAGATGCGAAGGATTGGCGGTCAGCGACAGATGCACCTTGTTGCCGTCGAATTCGCGGTCCGACGAGGCGCCGAGATGGTACTTGACGTCGCCCGAGCCCTCGACCTCGTCAGGAGCGGCCGAGCCGCCCTTGAATTCGTGGAAGATGGCGCGATGCGGTTTGGCCATCACCTGGGACAGCACGTTCAGCCGGCCGCGATGCGCCATGCCGAGCACGATCTCCTTCATGCCGAGCTGGCCGCCGCGCTTGATGATCTGCTCCAGCGCCGGGATCAGGCCTTCGCTGCCATCGAGGCCGAAGCGCTTGGTACCCTTGTACTTGACATCGATGAACTGCTCGAAGCCTTCGGCCTCGACCAGCTTCTGCAGGATCGCTTTTTTTCCCGTAGCGGTGAAGGAAATCTCCTTGTCAGCACCTTCGATGCGCGCCTGGATCCAGGCCTTCTCCTCGGGGTCGGAAATGTGCATGAACTCGACACCGAGCGTCGAGCAATAGGTGCGGGTCAGGATCTCCAGCATCTGCCGGATGGTGCCGAATTCGAGGCCGAGCACATTGTCGAGGAAGATCGGCCGGTCGTAGTCGGCTGCGGTGAAACCGTAATTCTCCGGGGACAGCTCGTTATAGTCCTCAAGCGGCTTGGCGATGCCGAGCGGGTCGAGATTGGCATGCAGATGGCCGCGCATGCGGAAGGCGCGGATCATCATGATGGCGCGCACCGAATCGCGCGTCGCCTGATGCACGTCGGCATCCGACAGCACGACGCCATTGGTGACCGCCTTGTCCTTGACCTTCTTTTCCAGATGCTTCTCGACGATGCCCCAATTGCCGTCGAGCGCCGACACCAGTTCGCCATTGGCCTGCAGCGGCCAGGAGGGCTTTGCCCAGGAAGCGCCCTTGGCGTTCTTGCGCACATCGCCGGCGTCGTCCTTCAGCCCGGCGAAAAAATCCTGCCATTCGGGGTTTACCGACTCTGGATCATCCTCATAGGACGCGTACAGCGCGTCGATATAGTCGGCATTGCCGCCATAGAGGAAAGAGGTGAGCGAAAATTGGTCGTTGGCCTGATCTTGTCTTGCCATTTTTGTCCGCGGAGCCTGGCTCCGTCTCCTTTTCAAAAGCGAATAGTGAGTAGCGAATAGCGAGTAGGGATTTTTCCCGGGTCGCGCCGTTACTCTCTTTTCCCTATTCGCTATTCACTACTCGCTACTCACTTGGCCTTGATCGCCTCGACCAGCGTCGTGCCCAGACGCGCCGGCGATGGCGATACTTTAATGCCGGCCGATTCCATCGCCGCGATCTTGTCTTCCGCGCCGCCCTTGCCGCCGGAGATGACCGCGCCCGCATGGCCCATGGTGCGACCGGCCGGCGCGGTGCGCCCGGCGATGAAGCCCGCCATCGGCTTTTTGCGGCCGCGTTTGGCCTCGTCCTTGAGGAACTGCGCGGCGTCTTCCTCGGCCGAACCGCCGATCTCGCCGATCATGATGATCGACTTGGTCTCGTCGTCGGCGAGGAACATCTCGAGCACGTCAATGAACTCGGTGCCTTTGACGGGGTCGCCGCCGATACCGACGGCGGTCGTCTGGCCGAGGCCGACATTTGTGGTCTGGAACACTGCCTCATAGGTAAGCGTTCCCGAGCGCGAAACAACGCCGACCGAGCCTTTGCGGAAGATGTTGCCGGGCATGATGCCGATCTTGCATTCGTCGGGGGTGAGCACACCAGGGCAGTTCGGGCCGATCAGCCGCGAGGTCGAGCGGTCGAGCCGCGCCTTGACCCTGACCATGTCCATCACCGGAATGCCTTCGGTGATGCAGACGATCAGCGGGATCTCGGCTTCGATGGCTTCGAGGATGGCTTCGGCGGCGCCCGCCGGCGGCACATAGACGACCGAGGCGTTGGCGCCGGTCTTTTCCTTGCCCTCGGCGACCGAGGCGAAGATCGGCAGGTTTTCGCCCTTGGCGCCGGTCCAGGTCTCGCCACCCTTCTTTGGATGGATACCGCCCACCATCCTGGTGCCGTGATAGGCCAGCGCCTGTTCGGTGTGGAACGTGCCGGTCTTGCCGGTCAGGCCCTGCACCAGCACCTTGGTGTTCTTGTCGATGAGAATGGACATCGGAGCCCTTTTCTAAAAACCGTTGATCGAGGAAGGCGAGACGCGCCGGTAGACGCCGCTCACCATGTCTTGCCAGCTGTCGCTGCCGGCAGGTTTGAAATGCAATCGCATGCGGTAGGCATCGGCATTGTCGAAAATATATGTGACCCGCGCGGAACCGCGCGGCGACGACCGATCAAGAGTGAGCTCGCTGCCGTTCCATGCGCCTGTGGCCGGCGAGGCCGGCACAAAGCCCATGGAATCGAACTGGTGCATGGTGACGAGGCTGTTTTGCTGATCGAATCCGAACACTGAGTGCGAGCCGAACGAGACCGTGCCGTCGCGGCGCTGGCGATAGCGCTGCACCACGAACAGGCCGCCGAACTGTGCCTCCCCCAGCACTTCCGACGTCGCCGGTCCACCATCGGCCCATTGTGTTTCCGCCACCTCTTCCTCGCCGCGCCACGCGCCGACCAGCGCCTGCAGGCGCTGGTGATCGGCCGAGAGCAAGGAGAACGCGTTCATGGGTCAGAGCCGCTTCAGGTCGGAGACGGTGAGGTCGCTCTTGGCGTTGCCGGTGTTGAGCGTCGTTGCCGGCTCGAACATCAGCACCACCGGCTCGGCGGTCAGCGACCGCGGCCGGTGCTCGACGCCCTTCGGCACGACAATGAAATCGCCCTCGCCGAGCTCGACCGGGCCGTCGCGAAAATCGATGGCGATCTTGCCCCGCAGCACGAGAAAAGCCTCGTCCTCATGCTCGTGTGCATGCCAATCGAAGGTCTCGCCGAACTTGGCGACCTTCGCCTGGCTGTCATTGACGTCGCCGGCGATATGCGGATCGAAGACCTTGGTGATCGTTCGATCCGCCGCCTCGACCAGGTTTATCTTGCGCGGAGGCATTCGCCTTCAGCCCTTCACCGCCGCCACGATCTTCTTGGCTGCGTCATCGAGATCGTCGGCCGACACCACGTTCAGGCCGCTGTCGTTGATGATCTTCTTGCCGAGCTCGGCATTGGTGCCTTCAAGACGCACCACCAGCGGCACTTCCAGGCCGACTTCCTTGACTGCGGCAATGACGCCCTCGGCGATGATGTCGCACTTCATGATGCCGCCGAAGATGTTGATCAGTATGCCTTTGACGGCCGGATCCTTGGTGATGATCTTGAACGCCGCCGTCACCTTCTCCTTCGACGCGCCGCCGCCGACATCGAGGAAGTTGGCGGGCTCGGCGCCGTAGAGCTTGATGATGTCCATAGTCGCCATGGCGAGGCCGGCGCCATTGACCATGCAGCCGATATTGCCGTCGAGCGCGACATAGGCGAGGTCGTATTTCGACGCCTCGATCTCCTTCTCGTCCTCTTCGGTGGTGTCGCGCAGTTCCATCAGTTCGGGGTGGCGGAAGAGAGCGTTGTTGTCGAACGACACCTTGGCGTCCAGCACGCGCAGGCGGCCGTTTTTCATCACGATCAGCGGGTTGACCTCGAGCAGGCTCATGTCCTTCTCGACAAAGGCCTTGTAGAGGATCGGGAACAGCGTGCCGGCATCCTTGGCGGCATCGCCGGTGAGGCCCAGCGCTTCCACCAATATGTCGACGTCGATGGTCGTCACGCCGGCCAGCGGATCGATGGCGCGGGTGATGATCTTTTCCGGTGTGTCGTGGGCGACGCCTTCAATGTCCATGCCGCCCTCGGTCGAGACGACGAAAGCGATGCGGCCGACCGAGCGGTCGACCAGGATCGACAGATAAAGCTCGCGATCGATGTCGGCGCCGTCCTCGATATAGAGGCGGTTGACCTGCTTGCCGGCGGGGCCGGTCTGCTTGGTCACCAGCGTGTGGCCGAGCATCTCATTGGCGTTGGCAACGACTTCGGCAACCGACTTAGCCAGCCGCACGCCGCCCTTTGCGTCGGGCGACAGTTCCTTGAACTTCCCCTTGCCGCGGCCGCCGGCATGGATTTGGCTCTTCACCACATAGAGCGGACCGGGAAGCGCTTGTGCCGCGGCTTCCGCTTCGCTTGCCTTGAACACCGGCACGCCTTCGGCCACCGGCGCGCCAAACGACTTCAGCAGCGCCTTGCCTTGATATTCATGGATGTTCATCTGGACGGTCTCCGGATCGGCTGCTTTGGGGGATTACTTCGAGGCGAGGTGCGGGGCGATCTTGACGCAGGCCTCGGTCAGGCCCTGCACCGTCGCCACCGAAGCGTCGAACATCTTCTGCTCGGCCTTGTTGAGGTCGATCTCGATGATGCGCTCGACGCCGCCGGCGCCGATCACAACGGGAACGCCGACATAGGTGCCCTTGACGCCATACTGGCCCGAGAGATGCGCCGCGCAAGGCAGCACGCGCTTCTTGTCCTTGAGGTAGGATTCGGCCATCGAGATCGCCGAGGCGGCCGGCGCATAGTAGGCCGAGCCGGTCTTGAGCAGACCGACGATCTCGGCGCCGCCGTCGCGGGTGCGCTGGACGATCTGGTCGAGCTTTTCCTTCGAGGTCCAGCCCATCTTGATGAGATCGGGCAACGGAATGCCTGACACAGTGGAGTAGCGGATCATCGGCACCATGGAATCGCCGTGGCCGCCGAGCACGAAGGCGGTAACGTCCTCGACCGAGACCTTGAATTCCTCGGCGAGGAAATAGCGGAAGCGCGCGCTGTCGAGCACGCCGGCCATGCCGACGACATGGGTCTTGGGCAGGCCGGAAAACTTCTGCAGCGCCCAGACCATGGCGTCGAGCGGGTTGGTGATGCAGATGACGAAGGCCTTGGGTGCATATTTCTTCAGCCCGGCGCCGACCTGTTCCATGACCTTGAGGTTGATGCCCAGCAGATCGTCGCGGCTCATGCCTGGCTTGCGCGGCACGCCCGCGGTGACGATGCAAACGTCGGCGCCCTCGATGCCGGCATAATCATTGACGCCGGTCAGCCGGGAATCAAAACCGTCGACCGGCGACGACTGCGCGATATCGAGCCCCTTGCCTTGCGGAATGCCCTCGGCAATATCGAACAGCACCACGTCGCCGAGGTCCTTGAGGCCGATCATGTGAGCGAGCGTGCCGCCGATCATGCCGGAGCCGATGAGCGCTATCTTGTTGCGTGCCATGTGAGGAAATTTTCCCTTTGTCTGTGACGACGCCCAAAATCCCTGGCGATCTGTTGACGGCGTCGAGGAAGAGGCCGGAATGCTATGGTCTCAGCTAGATTTCGCCGCATCCAGTAGCCCCGGTGGAAAATATATTCAAACGATTATTTTCGAGTGAATGATTTCAATCGGTTAGAAACATTGGGACTTACGTAAACGTCAAAGTTTGTAAGCCGATTTGGGAGATTTTACACAATGAGCGTGGAAATCAGAAGATTATATCCAGGCGATGACGCCCTTGTGAAGCGCATCGCCGGGGACGTGTTCGACGAGCCGGTCCGGGCAGACAGGCTTGCTGCCTACCTCGCCTCATCATCAGGTCATCTCATGATCGTGGCATTGGCCGACGGCGTCGTCGACCAATGCCCCACAATCATCCACCGCCATCCCGACAAGGTCAACGGACTCTACATCGACGAAGTCGGCGTCTCACCCGCCTACCAGCGCCAAGGCATCGCGCGAAAAATGCTCGACGCGATGTTCGCGCTCGGCCGCGAGCAAAGGTTGCGGCGAAGCCTGTGTTGGAACCGAGCCGGACAATGTTCCATCGCGCGGGCTTTATGAAAAACGCAGGGAGGAGCATGGGCAGGCGGAGGCGTTTGTAATGTATGCGTATGACCTTTAGGCGTCGACGGGACAGCGCCCCCCTCTGCCTTGCCAGGCATCTCCCCCACGAGGGGGGAGATCGGACGTCACGCGACCTTTCGCCAATCTCCAATGGCCGCAGGAATGAGCGGAGCGCCGAAACCGCCAATCTCCCCCCGTGTGGGGGAGATGTCCGGCAGGACAGAGGGGGGCGCGAAGGATCACTACATAATGACCTCTTCGAACCCTCAGACCTGCACTTCCGCCTTCGCCTTTTGCCGTTCCGCCCAGTCCTGCAGCCAATCCCGGCTCTGCATTTCGATCAGCCGCGAGGCCGTGCGCTCGAATTCGAACACCTCGTTGCCGCGCCTGGCCGTATAGAGCTCAGGGGGCGAGGCATCGGCGCTTACCACCAGCCGCGTGTGATGATCGTAGAGCGTGTCTATCAGGAGGATGAAGCGCTTGGCCTCGTTGCGCTTGCCTTCGCCCAGCACCGGCACGTGATCGATGAAGACGGTCGAGAAGCGGCCGGCAATCGCCAGAAAATCGCGCGCGCCGAGCGGCTTTTCGCAGAGATCGGCGAAGGAAAACCGCGCCGCATTGCCGGAAGCAGCCGGTATTCTCACCTGCCGCCCCTTGAGCGTCAGCGCGGTCTCGGCCGTTGCCGCCCCGTGCGTCATCGCCTGCCAGGCTTCGTCGAGCATACGATCGGCTTCGGCATCCGCCGGCGTGACATAGACAGGCGTGCGGGCGAGCTTTTCCAGCCTGTAGTCCTTGTCGGCATCAAGCGTCAGCACATGGGCGTGGCGCTCGAGAATGCTGATGAAGGGCAGGAAGAGCTGGCGGTTCAGCCCGTCGCGATAAAGGTCCTGCGGCGCGACATTCGAGGTGGCGACCAGAACCACGCCGTTGGCGAACAGCGCCGAAAACAGCCGCGACAGGACCATCGCATCGGCAATGTCGGTGACCGAAAACTCATCGAAGCACAGCACCCAGGCCTGTTCGGCAAGCTGAAGCGCGACCGGCGGGATCGGGTCGTCCTCCTTGACGTCGCCGTTCTTGCGCGCCTGCCGGTGCTTCTGGATGCGGTCCTGCACATCGGCCATGAAGTCGTTGAAATGAACGCGGCGCTTGCGCCTGACCGGCAACAGCTCGAAGAACATATCCATCAGCATGGTCTTGCCGCGACCGACGCCGCCATGAATGTAGAGGCCCTGGACGACCTCGCGCGTCTCGCGCTTGCGGGCAAACAGCCAGCCGAGCGCGCTCGACTTGTGCGCCAGCCGCTTGACCGAGATCTCGTCGGTCAGCCGGTCGAGCGCGGCGGCGATGCGCTCCTGCGCAGGATCGCGCTCGATGGCGCCGGTTGCGACCAGATGGTCGTAGCGCTGCCTGACGGTCGCATGGGTCTGGAGGCAGTCACGCAGATGCATCGGTCACGTCGCTTACTTTGAGCGGATTGCTCCAGGAAAGATCAGGGTGTGTTGAGGTTCAGGTCAGGCCGAGCCGAGAATGGTGGCTCCTGAGAACCGGAGCGGAGCGTACTTAAGTACGCACCGGAAGCGCAGGAAGCCGCCGTTCGCAGGCCGGCCTCACCTGAATATCAGCATACCCTGCCTACCTTGTAAGCGATATCGGCAAGCCGTTGGTAGTCTGGCCGTCGAATTTCGAACCGCCCGAGGAATAGAGCCGCGCCAGCGTGCCGCCATTCTCGTCATAGAGCGTCAGCTGCTTGCCGGCGACGTTCCACGATTTGATGCCGTCGATGGGCGGCGGGCAATGCAGCGGCCCGGCGCGGAAGCCGGCGCCGAATTTGGTCTGCGGCGTCGCCACCTTGCAGCTCTGTCCGGACACGCTGGCGTTCCAGACGCCGGCAACGCTCGCAGCGGTAAGGTCGGAGGCTCCGGCCGGCGCCGATCCGTCCGGCGGCAGCGAGGCGACCTGCGCGCCTGCCGGCGCGGTCGGGAATTGCGATGGGTCGGTGGTGCCCGGCGCTGCCGGGGGCGGCAGTTGGCTTCCGCTCACCGTGCCGGCGGGCGCGGGCTGCAGCGGGGCGGGCTGCTGGTCATCCATCGATGAAAAACGCGAGGTCGAACAGCCGCTCGCAACGAGCGCTGCCAGCGATACGGCCATCAGCCCGCTTCTCGAAAAAATCATTCCAACCTCCGTCGGATCCGGCTGGGGGGAAGCCGTCCGCACAATCTCACCCCTCACCAAGATGGAGAAGGTGGCGAAATTTCAACCCGATATGGTTAAAATAGGGTTTGCACCACGAATTGTTGTAAATTTGTCGCAAAATGGCTGGCGGACAAAAGGCATGTCTTCGCTCTAGCGCGGTTCCAACCGGTACATTGGTTGCGAAAGCGGCACCGGAGCCCGCAGCAGGTCGGCGCATCGGCGGTCGAGCGCAACTGCCGGCGCAAAACTGACTGAAGCGCTTGAGGCGCAAGGCCTGGCGCGTGAGCGGTTTCGCGCCTTCCGTCCGGGACGTTCCCGAGATCGAGCGCGGCTGAAGTCTGCATTTGGCCGTTTACGGCACTGCCGTTTTAGCCGATGTTCTATCGCAACAGGGGGAACAGATGAAATCAATCTTGGCAGTTTTGATCGCGCTGGTAATTTCGACGCCGGCCGCTTTCGCGGGCGAAATCTCCGATCGCGCCGCTGAAGCCGAAAAGGCACTGCAGGCGGGTGATGGCGCCGGCGCGCTGGACAAATTCCGCAGCGCCGAGGACGCTCTGTGGCAAGCGATGCCGCTTGGCGTGCAAAATGTGAAGCATATCCTGTCGGCCAGCGGGTTCGGCGCCTACGCCGAGCGCCCGAACCATGTCTACAAGCCGGGCGAAGAGATTGTGCTTTATATGGAGCCGGTCGGTTACGGCTACGGCTCGGATGGGCTCGGCAACAACCAGATCGCGCTTTACGTTGACCTTACCGTGCTTTCCCAGTCGGGCGAGAAGCTGGGCAGCGTCGAAAAGCTTGGCCGGGTCCAGCTCGCCTCGCGCTCGCATAACCGAGAGATGTTCTTCAAATTAAACGTCTCCCTGGATGGCGTTCCCCCCGGCAAATACCGCGCGGATTTCCTCATGCACGACGAGAACTCGCCAAAGACGGCGCCTTTCACGACCGACTTCGAGATTGCCGAATAGCGCGCCCAGTCGGAGAGAGCCTCGCGGCAAGAGGGAACCAGAGCGCGGCAGATGCGTTCTTAGGCCGCTGCAGTCAATTTGCGAGGCATTGTCCATGATCAAATGGATCATCATTCTTCTCATCGTTGCTGCCGCCGCCAGCCTGCTCGGCATGCCGGCGCTGGCCGGTGCCGCCGCCACCGGCGCGCGCGTGCTGATCGGCATCGTTCTCGTCATCTTCCTGCTGATCGTGCTCGGCGTTTTCGCGGTAACCTAGACGCAGCCCACACTGGTAATTCCCGCCCGTTTCCGCCATATAGCGGCGAAACGTACAGGAATTACCTCAGATCATGGCAGGCACTGCCCCCTTCGCCAAGATGAACGGCATCGGCAACGAAATCATCGTCGCCGACATGCGTGGCCGTGCCGATAGGGTCACGGCGGCGTCGGCTGTCGCGCTGAACGCCGATGCGGCGACCAGGTTCGACCAGATCATGGCGATCCACGATTCGCGCACGCCGGGCACCGCCTTTTACATCGACATCTTGAATTCCGACGGCTCGGGCGCGCAGGCCTGCGGCAACGGCATGCGCTGTGTCGTCCAGGCGCTGGCTGCCGAAACCGGCCAGAAGACTTTCACCTTCGAGACCCGCGCCGGCATCCTCAACGCCGTCGAACATGCCGACGGCACCATCTCGGTCGACATGGGCACTCCGCGCTTTGGCTGGCAGGACATTCCGTTGGCCGAGGAATTCCGCGACACCCGCATGATCGAGTTGCAGATCGGCCCCATCGACGCGCCGGTGCTGCATTCGCCTTCGGCTCTCTCGATGGGCAACCCTCACGCTATCTTCTGGGTCGACAACGATGTCTGGTCCTACGAACTCGAGCGTTTCGGCCCGCTGCTCGAAAACCATCCGATCTTCCCCGAGCGCGCCAACATCACCATCGCCCAGGTAACATCGCCGGAGACGATGATCATCCGCACCTGGGAGCGCGGCGCCGGCCTGACCAGGGCTTGCGGCTCGGCCGCTTGCGCTTCCGTCGTCGCCGCTGCCCGCACCCGGCGCACCGGCCGCAGCGTTACGCTGATGACGCCCGGCGGCGGCTCGCTCCATGTGAAATGGCGCGACGACGACCACGTCATCCTGACCGGCGCTGCCGAATGGGAGTTTTCCGGCAATTTCGATCCGTCGACCGGCACCTGGGCCCGCGACACCGAAAGCGCGGCCTGATGTCTGCACTTGCCGATACCAAGGGCCCCAACTCCCAAGGCATAGACGTCGTCACCTTTGGCTGCCGTCTCAACACCTATGAATCCGAAGTGATGCGCCGCGAGGCCGAAAGCGCAGGTCTCGGCGCGCTCAAAGGCGGCGCCATTATCTTCAACACCTGCGCCGTCACCGCCGAAGCGGTGCGCCAGGCCAGGCAGTCGATCAGAAAGGCCCGCCGCGAAAATCCGGCGGCGCGCATCATCGTCACCGGCTGCGCCGCGCAAACCGAACCGCAGAATTTTGCCGCCATGGACGAGGTCGACCTCGTGCTTGGCAACGAAGAGAAGCTGAAGGCCAACTCCTACCGCGCGCTGCCGGATTTCGGCGTCAACGACACCGAAAAGGCGCGCGTCAACGACATTTTCTCGGTGCGCGAGACCGCCGGCCACATGGTCGACGCCATTGAGGGCCGGGCGCGTGCTTTCGTCCAGGTGCAGAATGGCTGCGACCATCGCTGCACCTTCTGCATCATCCCCTATGGCCGCGGCAACTCACGCTCGGTGCCGATGGGCGCCGTGGTCGAGCAGGTCAAGCGTCTCGTCGGCAACGGCTACGCCGAGATCGTGCTGACCGGCGTCGACATGACCTCTTTCGGCGCCGACCTGCCGGGCGCGCCGAAGCTGGGAAAGCTGGTGAAGACCATCCTGAAGCAGGTGCCTGATGTGAGGCGGCTGCGGCTGTCCTCCATCGATTCGATCGAGGCCGACGACGATCTGCTGGACGCCATCGCCACCGAGCCCAGGCTGATGCCGCATCTGCATCTGTCGCTGCAATCAGGTGACGACATGATCCTGAAGCGCATGAAGCGCAGGCATTTGCGCGACCAGTCGATCCGCTTCTGCGAGGATGTGCGCAAATTGCGCCCGGCAATCGTCTTCGGCGCCGACATCATCGCCGGCTTCCCGACCGAGACCGAGGAAATGTTTCAGAATTCGATAAAGATCGTCGAGGAATGTGGGCTGACGCACCTGCATGTCTTCCCGTTTTCGCCGCGCGAAGGCACGCCCGCCGCGCGCATGCCGCAGGTCCGCCGCGAATTGGTCAAGCAGCGCGCGGCCCAGCTGCGCGCCGCTGGTGAGGCTGCGTATCGCCGCCATCTGTCGTCGCTTCCCGGAACGCGCCAAACGATCCTTATCGAGCGCGACGGCGTCGGCCGCACCGAAGGGTTCACGCTTGCCGGGCTCGGCACAGGCGCGCCGGGCGAGATCGTCGAGGCAGACATCACCGGCCATGACGGCGTGCGCCTGATAGCGGCCCCGCTCACTGCCCGCGCCGCCTGAGACGATTGAAGCATGGCCGGTTTTTTCAAGAACATATTTTCGTTCGGCAAGAAGGAAGTCGTCGAGGAGCGCATCGACGAAACCGCTCCCCTGCCGCCGATCAAATGGGATGCGCTTGAGGCGCTGAAGCCGGCGGCCGAGCAGGTCGTTCCGGAGTTCTTGAAGCGCGAGGAGCCCGAGCCGCCGACGCCCCACCCTCCCCTCGATGGGGAGGGTCNGAGAGCGCCGACGCCGACGCCACTCACCCCCACCCCCAAGCTTCGCTTGGGGCCTCCCCCATCGAGGGGGAGGTAAAGCCTGCGCCGCAGTCGGCGCCAGAAGAACCGAAGCCCGAACCCACGCCGACCATCCCGCCCGCGCCGGAACCGGTCGTCCCATCCGAGCCGGAACCGTTGCCGGAGCCCGCGCCGGTAGAAGAACCGCAGCCTGAGCCGGAGATACCCGAGCCGCCTGCACCGGAAGAAGTTCCTGCGCCGCCAGCCGTTCCGGAGCCGGCTCCCGAGCCGCAGCCCCAAGAAGTGCCGCCGGCGCCGGCCGAGCCGGAGATCGAACCATCGCGTCCGGAACCGCAGCTGGAGCCCGCTCCCGTCGAAGTGCCGACGCCTGCCGAGACTCCAGCAGAACCGGCCGCCCCGATCGAAGTGCCGCAACCGTCCGCGCCTCCCGCACAGCCTACCTCAGAGGTCAGCGCCGCCCCTCATCCGCCTGCCGGCACCTTCTCCCCGTATAGCCACGGGGAGAAGGACGAGGCGCCCCACCCTCCCCTCGATGGGGAGGGTCGACGCGAAGCGGCGGGGTGGGGTGATGGCGCCGACGCCAGCGCAAATCACCCCCACCCCCAAGCTTCGCTTGGGACCTCCCCCATCAAGGGGGAGGTAAAGCGCACGTCGGTTGAAGCTGTACCCGCGCCGGTCGAAGCCAAGACCATCGTTGCCGAGCTAGCGCCCGCGCCGGCCCCGCAACCTTCGCCACAGTCAAAACCAGCTCCCGGCAAAGTCACCGTCACCAAAAAGGTCGAGCAGAAAGCCGAGCCGCAAAAGAAGCCCGAACCGGCGCCGCGACGCTCCTGGTTCCAGCGCATGCGCGACGGGCTTGCCCGCTCCTCGAAAGAACTCACCGGCAACATTGCCGGCGTCTTCACCAAGCGAAAGCTCGACGAAGAGACGCTACAGGACCTCGAAGACGTGCTGATCCGCGCCGATCTCGGCATGGAAACAGCCTTGCGCGTCACCGATGCGCTCGCCGCCAGCCGCTATGGCAAGGATGTCTCCGTCGCGGATGTCCGCACCATCATGGCGGCCGAGGTGGAGAAGGTGCTGGCCCATGTCGCCATGCCGCTGGAGCTCGACCTGTCGCACAAGCCGCATGTCATTCTGGTGGTCGGCGTCAACGGCACCGGCAAGACCACGACCATCGGCAAGCTCGCCGCCAAACTGACCGATGGTGGCCTGTCGGTGATGCTGGCCGCCGGCGACACGTTTCGCGCTGCGGCCATCGAGCAGCTGAAGATCTGGGGCGAGAGGACGAAGTCGCCGGTCATCGCCTCGAAGATAGGCGCGGATGCCGCCGGCCTCGCCTACGACGCTTTCGAACGCGCCAAGGAGGCCGGCTCCGACGTACTGATCATCGACACCGCCGGCCGGCTGCAAAACAAGACCGAACTGATGGCGGAGCTGGAAAAGATCGTGCGCGTGCTGGGCAAGCTCGATCCGGAAGCGCCGCATACCGTGCTGCAGACGGTCGACGCCACCACCGGCCAGAATGCGCTCAATCAGGTCGAGATCTTCCGCAATGTCGCCGGCGTCAACGGCCTGGTGATGACCAAGCTGGACGGCTCGGCGCGCGGCGGTATTCTGGTCGCGATCGCGGCAAAGCACAAACTGCCGGTCTACTTCATCGGCGTCGGCGAACAGGTCGACGACCTCGAACCATTCTCGGCCGGCGAATTCGCCAGGGCGATCGCCGGCGTGGCGTAACAGGCAATGATCCCGAAGAGCTGACGGCTTTTTGGACAAGATCATGCGTCAGAAGGAAGTCATGAACTCACCCATCCTCGAACGCGACCCGTCCGATCCGCGAAAGAAGAAAGAAAGCGTCAATCCGCTGCTCAAGCTGGTGCTGGAACTCGGGCCGCTGATGGTGTTCTTCTTCGCCAATGCACGCGGCGCCTGGCTGGTGCAGAAATTTCCTGTCCTGGCCGAATTCGGCGGGCCGATCTTCGTCGCCACCGGCCTTTTCATGGCGGCGACGGCGATCGCGCTGATCGCCTCCTGGCTGCTGCTGCGCACCTTGCCGATCATGCCGATGGTCTCGGGCGTCGTCGTCTTCATCTTCGGCGCGCTGACGCTCTATCTGCAGGACGACGTGTTCATCAAGATGAAGCCGACCATCGTCAACACCCTGTTCGGCGGCGTGCTGCTCGGCGGTCTGTATTTCGGCCGATCGCTGCTCGGCTATGTCTTCGATTCGGCCTTTCGCCTCGATGCCGAAGGCTGGCGCAAGCTGACTTTCCGCTGGGGCCTGTTCTTCCTGTTCCTGGCTCTTGCCAATGAAGTGGTGTGGCGGAATTTTTCCACCGACTTCTGGGTTACCTTCAAGGTCTGGGGCATCATGCCGATCACCCTGTTGTTCACCTTCAGCCAGATGCCGCTGATCCTGCACCATTCGATCGAGGATAAGACCGAGAAGGTGGAAGAAGCCGGCAAGTAGAGCAATTCCAGGAAAAGTGTGAAGCGGTTTTCCGTCCGGAATTGCGTCCGAATAAACGGAGACGGCCATGGAATTCGTTACCACGCGCGATGAACTGAGGGCGATCTACAAAACGCCGCGGCCGACCGACGCATCGATGCGCAAGGAGCTCAAGGCGCTTGACGGCCACTGCCGCTCCTTCATCGGCAAGAACCCTTTCGTGCTGATTGGTTCTTCCGACGGCGCCGGAAATTCCGACGTGACGCCGAAAGGCGACAGACCGGGCTTTGCCCTTGTCCTCGACGACAGGACCATCGCCATTCCCGACCGGCCCGGCAACAACCGGCTGGACACGCTGGAAAACATCCTGCTCAACCCTTCGGTCGGGCTGCTTTTTCTCATCCCCGGCATGAACGAGACGCTGCGCATCAATGGCGACGCCCGCATAACCGTCGATGCCGGTTTGCGCGAGCGCCTCACCGTCGACGGCAAGCAACCGCAAAGCGTCGTCGTGGTGAGCGTCAAGGCCGCTTACATGCACTGCGCCAAGGCCTTCATGCGCTCCGAATTGTGGAAGCCGGACAGCTGGCACGACCGCGCGACGTTGCCGACGCTGGGTCAGATCCTGTCCGATCAGATGGCGCATGCCGAAACTGCCGACGATTTCGACCGCTCGCTGGACGAAGCCTACAGCAAGACCCTGTGGTAGATTTCGGGTACGATTCGCCATTGCGGTCCTTTGCCGGTTTTCCCTAGCCCTGTTTGCCCTTGATCGAACTCCTCGCCATCTCCGGCAGCCTGCGCGCCGCCTCGACCAATTCGGCGCTGCTGGCGGCGCTGTCCGCGAACGCGCCTTCGGATTGCCGCGTAACTGTCTATGACGGGCTCGGCCTGCTGCCGATCTTCAACCCGGATGACGAAGGCGAGCGCACACCGGCCGAGGCCATGCGGCTGATCGATGCCGTCACCAGCGCCGACGGCATCATCCTCTCCTGCCCCGAATATGCCCATGGCGTGCCCGGCGGCATGAAAAACGCGCTCGACTGGCTGGTCTCGCGCGACGCCGCAGTCGCCAAGCCCGCCATGCTGGCCCACGCCTCCGCGCGCTCGCTCTACGCCCGCGCCGCGCTGGCCGAGATCATGCGCACCATGTCGTTCGCGCTTTGTGAGAATGCGGTTCTGGAGATTGCCTTGCTCGGCAAGAAACCGCCGGAGATGGAAGCGATCCTGGGAGAGGACGAGAACCTGCGGACCATGCGCGAAGCGGTGCAGGTTTTCGCGAGTTTTATACGCGCAAACGTTGCCTCGTCATCCTAGGGCGGAGCAAGGAGCGAAGCGACGCGGCGCAGACCCTAGGATGACGAACGAAAGGGTGCGGCGCACCCCAACGTGCCGCTGTGCTACCCCTTCCGCAACGTCTCGACATCGGTCACACCGACATACCAGTCGCGCGCGTTGACCTCTTCGAACACCACCCAGACGTCGTCATTGCTAAGCCCGGTGGCGTCCATGATGGCCGCCGTGACCTTTTTGGCAATGTCGGCCTTCTTGCCAGCGGGATCAGCGGCGATCACTTCCTTGACGATGCGGATGTTGACGAATGGCATGATGTCCTCCCCTTGAAGTGTGTCTGATACCGCCGCCGCTGGGCGGCTTCGAAATCCGCTCCGGCGAACCGCTTGGCGGTGGTTCCGGCGGCCGCAGCGCAACAGGCGCCGCCGGCAGGCGCAGAAACGCCATCAAGGGCCGCCAGAGAAGCGTTTGCAGCAGCCTCAATACGTCTTCGCCCCGTTCACCATCAGCCGCACCATGTAGAGCGACGTGGTGCCGGCGATGTAGAGGCAGTTCAGCTTGTTGCCGCCGAACACGCAATTGGCGGTCACTTCCGGCACCTTGACCTTGCCGATCAGCGTGCCGTCGGGATCGTAGCAATGGATGCCGTCGGCGGCACTGGTCCAGATGCGGCCGGCCTCGTCGAGCCGGAAGCCGTCGAACAGGCCGGCCGTGCAGTCGGCGAACACCTTGCCGCCCGACACCTTCTTGCCGTGCTTGCCGACGTTGAAGACCCGCATATGCGCCGGATTCTGCGCGCCATGCGTGCGGCCGGTGTCGACGACATAGAGCTGGCTTTCATCGAGCGAAAAGGCAAGCCCGTTCGGCCGGACCATGTCGGTGATGACGGCCTCGACCTCGCCCGTATCCGGATCGACCCGGTAGACATTGCAAGCGCCGATCTCGCTTTCGGCCTTGTCGCCCTCATAGTCGGTGTCGATGCCGTAGCTCGGATCGGTGAACCAGATCGAGCCGTCGGATTTCACGACCGCGTCATTGGGCGAATTCAGCCGCTTGCCTTTCCATTCGGCCGCGATGGTGGTGACGGAACCGTCATGCTCGGTGCGGCTGACGCGGCGGCCGGAATGCTCGCACGTCACCAGTCGGCCCTGGCGGTCGACGGTGTTGCCGTTGGAATTGCCGGAGGGCTGACGGAAGACGCTCACATTGCCGTCGGTCTCGTCATAGCGCAGCATCCGGTTGTTGGGGATGTCGGACCAGACGACATAGCGGCCGGCGGCGAACCAGGCCGGCCCTTCCGCCCACTGACATCCGGTAAACAGCTTTTCCACCTGGGCGTTGCCGTTGAACAGCCGCGCGAAACGCGGATCGAGAATTTCGTAATAGTCTGCGGTCGCCATGCATTTCCTCCGGGCATCACGTGACGCGCGGATCAAGCCAGCCTGCGGGCGCGATGGCAAGGTGGCGCAGGCGCAATTTGTAAGACAAAAGGTGCCCGGCCGGCATGGCCCGCCAGCCTGTCCGGCCGTTTATGGTGCTGTAGCGCTATATTAACCCGCTATGCGCCCTGTGCAATGGTGCATTGCAACATCTTCTTTTTGCATCGCACCATTCCTATGTCATGTTGCGAACGACCAAGGGAGGAACAAATTCACCGCTGATATGCGGCACGAAAGGACCCTTGCTATGGCTTTTGACAACCTCTTCTCCCGCGCGCGCTCCTCGATGGCCAAGCGCCGCCACTACAACCGCCTCGTCGCGGAAATCGAAAACCTGACGAGCCGCGATCTGGCCGATCTGCGCGCCGACCGCTCGGAAATGCTCTACCAGGTCCACAGGCAGATCTACGGCTGAGCATTTCAGACCTCAGCGGGGCACCGCCCCTCACCCGGATTGCCAAACCGAATTGCATGAGCAATTCGGGCAATCCGACCTCTCCCCCCGGGGAGAGGAGCTAGCCTGTGCCGATGCTTCCCTCTTCTCCCCCACGGGGAGGAGGGGGCCGCGTAGCGGCCGGATGAGGGGGCATGGCGCCAACGTCAGCCCGGTGCCGCGAGCGCCTTTTCAATCTGCGGCAACAGAACATCCCTCGCCGACTCCCCTGTCAGCGGCCCGACATGCTTGTAGGCAATCTTGCCGTCCTTGCCGATGACGAAGGTTTCCGGCACGCCGTAGACGCCCCAGTCGATGGCCGTGCGGCCGGCCTCGTCGACACCTATCGCCTGGAACGGATTGCCGAGATCACCAAGGAACCGGCGCGCGTTTTGCGCTTGGTCCTTGTAGTTTAGCGCGGCCATGACGAAGCGCTTGTCCTGCGACAGCGCCAAGAGCACCGGATGCTCTTCCCGGCACGGCGCGCACCACGATGCAAACACGTTGACCAGCGTTACCTTGCCGGCGAAGGCTTTCGAATCCAGCCCGGGCAGGTTTGACCCTTCCAGCGCCGGCAGGTTGGTCTGCGGCGCCGGCAGGCCGATCAGCGCCGACGGCACTGCCGCCTCATCGCGTCCCGACAAAAGCTGCGACAGGAACAATCCGGCGAGGCCGAGAAAAACCAGCAGCGGCAACAGCACGATCAGGCGGCGGCGCGGCGACGCCGGCGTTTCGCTTTCCGTGCTCATGGCTTGCTGGCCCCAGTGCTGGCCCCAGTACCGGCTTTGTCCGAGCGACGCCGCACGCCGGCCGCTTCGAGGTCTGCCAGTTCGCGCTTGCAGGTCCGCTGGTCGAGCAGGATCCAGCCGATCAGCCCGGCCAGCACGATCACCGTGATGCCATAGGCGGCCGCGACATAGAGTGCGTGTGCACTCATGCGCTTCGCTCCCCTTCCACCGTCACTTCGTCGTGCTCGATCATGGCCTTCCCATAGCTTTGCGGCTTTCTTAGCTTTGCGGCTGGGGCTTCGCAATTGATCGTCGCGCCGCAGCGGTCATATCAATCCGTTCCATGCCGCAGCGCCAGTGCTGCCGCCACCGGACCCAGCACGGCAAGAAACAGCGTCAGCGCGGCAAGAATGAGGAAGGGCTGCAGGAACGGATCAGGGTCGGCCACCGCGCCGTAGCTCGCCGACACCCCGAAGATCAGCACCGGGATGGTCAGCGGCAACACCAGCACCGAGATCAGCAGCCCGCCGCGCGGCAGCGCCACCGCCACCGCCGCCCCGACCGCGCCGATGAAAGTGATGGCCGGCGTGCCGACCAGCAGCGTGAGCGCGGTGGCGCCGATGCTGAGCGGCTCCATGTTCATGAACAGGCCGAGCAGAGGTGCCGCAACCACCAGCGGCANGCGCGGTGGCGCCGATGCTGAGCGGCTCCATGTTCATGAACAGGCCGAGCAGAGGTGCCGCAACCACCAGCGGCAGAACGCTGCCCATCCAGTGCGCCAGGCACTTCACCAGCACCGTCAGCGCCAGCATGTGGCGGTCATTGCCCAGCACCAGAAGATCGAGCGAACCGTCTTCGCGATCGGCCTGAAACAGCCGGTCGAGGCCGAGCAGGCAGGCGAGCAGAGCGCCGATCCAAAGGATCGCCGGACCGATGCGGGCGAGCAGCTTCAGGTCCGGTCCGACACCGAAGGGGATGGTGGCGATGACGGCGAGGAAGAAGATGACGCCGGTGAGCGCCCCGCCCCCGGCACGGATTGAGAGACGGACGTCGCGCAGGAAGAGGGCTAGCATTGGCGAGCCGCGCCTGCGGTTTGATCGCCATCTTGCCGAAGGTGGCGTTCCTTCACACCCCCCTCTGTCCTCCCGGACATCTCCCCCGCAAGGGGGGAGATTGGCAGTTCCGTTGCTGACGCCTCTTTTTCAATGCCGGTGATTGGCGAAAGCCGGCATGACATCTGATCTCCCCCCCTGCGGGGGAGATGCCCGGTAGGACAGAGGGGGGTGGGCGGGAATGCCGACATCACCCTATTGCTCCCATCCTCAATTCCTTCGCCCCATCCAATCCCAGTGGCAAATGCGTCGCCGCGACAATAATCCCGCCCTCCGCGCAATGCCTCGTCATCAGCCCCGCAAACCGCGCCTCCGAGGCCTTGTCCAGCCCAGCCGTCGGCTCATCCAGCAGCCACAGCGGCTTATGACTGACCAGCAATTTCGCAATCGCCGCCCGCCGCCTTTGCCCGGTCGACAAATATCCGAAAGGCAGATGGCCGATGCCGCCGAGACCAACCGTCTCCAGCGCCTCCCCCACACCCGACTGCCCGTCGCCGTTGAAATCGTGCCAGAAGCGCAGATTCTCCGCCACGCTGAGCGCCGTCTTCATTGCATTGAGGTGGCCGAGATAGTGGACCGCCGAAGCGGTCGTCGGAAACGTCTCGCCGCCGCCCTCGATGCGCACATCGCCTTGTGCCTTCGGCAGCAGCCCGGCGATGACCCTGAGCAGCGTCGATTTGCCCGAGCCGTTCGGCCCGGTGACGACCAGCACCTGGCCCTTGTCGAGCGCAAAACCGATGCCGGAAAAGACCGTCTCGCCGCCGCGTTCGCCGCCCAGATTTTCGGCAATCAGCCGCATGCCTGCTCGTCCCGAAAACTTTACCGCGCGATAGCTGCCGCATCGCACAAATTTGCTCCGCAACTGTCTAGAACTATTCCAGAAAATTCTCTATATGCGGAACATCCGTGCCAGCGGTCGGCACGGGAACAGAATTTGCGCCGAACCAGCGCACGCGCCGCCTTGAACGGCTCGGGTTGGCTGGGAACGGACAGCGGAAATGGCCGTACCCGCACCTTTGCGCGTGATTGCATGCCCATCGGCGTCCGTTCCCTTTCAGGCTGAACAGACAAGGACGGACCGCACGTGTCAAAATCCCTCGACAGTTTCAATTGCCGCCGCACCCTCACCGTGGGTGGCGCGGACTATGTCTATTACAATCTGGTCGAGGCCGAGAAGAACGGCCTCACCGGCATTGCCCAGCTGCCTTATTCGATGAAGGTGCTGCTGGAAAACCTTTTGCGCAATGAAGACGGCCGCTCCGTCACCAAGGACTCTATCCAGGCTGTGGCCGGCTGGCTGACCGACAAGGGCACCGCCGGCGTCGAGATCGCCTATCGCCCCGCGCGTGTCCTGATGCAGGATTTCACCGGCGTCCCGGCGGTGGTCGACCTGGCCGCCATGCGCGACGGCCTCAAGGCGCTCGGCGGGGATCCGCAGAAGATCAATCCGCTGGTGCCGGTCGACCTCGTCATCGACCACTCCGTCATCGTCGACGAATTCGGCACGCCACTGGCCTTTGCCAGGAATGTCGAGCTCGAATATGAGCGCAACGAAGAGCGCTATAAATTCCTGAAATGGGGCCAGCAGGCGTTCCGCAATTTTCGCGTCGTGCCGCCCGGCACCGGCATCTGCCATCAGGTCAACCTCGAATATCTCGGTCAGGTCGTCTGGACCAACACGGAAGACGGCGAAACCACCGCTTATCCCGACACCTGCGTCGGCACCGATTCGCACACCACCATGATCAACGGCCTTGGCGTGCTCGGCTGGGGCGTCGGCGGCATCGAGGCCGAGGCGGCGATGCTCGGCCAGCCGGTTTCCATGCTGTTGCCCGAAGTCATCGGCTTCCGCCTCACCGGCAAACTGAGGGAAGGCATCACCGCCACTGACCTGGTGCTGACCGTCACCCAGATGCTGCGCAAGAAGGGCGTCGTCGGCAAGTTCGTCGAGTTCTTCGGCCCGGGCCTGTCCAACATGACGCTGGCCGACCGCGCCACCATCGGCAATATGGCGCCCGAGTATGGCGCCACCTGCGGCTTCTTCCCGGTCGACGGCGAGACCATCCGCTACCTCACAATGTCGGGCCGCGAGGAAAGCCGCATCGCCCTGGTCGAGGCCTATTCCAAGGCGCAAGGCATGTGGCGTGACGCCGGCTCGGCCGACCCTGTCTTCACTGACCTGCTCGAACTCGAGCTCGACAGCGTCGTGCCGTCGATGGCAGGTCCCAAGCGCCCCGAAGGCCGCGTTCCGCTCGAAGGCATTCCGGCCGGCTTCGCAAAGGCGATGGAAACCGAGTACAAGAAGGCTGCCGAAATCCACAAGCGCTATGCCGTCGAAGGCACCGACCATGATCTCGGTCATGGCGATGTCGTCATTGCCGCCATCACGTCCTGCACCAACACCTCCAACCCGAGCGTGCTGATCGGCGCCGGCCTTTTGGCGCGCAACGCCAACCGGCTCGGCCTCAAGCAGAAGCCGTGGGTGAAGACCTCGCTGGCGCCGGGCAGCCAGGTGGTCGCCGAATATCTGGAAAAGTCCGGCCTGCAGAAGGAGCTCGACCAGATCGGCTTCAACCTGGTTGGTTTCGGCTGCACCACCTGCATCGGCAATTCCGGCCCGCTGCCGGCGCCGATCTCCAAGACCATCAATGATAAGGGCCTGATCGCCGCCGCAGTGCTCTCCGGCAACCGCAACTTCGAAGGCCGTGTTTCACCTGACGTGCAGGCGAACTATCTGGCGTCGCCGCCGCTGGTGGTAGCCCATGCTTTGGCCGGCACCGTCACCAAGGACCTGACCACCGAGCCACTCGGCGAAGGCCGCGACGGCAAGCCGGTCTATCTCAGGGATATCTGGCCGAGTTCGGCCGAGATCCAGGAGTTCATCGAGAAGAACGTCACACGTGAGCTATTCGCCCGCAAATATGCCGACGTCTTCAAGGGCGACGAATACTGGCAGAACGTCAAGGCGCCGGAAGGCCAGACCTATGCCTGGGACGACAACTCGACCTATGTGCAGAACCCGCCCTATTTCGCCGGCATGACCTCCGGTTTCGGCAAGATCGGCGACATCAAGGGCGCGCGCGTGCTCGGCCTGTTCGGCGACAAGATCACCACCGATCACATCTCACCGGCGGGTTCGATCAAGGCCGCTTCCCCGGCCGGCAAATACCTCACCGACCATGGCGTCGGCGTTGCCGACTTCAACCAGTACGGCACAAGGCGCGGCAACCATGAGGTGATGATGCGCGGCACCTTCGCCAACATCCGCATCCGCAACCACATGCTGGGCGAGAACGGCCGCGAGGGCGGCTACACCATCCACTACCCGTCGAAGGAAGAGGAATCGATCTACGACGCGGCGATGAGATACAAAAAGGAAGGCGTGCCGCTGGTCATCTTCGCCGGCGTCGAATACGGCAACGGCTCCTCGCGCGACTGGGCAGCTAAAGGAACGAATCTCCTCGGTGTCCGTGCCGTCATCGCCCAGTCCTTCGAGCGCATCCATCGCTCCAACCTGGTCGGCATGGGCGTCATCCCCTTCGTCTTCGAGGAAGGCACCTCATGGGCCTCGCTCAACCTCAAGGGTGACGAGCTGGTCGAGATCGACGGCATAAGCACCATCAAGCCACGCCAGACGATGATCGCCAAGGTGACCTATGGCGACGGCACCGTGAAGAACGTGCCGATCATCTGCCGCATCGATACGCTGGACGAACTCGACTACTTCAAGAATGGCGGCATTTTGCAATACGTGCTGCGCGATCTGGCCGCGTAGCGGCCAGGGCTTAGGCAGTAGGGATTGGGCGGTAGCGGGGAACGACATCCCCTACTCCCTACTCCCTACTCCCTACTCCCTACTCCCTACTCCCTACTCCCTACTCCCTACTCCCTACTCCCTACTCCCTACTCCCAGTCTTTCCAAAGCATTGCCCGACCCGATCGAAGCCCCGCCCTGTCCGACAGGAGTAAAAACCGGCTGGGCTCAGCAAGATCTGCCCCACGCTCCTGATGCCATGCTCCCGATCGAACCGGGCGGTGAAGTGCTCCCCCTGTGATGGCCATACCCATGGTTGCGGCAGCAAAAATTTCACCGCAACGTGACTTCCCGTTGACTGTCGCTTCTGCCACAAATCTGGGCAACCAGAACAAGGCCGGCGTCACCGGCGGGAATCGGAACGATCATGGCACCTCGACACCCTCTCCGGCTTGCGGCTTTTGCGCTGGCCTTCTCGGCGCTTGCCGGGACCGGGTTCGCCGAGGAATCGGGAACGACCCAGACCGACAAACCGCAGATTGACAGGCCCTTGGGCGTGGTCGAGCTGTTCACCAGCCAGGGCTGCAATTCCTGCCCGCCGGCGGACGCTTTCTTTGCCGAGCTGGCGGCCAAGGACAACGTCGTCGCGCTCGCCTACCACGTCAATTACTGGGACTATCTCGGCTGGCAGGACACGCTGAGCAGCAAGGACAATACCGACCGGCAATATGACTATATGCGCGCCTTCGGCACCCGCTCCGTCTACACGCCGCAAGCCGTCATCAATGGTCGCAGCCATGTCAACGGCGCCAGCCGCAAGGAGGTCGACGGCGCGCTTGCCCGCATGGAGAAATCCGGTGAAGGCATGCGGGTCAGCGTCAAGGTCAGCCGCACCAGCGATCGCGTCATGATCGATGCCGGCGACGCCGGTAGCGGCCCCAGCGACGCCCATGTCGTCATCGTCTATTTCGAACCACCGCAGACGGTGACCATCGCCAAGGGCGAGAACACCGGCCGCAGCATGACCTACTGGAACGCCGTCACCGGCATCCAGACCGCCGGCATGTGGCACGGCAAGGCGCAGCGCTACGAATTGCCGATGACCGAGATCGCCAAGAAAGGCGGCTGCGCCGTGCTGCTGCAATCGGTCGGCAAGGACGGCCTGCCGGGGCCTATTCTGGGCGCGGCGTTTATTCACAAGCCTTAAGAGGCCCCCTCATCCGGCCGCTCTCGGCCACCTTCTCCCCGAGGGGAGAAGAGGCTGAATCAGCGCTGGCGCGAACTCCTCTCCGCTCGGGGGAGGTCGGATTGGCCCGAATTGCTGTTGCAATTCGGCTGGCAATCCGGGTGAGGGGATGCGCCCGCAAACTGGGCACCGCAGCCTCCAGCAAATTCTTCAAGCAGCCAAAAACAAAAAAACCGACGTCAGCTTGCTTCTGACGTCGGTCATTTAGGTTTTGGGATCGTCGCACCCGGTCTCTCCCTGAGGAAAGTCCGAGGTTGGTTCGATCCGACGCAGACCCGTGGGCGGGGGGCTTGGGGTTTACGAGCCGGTGCCGGACCGAACCGTCTCAGGCAACGCCGGTAAATTCGTCGGACATTGGGGCATGAGCGCGGATAAAAAATGGCGGAAATGTGGCGAGGCATCACCAATTCAAACACCGCGTTTTATAAAAGTGACTGGACGTTGCGAAAACAGCGCGGTCCCGGGATGGTTAGCCGGGCCTTGCAATTCCACGGCGAACACGCCAACTTCTGCAAGCGAGATTCATTTTCAAAGGGATCGCGGGATGACCGATCGCAGCGGTGGGACGGAGGATGGGGACGCATCCGCAATATTGATCCCGCTGCACGAGGCGCGACGCGAACGCCTCGACCAGCCGGTCCGTTTCGACCGGCGTGAACTCGACGAGATCCTGAGGCTGTACGGACGCATGGTCGCCGCCAACGAATGGCGCGACTATGCCATCGATCATCTGTCTGATCGGGCTGTGTTTTCAGTCTTCCGCCGGGCCAGCGAAGTGCCGCTGTTCCAGATCGTCAAGGATCCGAAACTGGCACGCCGGCAAGGCGCCTTCGCCGTCATCGCCGCCGGCGGCCGAATCCTCAAGCGCGGCCAGGAACTCGGTCGCGTGCTCAACGTCTTCGATGCTAAGCTGAAGATTGTCCAGGCCTAATTGAAAATTGGGGAATTGAAGAGCTGAAGAATTGAAAAAAGAGGAGGTAACGGTCGAAATACCGCCGGGTTTGTTCTCAGCTATTCAGATCCTCAATTCTTCAGTTCTCTTCAGTTCTCCTCAATTCCCCTCCTCAGGCTCTCACGAAACTTCCGCTCCGGCAGCGAATGCGGATCGGGCGGAACCGTTACGCCGCCATTCAGCGACAGCTGCATGAACACCGTGTCAAGCCAGCGCCCATGCTTGTAGCCGGAGCCTTCCAGGCGACCGGAATGGCGAAAGCCGAGCTTTTCATGCAGCCGCACCGAGGCGCTGTCTGCATGGCCGTCGCCGATCACAGCTATGATCTGGCGAAAGCCCGCCATACGGCAGGCTTCAATCAGCGCCTGCATCAGCAGCAGCCCGACGCCCTGGCCCTTCGCATCAGGCGCGACATAGACGGAATCCTCTACGATGAAGCGGTAGGCCGGGCGAGGCCGGAACGCGCCGCCATAGGCGTAGCCGAGCAGCGCGCCATCTCGTTCCGCCACCAGATAGGGAAAGCCCCCCGCCGTCAGGCTGTCGAAGCGCCCACCCATCTCAGTGCGGCTGGGCGGCTCCAGCTCATAGCTCGCGGTGCCATGCGTCACGGCATCGGCGTAGATCTCGGTGATTCGGCCGAGGTCGCCTTCCAAGGCCGCGCGGATGGAAATAGTGCTCATGATTTATGCAGACGATTCATCCCTCCATGACAGCAAAGGCCGGCACAAAAGAAAAGGGCGGCCGTTGGCCGCCCTCTTGATATCAGCTGGTCCAGTTGCCTGATGGGAAGACCGCCTAGCGGCGATCGCCCATGAACTGCAGCAGGAACATGAACAGGTTGATGAAGTCGAGATATAGCCTCAACGCGCCCATGATCGCCTTGCGGCCGGCAACGTCGGCCTGATCGCCTTCGTAGTACATTTCCTTGATGGTCTGCGTGTCGTAGGCGGTGAGGCCGGCGAAGATCAACACGCCGATCGCCGAGATGGCGAAGCCGAGCGCCGACGACTGGAGGAAGATGTTGATCAGCATGGCGATCACAAGGCCGACCACGCCCATGACCAGGAACGAGCCGAAGGCCGAAAGGTCACGCTTTGTCGTGTAGCCGTAGAGCGACAGCGCGCCGAAGGCGGCCGCCGTGGCAAAGAAGGTCTGGGTGATCGAGGCGCCGGTGTAGACCAGGAAGATGGTCGACAGCGACAGGCCGACCAGGCCCGAATAGACCCAGAAGGTGGTTTGCGCCGCGGCCACGCTCATCGACTGGATCCTGAACGACAGGAAGAAGACGGCGGCGAGCGGAGCCAGGATGACCACCCAGCGGAAGGCGCTGGCATAGATCAGCGTGCCGAAAGCGGTCAGCTGTCCGTCGCCGGTGACGGCGAGCTGGAAAGCGCCCCAGGCGGCGACGCCGGTGATGAGGAGGCCAAGCCCCATCAAATTGTAGACCTTGAGCATGTAAGTGCGCAGGCCTTGGTCGATGTCGGCGCGCGCGCCCGGCACGGCCGAAGTCTGGTAGTTGCGAATGGGCTCAGCCATTGGAATCCTCTGTTGCTTCTGCCCCGTACGGTGTCAGGCCCTTTCGGACCTGGGCGCCGCTGGCGGGGCTCCAGCCTGCCTGTGGCGAAATATGATGGTTCTTGACGTCAAGAACAAGACCGTAACGGGCTGCAACGCTTGGTGAATCTCCGGAAGCCGGTTTTCTTGGGCTTCCATGACTGCACATTACCAAGATTTAATCGGAAACGGCAGATTCGGCCAACCTTGCCGTTTGGGGCCTAGAGGTCGCGCAGCACCGGCGCCGCCTTGTGCCCGAGCACCCGCCAGGTGCCGGCAAGGCCGATGCCGACTGTGATCACCAGCGCAAACACCAAGGTCGCCACTGCCACCTCCGGCATGAAATGCGACGGCAACGTCATGATGCGGGCAACGATGTACCAGGCGGCGATGCCGCCGGCAGCCAACGCAAACACCGCGGTGGCCAGGCCGATCAGCATGTATTCCAGCGAAAACGCCGCGATCAGCGTGCGCCTCGTGGCGCCCAGCGTCTTCAGCACCACGGCATCGTGGATGCGGGCGCGATTTCCCGCGGCGAGCGCGCCGGCCAGCACCAGCACCGAAGCGATCAGCGCCACGCCGGCCGCCGCCCGGATCGCCGTGCCGAGCTGGCCGACCAGCCGGTTGACGACGTCGAGCGCGTCCTTGACCCGAACTGTCGTCACCGCCGGGAGGGCGCGGGTGACGGCGTTGAGCAGGCGGGCATCCTCTGCTGCCGTGGCATCCTTTTCGGTCAGCGTCGCCAGCCAGCCATGGGGCGCGCCTGCAAAAGTGTTGGGCGAGAACACCATGACGAAGTTGATGCCCATCGTCTCCCATTGCACCTCTCGGAAATTGGCGATCCTGGCCGCTACATTGCGTCCGAGCACATTGACGGTGACGGTATCGCCGAGCTTCAGGCCGAGCGCCTTGCCTTCATCGTTGGAGAACGAGACCAGCGGTTCGCCGCTGTAGTTCTCCGGCCACCAGCTGCCCTCGGTCAATGTCGCATTGGCCGGCTGTTTGGCGTCGTAGGTCAGGCCGCGATCGCCGCGCAGCACCCATGCGCCTTCCGATGGCACATTGGCCTTGTCGACACTAACGCCGTTCAGCGCCATCACCCGGCCGCGCAGCATCGGCACCTTGACCAGCGTTCCCTTCGGCGCCTCTTTGCCGATCAGTGTCGAGAAGGCATCGACCTCGCTATTCTGGATGTCGACGAAGAAGAAATTCGGCGCCCGTTCCGGCAGACTGCCGGAGATCTGCTGCCTGAGATTGCCGTCGATCAGCGCCAGCGTCACCAAAAGCGTCAGCCCGAGGCCCAGCGACAGCACGACGGACGGCGTCAGCGCGCCGGGCCGGTGGATGTTGCCGATGGCGAGCCTGAGCGCGACCGAGCGCACACGCGGGCTTTTGCGCGCCACCCACTGCACCAGCGCACCGACCAGGCGCAACACCAGAAAGGCAAAGACCGTCGCGCCGACGAAGATCAAGGCGATGCGCCGGTCGCCGGAAAACAGGATGGCCAAAGCCGCCAAAGCGAGCGCGATGCCGACCGCCGTGGCAAGATAGGGCAGGCGTGGAAAGCCTCGGCCCTCAAAACCCATTTCGCGAAACAGCGCGGTCGCCGGCACATCGCGGGCGCGGCCGAGCGGCAACAGCGCGAAGGCCAGCGTCACCAGCAGCCCGAACAGCGCGGCAAGAGCCAGCGCACCGGGATAGAAGCCGCCTTCAGCCGGCACCGGAATGACCGACTGGAGCGCAGCGCTGGCTGCAAACGGCATGGCGGCGCCGAGGATGAGGCCAAGCGCGATGCCGAGGCCGGCGATCATCAGGATTTGCACGAGATAGACGGTGAAGACGAAGCCGCCCGAGGCGCCAAGGCTCTTGAAGGTGGCGATGACGCCGCGCTTGCCGTCGAGATAGGCGCGCACCGCATTGGCAACGCCGACGCCGCCGACCACCAGCGCCGTCAGCCCGACCAGCGTCAGGAATTGCGAGAAGCGCTCGATGTTGGCCGACAGCGCCGGCGCCGCATTGGAACGCGTGCGGATCGACCAGCCGGCTTCAGGGAAATCGCTCGCCGCCCGATCCTGGATGGCTTTGAGATCGGCTTGGCTGGCGCCGGCCGGCAGCCGAACCTTGTAGGCATTCTCGACCAGGCTGCCCGGCTGGATCAACCCGGACGCGGCAAGCCCCGCGGTCGAGACCATCAGCCGCGGCGCGAAGCCGAAACCGTCCGACACCGCATCCGGTTCGCTCACCAGCCTGGCCCGCAATTCGAATGTCGCGCTGCCGACCTTCAGCCGGTCACCGATCTCCACATTCAGCCGGTCGAACAACAGGTCGGGCGCGGCGGCGCCAAAGACGCCTGATTTCTCGCCGAACAAATCCTTTCTGCCAAGCTGCGGCGCGGTCTCGATCGCGCCATAGAGCGGATAGGCGTCGTCGACGGCCTTGGCCTCGACCAGCGCCTGGTCGGAGCCGTCTTCCAGCCGCGCCATCGAGCGCATATTGGCGCTGTGCGACACAGTGCCGAGGCGGTCGAGGAAGGTGCTTTCGGCTGGCGTCGCATCGCGCTGGTTGAGCTGGAAGCGCAAGTCGCCGCCAAGCAGCGTCTGGCCCTGGTCGGCAACGCCTGCGGTGATCGCCTGCGCCACCGAATTGACCCCGCCGATTGCAGCGACGCCGAGCGCGATGCAGGCAAGGAAGATCATGAAGCCGGACAGTCCGCCGCGCATCTCGCGCAGCGAAAAGCGGAACGCGAGCTTCAGCGTCTGCGACAGTGGCATCAGGCCGGCACCTTGACCTGCGCTACCGGCGCATCCTCGATGCGGCCGGAGCGCATCGACACCTGGCGCGAGCAGCGCGCCGCAAGGGCCGGATCGTGCGTGACCAGCACCAAGGTCATGCCGCGCTCGGCCGCCTTGGCGAACAAAAGGTCGGCGACCTGCCGCCCCGTCGCCTGGTCGAGATTGCCGGTCGGCTCGTCGGCAATCAGAATGCGCGGCGACGGCGCCAGCGCGCGGGCGATCGCCACGCGCTGCTGTTCGCCGCCGGAGAGTTCGCCGGGATAGTGGGTGACGCGGTCGCTCAGGCCGACGGCCGCCAACTCCTGCGCGGCGACGCCGAACGGATCGGCATGGCCGGCCAGTTCCAGCGGCACCGCGACATTTTCGAGCGCCGTCATGTTGGGAATGAGATGGAAGGACTGGAAGACGATGCCAATGTTTCGGCCCCGAAACGAGGCGAGCTGGTCCTCGCTTTTGCCGTTCAGCAATTCGCCGGCGATCCGCACCGTCCCCGAATCGACCCGCTCAAGCCCGGCCAGCACCATCAGCAAGGTCGACTTGCCTGAACCCGAAGGGCCGACAATGCCGGTCGCCTCGCCGCGCGTCACGTCAAGGCTGACGCCTTTCAGCACATGCACGGACGAAGCCCCTTGGCCCAGGGTCAGGGATATGTCTTTCAGCGCGATGACGGCTTCTGTCACAATTAAAGCGTCCTATATCAGGATGAAGGCTCTGCTTGCCGGAAGCCGTCGCCGGAAGAATTCCTCGGGTATATGGGGCCTGCCACATGTCTTTCAAACGCAAGATATCTTTCAAACGCTTGAATGCCGCAGGGCTCGTCCTTTTCGTCACCCTTTGCGGCGCCATTTCGTCTGTGCGCGCCGAGACGTTCACCATCGTCGGCTTCGGCGACAGCCTGATGGCCGGTTTCGGCCTCGGGCCTGGCGATGGCTTTACCGACAAATTGCAGGCTGCGCTGCGCGCCAATGGCCATGACGTCACCGTCGCCAACGCCGGCGTTTCAGGCGACACCTCGAGCGGCGGCTTGGCGCGGCTTGACTGGTCGGTGCCGGATGGGACAAGGCTGGTTATCCTCGAACTCGGCGCCAACGACATGCTGCGCGGCGTCTCGCCCAGCATTACGGAAAAGAACCTGGACGACATGCTGGCGAAGCTGAAAGCGCGCAAGATCGCGGTGCTTTTGGCCGGCATGCGCGCCGCTCCCAATCTCGGCGCCGACTACCAGAACGCCTTCGATGCGATCTATCCAAAGCTTGCCGCGAAATACGATGTGCCGCTCTATCCGTTTTTTCTCGATGGCGTCGCCGGGCAGTCCGGCCTGCAGTTGGAGGATGGCCTGCATCCCAATCCGAAGGGCGTCGCAGCGATGGTCGAGCGCATCCTGCCCGCCGTGGAGAAGGCGATTGCGGCAGTTCAGGGTGGCGGTTGAACGCCGGCGTGACGAGAATAACACGCGGCGATCATTTTGACCGGTGTGGCCAAAAAGGACATATAGCCTCCAAAAGGAGGGTCATATGGCCATTATCATCAAGAGAGAGGACGCTGTTCGCCTCGCGCGAACCTTGAAACAAAAGACCGGGCTGCAGAGGGCCCGGGTCGCCTGTTCGTAAAAATGCCTGCAACCAACAAACCACTTGCCCCGTTTGACTATCGATGATTCGCTAGGGGCACAGTTCGATTCGAGGAAGGGAGGCTCACCATGCCGCGTCTTTTCACCGCCCTCGAAATACCGCGTGACGCCGCTCTTTCGCTGTCCCTGCTCAGGGGCGGCCTGCCCGGAGCCCGCTGGATCGATGTCGAAAACTACCATCTGACGCTGCGCTTCATCGGCGACGTCGAAGGCCATATCGCCGACGAAATCGCCAACGCACTCGACCGGGTGCACCGCCCATCCTTCTCGCTCACCCTGTCCGGAGTTGGCGCTTTCGGCCAGAAGAAGCCGCACGCCGTCTGGGCCGGCGTCTTCGCCTCGCCCGACCTTTCGGCGCTGCAGAGCGAAATCGACCGCATCTGCCAGCGGCTCGGCCTGCCCGCCGACCCGCGCAAGTTCACCCCGCATGTTACGCTGGCACGCTTGCGCAATTCGAGCCCGCTCGACGTCGCCCAGTACCTGTCGGCGCGCGGCAATTTTGCGACGCTACCGTTTCGCGTCGGCCGCTTCGTGCTGATGTCGTCGCGCGATTCGGTCGGCGGCGGTCCCTACATTGTCGAGGAGGCGTGGCCGCTCTCCGGCGTCGACGCCCGCGCCACCAATCTCGTCGCCAGCGCCTCCGACGCTTCGCGGATCATGCGGTAGACCGAAGCGAACGCTTCGGCCCCGTCATAATAGGGATCCGGCACGTCGCGGGTTTTGCCCTGCGCAAACTCTGCCAAGAGATGAATACGTTCGCGCGCACCGGCCGGCGCCAACGCCTTGAGGTCGCGGACATTCTGCCGATCCATGCCGAGGATCAGGTCGAAGCGCGAAAATCCCCCGGCCCGACCTTGCGTGCCCGCTGCCCTGATATGTCGATGCCGTGGCGGGCCGCAATCGCGATCGAGCGCGGGTCGGGCGCTTCGCCGAGGTTCCAGCCGCCGGTCGCCGCAGAGTCCAGCACAATATCGTCCAGCACCATGTCGCGGCCGCGCTCCGCCAGCACGGCGCGAAACACGCCTTCGGCCAGGGGTGAACGGCAGATGTTGCCGAGGCAGACGAAGAGTATGGAATTTATCGGCTTTACGCTCATTCGATATGCGCCGTTCGTGCATTTGGAAGCCCAAAACGCAAAGGACTTTTGGGCGACTTGCATTATGGTGAGGGTCGATATCTGGGATAGCACGGGAAATCATCATGACGAGAGAGAAACTCAGCAAGGACGCCATCGCCGCCGCACTGGCCGAACTGGCCGGCTGGTCGCAGGCAGCCGATGGCGCCTCCATCAAGCGCAGCTTCGACTTCAAGAATTTTTCCGAAGCCTTCGCCTTCATGACCCGCGTCGCGCTGGCCGCCGAGAAGATGGACCATCATCCCGACTGGTCGAACGTCTACAAGACTGTCGACGTGACGCTCAACACCCATGATGCCGGTGGTGTCACTGCGCTCGACATCGCGCTGGCCAAGAAGATGAATGGGTATGCTGGCGGCTGAACGCTGGGGCGGCAACGCCAAATCGGCGCCATCCTCTTGCAGTGGACCGGGACTTTCACCACATTTTCCGTGGCGGCCGCGCGCAACGCGTAGCGCGACGGCCGGCAAGGAGAGGATTGATGGCGCAGCAGCCCGGTTTTGATTTCTTCGGCTTCGGCAGCAAGCTCGGCGACGAGAGTGAAGTGCGCGCCAAATTCTGGCGCACGGCCAAGAAGGCCGCCCGGCAGATTCCGTTCATGGAAGAGGTCGTCGCCGGCTATTATTGCGCGCTCGACAGGAAGACGCCTTTGCGTGCCAAGGGCATATTGCTGGCAGCGCTTGGCTATTTCGTGCTGCCGGTCGACGTCATACCCGATTTCGTCTTCGGCCTCGGCTTCACCGACGACATCGCCGTGCTGACCGCCGCGATCTCCACGGTAAGCGCCCATATCACCCCTGCGCACCGCAAGGCCGCCAAGGAGGCGATCGCCGACAAGAGCTGAATCGGCGTCGCGTTGGCAACTTGGTTCAGAAGAAATCCTCCGCTCAAACAGGACGATAGCGGCTGGGCTTCGGGTTCCGCTGCGGCCGTTGGAAAAGTCAAACTCTTGCCGCTTTCGTGGCCTCCAAGTCGCCGCAGGGACATTGCGAAAGCCGTTTTTTCAAGAAGCGGCGCGGAAATGGCGGTGGTTTCCATGGGTGAATGTCCTTTTCCGAGGGAAATTCACCGTTTGGTAACCCAGATTAAATCAAAATGAAGCGACGGGCAGGACGCCAAGCCGGCCTGCCCCGCACCATTTGGAATACGGGAAAAGCGATGCGCGGATTGATTGCACTAGTCTCGAGCCTGGTCCTGGTGGCTTTTGCCGCGCCGGCGCTGGCGCAGCAGGCGACCAAGATCGGCCAGCACAATGCCTGGGGCACCTACAGCTACCAGGCGCAGGGCGGCAAGGTCTGCTATGTGCTCACCGTGCCGACCGACAAGCAGCCGCCGACGCTCGATCACGGCGACATGTTCTTCTTCGTCAGCCAGCGGCCGGGCCAGCAAGTGTCCTACGAGCCGCAATTCATCGCCGGCTACACATTCCAGGAAGGCTCCAAGGCCACCGTCACCATCGACAAGAAGACGTTCTCGATGTTCACCCGCGGCAAGTCGGCCTGGGTCGAGAACGCCGCCGAAGAGCCGGTGCTGATCGCCGCCATGAAGACCGGCACCGACATGAAGGTCTCGGCGAAGTCTGGCCGCGGCAATCCGACGACCTATGTGTTTTCGCTGAAAGGCATCTCGGCCGCGCTGACGTCGATCGCCAAGTGCAAGTAGGCTAGCGCGGTTCCCGCCGCATGACTCTCGCCGCAACCTGTGCTATGCGCCGCGCTTCTTTTCGGCACGATGGATGAAATCGGCCGCAATTCGCTTATATTGGCGCTGATATGACCCTTTCCTTCGATCTCACCACTGAGGGCGCACGCGACGCGTTGCGCGCTCGCGCCACGCCCGAGAAGCCGTCGCTGATCGGCCTGACCCGGGCCGAGCTCGGTGAAGCCCTTGTCAGTGCCGGCATCGTGCCCGAGCGCCAGGCGAAAATGCGCGCCCAGCAGCTCTGGCACTGGATGTATGTGCGCGGCGTCTCCGATTTTGCCGGCATGTTCAACATCTCCAAGGATCTGCGCGCCGAACTCGACAAGCATTTTACCGTCGCCCGGCCCGAAATCGTCGAGGAGCAGATTTCCTCCGACGGCACGCGCAAGTGGCTGTTCCGCTTTCCGCCGCGCGGTGCCGGCCGTCCCGTCGAGATCGAGACCGTCTACATCCCCGAAGAAGGCCGCGGCACGCTCTGCATCTCCTCGCAGGTCGGCTGCACGCTGACCTGTTCGTTCTGCCACACCGGCACGCAGAAGCTGGTGCGCAATTTGACGGCGGAAGAGATCCTGGCGCAATTGCTCACCGCCCGCGACCGGCTCGGCGATTTCCCCGACCGCGACACACCCGACGGCGCCATCGTCCCTGCCGAGGGCAGAAAAGTCTCCAACGTCGTCATGATGGGCATGGGCGAGCCGCTCTACAATTTCGAGGCGGTGAAGAAGGCGCTGCTGATTGCCTCCGACGGCGACGGACTGTCGCTGTCGAAGCGCCGCATTACGCTCTCGACCTCCGGCGTGGTGCCCGAGATCTTCCGCACCGGCGAGGAGATAGGGGTCATGCTGGCGATCTCGCTGCACGCCACCAATGACGATCTGCGCGACCTGCTTGTGCCGATCAACAAGAAGTATCCGCTGAAGGAACTGATCGAGGCCTGCCGCGCCTATCCCGGCCTGTCCAACGCCAAGCGCATCACCTTCGAATATGTGATGCTGAAGGACGTCAACGATTCCATCGAGGACGCCAAGGGGCTGATCAAGCTGCTCAAAGGCATTCCGGCCAAGATCAATCTGATCCCGTTCAACCCGTGGCCGGGCACCAACTATCAGTGCTCGGACTGGGAGACGATCGAGAAGTTTGCCGACTACATCAACAATGCCGGCTATGCCTCGCCGATCCGCACGCCGCGCGGCCGCGACATCCTGGCCGCCTGCGGGCAGCTCAAATCCGACTCCGAACGCATGCGCAAGGTCGACCGCCTGGCGCTGGAAGCCATGATGATTGCGGGGCATGGCGAGGCGTGAGCCGCCTCTTCGCCTATATCCTCCGTTTCGCTGTCATCCTGTTCGGCTATGTCGTCGCCTCATTGGCGGCGAGCGCCTTTCTCAACGTGCTGTTCCTGGCTTCCGTCGGTTATATGCCGGACGATGCGCACCCAGCGGCGGCCGCGGCGCTGTATTTTTCGATCCCGTTCGTGGCGCTGTTTGTCGCCTATTTCGCTTTCATACCGGCGGTGGTCGCAATCCTGATCTCCGAGGTCCTCAGCCGCCGCGACTGGCTGTTCTATGCACTCGCGGGCGGCTTGGTGGCCGCGGCCTTCCTCGGCTTCGTCCACCAGAACGTGGATTTCGACGTCACCGAACCGCGCGCCATCGCCGCGGTGATCGGCTGCGGCATGGTCGGCGGCATCTTCTACTGGCTAAGCGCCGGCCGCTGGGCCGGAAGCTGGTGGCAGGCCGCTACTTCGCCTGAGCGGTCAGGATCTTGAGCGCGAAGGCCGAAAACACACCGGCAAAGAGATAGTCGACGACCCGCGTTACGCGCGGGCTGGCCTTCATCGCCGCCGAAAACCTTTCCGCGGCAAACACCATCGGCGCCGTCACAGGGATCGACAGCACGATGAACATGAGGCCGAGGGAGAACAGTTTTCCCGGCGCGTTCGGATCGTGAGCCGAGACGAACTGCGGCAGAAACGTCATGAAGAACAGGATGATCTTCGGGTTGAGCAAATTGACGCCGAGTCCGGCGGCCCAGCTGCGGAACAGCGAAATCTGCGGGCCATTCTTCTTCTGCGGTGAAAACGCCGAGCCCTTGGTCATCGCCTGCCAGGCCAGGAACACCAGATAGACGGCGCCGAAGATTTTCAGCACCAGGAAGGCCATTGGCGAGGCGACGATCAGCGCCGAGATGCCGACCGCCACCAAAGTTGTGTGGATCAGCGTGCCGCACAGCGCCCCGGCCAGCGAGGCAAAGCCGGCGGCGCGGCCCTGGCTCAGCGTGCGCGAGACGAAAAGCGTCATATCAGGCCCCGGCGTGATCGCCAGGATCATGGTGGCGATGGCGAACTGGATCAGCGTCGTGGTGTCGGGAATGAAGGACATCGGCGGCCCCTGGCGAATGATCGTCGGTCTATAACGCAGCCTCCCCGCTCACGCCAGCAACTGACTGGCGTGGGCATCTGGTCCAGCGGCTGCGGCGGCCGGCGCCCGTTCATCCCTTGCGCTGGCCGGAAATGCCGTGATACCTCGCCCGCGAAACTCACGCGCGGAACCGCCAAAATGTCCCCAGCAATGCCCAAGACAAAAGACGTCAAGAAGGTCGTGCTCGCCTATTCCGGCGGTCTCGACACCTCCATCATCCTGAAATGGCTGCAGACCGAGCTCGGCGCCGAAGTCGTCACCTTCACCGCCGATCTCGGCCAGGGTGGCGAGCTGGAGCCGGCGCGCCAGAAGGCTGAGATGATGGGCATCAAGGATATCCGCGTCGTCGATGTGCGCGAGGAATTCGTCTCGGATTTCGTCTTCCCGATGTTTCGCGCCAACGCCGTCTATGAAGGCACCTACCTGCTCGGCACCTCGATCGCCCGCCCGCTGATTTCCAAGCACCTGGTCGAGATCGCCCAGGAGGTCGGCGCCGATGCCATTGCGCACGGCGCCACCGGCAAGGGCAACGACCAAGTGCGTTTCGAGCTGTCGGCCTATGCGCTGAATCCCGACATCAAGGTCATCGCGCCGTGGCGCGACTGGTCGTTCAAGTCGCGCACCGACCTGATCAACTTCGCCGAGCAGCACCAGATCCCGGTGGCCAAGGACAAGCGGGGGGAGGCGCCGTTCTCGGTCGACGCCAACCTTCTGCACTCCTCTTCCGAGGGCAAGGTGCTGGAAGACCCGTGGAGCGAGCCGCCGGAATTCGTCCATCAGCGCACCGTCTCGCCGATGGAGGCGCCGGACAAGGTCACCGAGATCGAGATCGAATTTTTGAAGGGCGATCCGATTGCACTGAACGGCAAGAAGCTGTCGCCGGCCGCCATGCTGACGGCGCTTAACGATCTTGGCCGCGACAATGGCATCGGCCGGTTAGACCTGGTCGAGAACCGCTTCGTCGGCATGAAATCGCGCGGCGTCTACGAGACCCCCGGCGGCACCATCCTGATCGTCGCCCGCCGCGCCATCGAATCGATCACGCTCGACCGCGGCGCCGGCCACCTCAAGGACGAGTTCATGCCGCGCTACGCCGAGCTGATCTACAACGGCTTCTGGTTCTCGCCCGAGCGGCTGATGCTCCAGGCGATGATCGACAAGAGCCAGGAAGACGTCGAAGGCACGGTGCGCCTGAAACTCTACAAGGGCAATGTCATGGTCACCGGCCGCAAATCCAAGAAGACGCTCTATTCCGACGCGCTGGTCACCTTCGAGGATGACCGCGGCGCCTACGACCAGAAGGACGCCGCCGGCTTCATCCGCCTCAATGCGCTGCGGCTGAGGACGCTGGCGGCAAGGAGCCGCAAGGGTGAACCAAACTAGTGTTCCAGGAAAACCCGGCGGTCACGCAAGGTTTTTATTTGGTACCTCTAATATAAGAGACCAAGCTGGCTGACATGGTTTCCGTTTGACCTTTTAAAAGCCTCATCTAAATTCCTTCTCGGGACGGAGGGATTCTGATCGTGAAAAACGCCATTTTTCTCATGCTTGCGGCGGCCATCGTCTTTACCGGATGCCAGTCCTCGCAGGCGGCCGCAAAACGCGAGCAGGACGGGTGCATCTCCGCCGTCCATCTATGGAGCATCACGTTCAAGCACGAAATCGCCTCTTTCATGGGCGTCTCGCAGGAGCGCATGCCGGCCCTGTTCTGCCAGCGCATCACCGAAGGAGTACGCAGCGGGCGGATCAGCTACTCCGATTTGAACAGAGTGCAGCTAGACCTGCCGACCGAGATATGGCTGGTCATCAAGGGCAAGTCAAAGGCGGCTGCCAGGGCCGCGCCGGTGCTGCGCAACTCCAAATTCCGGAGCTGCAAAGGTACTGAAGGCGCCTTCGAGGTTCCTATTTCCCAGAAGTGCCCGTTGAGCGGCTACGCACATTATTGAGAGCCCAGGCGCTCAGCCGGCATTTGCGCCAACGATCGAGCAATTCGAGAAAGAGCATGCCCGACTTTGTCCGTAACTGCGTAAAAACAAAGAAATAGAGCGGCGGCAAAGAACTCAGTGCTTTTCCTGCTTGATCTTTTCGGGCCCTTATCTAGCCTCCTCACAATCGATGGGGGCAGCTGACAATGAAGCCGTGGTTTGTGGCCCTGCCTGCAATGGTCGTCATGCTGGCCGGTTGCCAGACTGGGCAGGAGCAAGTGAGTCAGGATCCCGAGGCGGCATTCGATCGCTGCGTCAGCAAGGTGGCCATATCGAATATATCGGCCAAACACGAGATCGCCGCTTTTATGGACGTTTCCCTGGAGCGCATGCCGCCACTGCTGTGCCGCCGCCTTGTCGATGCCATGAAGACCGGCCGGCTGACCTTCTCCGACATAAACCGCCTCCAGTTCGACCAGTCCACGGACATCTGGAAGGTCATAAAAGGCGGGTAGCCGCTTGGCTGCTGAACGGTTTGACCGCCAAAAGCTCCAGTCCTTGCAGAAAAGCCCGGCGCATGGCCGGGCTTTCCGTTCTTCGATCTGGATATTTCTGTCAGCCGCCGTCGATCGCGTCGGCGATCTGGGCGATGGCCTGCTGGTAGACGCTGGCGGAATTCCAGCCGGCGATGGCCCCCATATTCGCACTCGCGCTCGCACCCGCCCGCCAGCCATGAGCCTTGAGGAAGTTGGCCGTCGAAGCCAAGGCCGTCGCCTTGTCGCGCAGATTTCCGTTGCCGACGCCATACTTCAGGACATTGCCGGGCAGGAACTGCGTATGGCCGATCTCGCCATGCGCAGCGCCGACCGACGAGGCGCTCAGCGCGCCGCGATCGACCAGCTTCAGCGCCGCAATGGCGTGCGGGTAAAAGAACCCCGGGCGACGGCAATCATAGGCAAGCGTCAGAATGGCGGAGACCGTGTTCTGGTTGCCCAGGGAGGCTCCGAAGCCGGTTTCCATGCCCCAGATGGCCAGCAACACGCCCGGCGACACCCCGTAATTGCTCTCGATCCTGTCGAACATCGCCGCATTCGACTTCTTCAGCGCACGGCCCCTGGAAATGATCGCAGCTCCGCCACGGCGCTTCATGAAGGCGTCCACCGAACCGCTGAACGCCTTGTGGATGGCGCGGTCGACGGAGATTGTCTTTGTCGCGTAGCTGGCACCGGCCAGAGCAGCCAGACCCTTCCCACCAACACCTTCGGACCTGGCCTGCGCGGCAAAGTCCTGCTTCCACGCTTCGAAGCCCGCGCCGGTCTTGCCGCAGCTGGCCGCCGCCTGCGCGCCCGTCGCCAGCGCAAGTACCGCGACCACCGCGGCAGCAATAATCTTTCCCTTGGCAAGCAATGCCATGCTTTTTCTCCTGATTGCCTGAATCACGTCCCGGTTGCGAACTTGCCAGCGAAACGCGCCATTGTCACCGTACCCCCGGCGCTACCCTGGCCAATGCAGCGGAATTTGCTTACGATCAAGTGCTTATTGTGGCCGAAACGCCCGGGCGCCGGGCAGGCGAATTCGCTGCTCGGGTAAAAAGAGGTGACGGGGGCATGGAACGGCGGCCCGTGGCGGGCGTTTGGGCGAGGCGCCGCTCCGCACCATATTCCTCCTCTGACGCCATACGCCAACGCCTGACGCATCGAGATCGACATGAAACTGTTCGACTGCCCGCATTGCGGCCACCGCCTCTACTTCGAGAATGCGCAGTGCCTGAATTGCGGGAGTCTCGTGCTTTACGATCCCGAGCATGCGCGCTTTGCCTTGTCTGACGTCGACGGCATCTTCCACTGCACCAATGCGGATGAATGCGCCTGCAACTGGATGGCCGAACCGGGCCATACCTACTGCCGCGCCTGCTTGCTGAACCAGCTGATCCCCGACCTCTCCGTCGACGGCAACCGCCGCCGCTGGATTCGCGTCGAGGCGGCCAAGAAGCGCGCCGTCTATTCGCTGCTCGCCTTCGGCCTTCCGGTCGCGCCCAAGCACAAGCACGGCGACGAAATCGGCCTCGCCTTCGACTTCATTGCCGATCCGATCGGCGGCGGTCCCGGCGGCGAACGCATCCTTACCGGCCACGACAACGGCCTGATCACGCTCAACGTCGCCGAGGCGGACTCGGCCGAGCGCGAGCGGCGTCGCGTCGAGATGGGCGAAAATTACCGCACGCTGCTCGGTCATTTCCGTCATGAGCTTGGCCATTACTACTGGGACCGGCTGATCCGCGACGAGCCGCAACGGCTCGATGCCTTCCGGGCGCTGTTCGGCGACGAACGCCCCGACTACGAGCAGGCGCTGAAGGCCTATTACGCCAATGGCGCTGCGCCCGACTGGCAGCAGAACCACATCTCCGCCTATGCGACGTCGCATCCATGGGAAGACTGGGCCGAGACCTGGGCGCACCATCTCCACATCACCGACACGCTGGAGATGGTGCACGCGCTGAATTTTCCACTCGGCCAGCTTGAGACGATGGAGACCAATGTGCTGCCGCAAGGCGACACCGGCGGCCGGTTGCAGGCGGCGCCCGCGGAACCTGACGCCGTGCCCGAGCCCTTCGAAAAGATTCTCGCCCGCTGGCTGGTACTCTCGGAAGCCTCCAACTCGATCAACCGCTGCATGGGCCTGCCCGACCTTTATCCCTTCGTCATTTCGGACGTGACGGCGCAGAAACTCAGCTTCGTGCATGAGCTTTTGACCGGTTTGCCGAAAGAAACCGGAACAAATCGTGAGCTGGCGTCGGTATTTTAGCCGGAACGCATGCGTTCTGGTTTCGTTTGGTGTCGCGAGGGACCATGAAAGGGAGAGAAACCATGAGACGCATATTGTTTCCGGCCGTCGCCGGGGCGCTTGTCGCGATGTCGGGTGCGGCACTCGCCGATACCGCCGTCTCGGCCGTCACCGATCTTAATGTGCGCGCCGGCCCCGGCCCGCAATATCCTGTGATCGGCGTGCTCGCCGCCGGCCAGTCGGCGACGCTCAATGGCTGCATCGAAAACAGCAAATGGTGCACCATTGCCGAAGCCGGAGGCCAGGGCTGGGTCTATTCCGACTATGTCACGGCCGATTTCGGCGGCAACCGGGTCGTTCTGACACGCCGCCCCGCCGACGCCGCCATCACCGTGGTTACACCGCCGCAGGATGATTATCCCGATACCTATACCGGTGCGATTCTGTCCGACGACGGCCCCGTCGACGCCATCGACAGGCCACCGGCGGAAGTCGGCACCTATGTCAGCACGCACCGGCTCGATCCTGTCTATCTCGAGGGCGAGGTGGTGACCGGTGCCACCTTGCCCGACACGGTCGAACTGCGCGAAATCCCCGACTACCGCTACCGCTACGTCTATGTGAATGGCCAGCAGGCGCTGGTCGACCCGCAGACACGGCGCATCATGTACGTCGTGCGCTGATTTTGCCTGGAAAGAATGACAAGTGAACTCGTGCCGCCCTCCTGCCGAGGCTGAGGGCGGCAAAAGGGTCGCTGAACAGCAGCAATTGCGCGAGAGCCGACGATCCCCTAGATCATGCGACCCGATGCGTTCGGCAGAGGAACTCGCGTGATATCAGATCCAGCCGCCTTCGAGCGCTATAGCAACACGGCCACCGAAAAGACGAACCTGCCGCGGCTGATAATCGGAACGGCGGTCGTCGTCCTGTTCTGGGTGGCGATCACCCTGGTTGTGGTGCTTGGCGGCACCTATGTCGCGATCGTCTGGCATGTATTGCCGGACGATCCGCGCGGGCCGCTTCAGGGCTTTCTGGCCTCGCCCATCGGCATACTCGCCGCACTCACCTCGTTTACCGGCATCTGGCTCGGCCTCTGGCTTGCCATGCGTTTCGTCCATGGCGAGCCGCTCTCGGCGCTTTTCGGCGCCAGTCGCCGCGTGTCCTTGTCGGGCTTCCTCAAGGGCCTGGTCGCGGTGCTGATCACATCGGCGCTTTCCGAAATCCTGCTCTACTGGCTACAGCCCGAAATCGCCCGCGGCACGATCAACCTGTCGACCTGGCTGCTGTTCCTGCTCCCGATCGTGGCGCTGACCCTGCTGCAGACCTCGTCCGAGGAGATGCTGTTTCGCGGCTATCTGCTGCGCGGCCTGGCCAGGCGCTTCGAGAGCCCTTACGTGTGGGCGCTATTGCCCGCTTTGCTGTTCACCTCCTTGCATTGGAGCCCGGGCTCGACCCCCGCCATCAACGCCTGCGTGCTGGCCTCGATCGCCGCCTTCGCCTTGCTGTTGACGCTGGTGGTTTATGTCACCGGCAATCTCGGCGCCGCCTTCGGCGCCCATCTCGGCAACAATCTCACCGGCTTCCTGCTGATCTCGCATCAGGAGAACTACAATTCCTTCGCCCTGTTCAACGCCAAGCCGCTGGAAGGTCCGGGCTGGACGACGGCGGATGCCGTCATCATCGCCGCCATCGGTATCGTCTGCACCTTGCTGACGATCCTGCTGCTTCTGCACCCGCGCTCGCCGCTGAAGGTTACGGCCGACCCTCGGGATGCAGGGTGAACTAAACAGGGACCGATCCAGAGACCGGGAAGCCGCCCTTGTCTTGACTCTTCGGCCGATTTCCTGTCTACAGCCCCGAAATCCGCGACGAGTATCCCTCCGAGCAAGCCGACCAGGACGCCAAAACCTTTTGAGGTGGGTGCTGTAAACAGATCCTGGAGGCCAACACCCGGCAGCGCTGAGCGCCCCCGGGTGCTTTTTGGTTTTGAGCTTTGCTTGGATGAGCGGCGCGAACGCACTACCTCTCGGGCACCATCGGGGTGCCTGAGAAAAAGGAAACGGAATGTTTGAATCGCTGCAGGAGCGCACAAGAGGCGTGGAGGGCCATCGGCCCGACAGGGATCACCATGAATCCAAGGCGCTCTCGCGCGGCGGGTTGACCAATGTTTGAATCACTTCAGGAGCGCCTTGGCTCCATCCTGAACGGCCTGACAGGCCGCGGCGCGCTGTCGGAGGCTGATGTCTCGGCGGCGTTGCGCGAGGTGCGCCGTGCGCTGCTCGAAGCCGACGTTGCGCTGGAAGTGGTGCGTTCCTTCACCGACAAGGTGCGCGAGAAGGCCGTCGGCGCCGCCGTCGTCAAGTCGATCAAGCCCGGACAGATGGTCGTCAAGATCGTCCATGACGAGTTGGTCGACATGCTCGGCGCCGAGGGCGTCGCCATCGACCTCAATGCGCCGGCGCCGGTCGTCATCATGATGGTCGGCCTGCAGGGCTCCGGCAAGACGACGACCTCGGCCAAGATCGCCAAGCGCCTGACCGAGCGCCAGAACAAGAAGGTTCTGATGGCCTCGCTCGACACGCGGCGGCCCGCGGCGCAAGAGCAGCTGCGCCAGCTCGGCGAGCAGGTCAAAGTCGCGACCCTGCCTGTCATTGCGGGCCAGAACCCGGTCGACATCGCCAGGCGCGCCGTCCAGGCAGCCAAGCTCGGCGGTCATGACGTCGTCATCCTCGACACCGCCGGCCGCACCCATATCGATGAGCCGCTGATGGTGGAGATGGCCGACATCAAGAAGATGTCGAGCCCGCACGAAATCCTACTGGTCGCGGATTCGCTGACCGGCCAGGACGCCGTCAACCTTGCCAAAAGCTTCGACGAGCGCGTCGGCATCACCGGCCTGGTGCTGACCCGCATGGACGGCGATGGCCGTGGCGGTGCCGCGCTTTCGATGCGCGCCGTCACCGGCAAGCCGATCAAGCTGATCGGCACCGGCGAAAAGATGGACGGGCTGGAGGAATTCCACCCCAAGCGTATTGCAGACCGCATCCTCGGCATGGGCGACATCGTCTCGCTGGTCGAAAAGGCCGCCGAAAACATCGACGCCGAGCAGGCGGCGGCGATGGCCAAAAAGATGCAGTCGGGCAAGTTCGACCTGAACGACCTTGCCGGCCAGCTTCAGCAGATGTCGAAAATGGGCGGCATGGGCGGCATCATGGGCATGATGCCCGGCATGGGCAAAATGAAGGACCAGATGGCGGCCGCCGGCCTCGACGACAAGATGTTCGGCCGCCAACTCGCCATAATCTCGTCGATGACCAAGGCCGAGCGCGCCAATCCGGACATGCTGAAACATTCGCGCAAGAAGCGCATCGCCGCCGGCTCAGGCACGGATGCGGCCGAGATCAACAAGCTCTTGAAAATGCATCGCGGCATGGCCGACATGATGAAGGCGATGGGCGGCAAGGGCAAAGGCGGCGGCCTGATGCGCGGCATGATGGGCGGCCTTGCCTCCAAGATGGGCCTCGGCGGCATGATGCCGGGTGGCCCCGGCGGCATGATGGGTGGCGGCATGCCCGACCTCTCCAAGATGGATCCCAAGCAGCTCGAAGCCTTGCAGAAGCAGATGCCCGGCCTTGGCGGCATGAAGGGCCCGCCCACCCCGAGCGGCGGTGGCCTGCCCGGTCTGCCCGGCGGCATGAAGCTTCCCGGCCTTGGCGGCGGTGGTCTGCCCGGCCTCGGAAAGAAGAAGTGAGGACGCTATGAACGAAGAAAAAGACATGGCCGACGCACGCACCATCCTGGCCGGCTATCGCGCCTCGATCGACAACATCGACGCCGCCCTCATTCATATGCTGGCCGAGCGCTTCCGCTGCACCAAGGCGGTCGGCGTGCTCAAGGCCGAGCATGGCCTGCCGCCCGCCGACCCGGCGCGCGAGCAGGAGCAGATCACCCGCCTTCGCCAGCTGGCGAAGGACGCTCATCTCGACCCCGATTTCGCGGAAAAATTCCTCAACTTCGTCGTCCGCGAAGTGATCCGCCATCACGAGCAGATCGCCGCGTCCAACGGCGCAAGCAAAACCGGCTAACAAAGTGCATGTCGCCCAAAAGTGCGCAGCGGTTTTGGGACAACGACCTGCACCAGACAAAGCCATTAACCCAACACTGAAATCAGAAATTTAGGAGAAATGAAATGCCCTTGAAGATCAGACTGGCCCGTGCGGGCTCGAAGAAGCGCCCTTACTACCACGTCGTCATTGCCGACGCCCGTTCGCCGCGCGACGGCCGGTTCATCGAGTCGATCGGCTCGTGGAACCCGCTGCTGCCCAAGGACGGCGAGCGCGTCAAGGTCGACGCCGACCGCGTCAAGCATTGGCTGTCGCACGGCGCTCAGCCGACCGACCGCGTGCTGCGCTTCCTCGATGAGGCCGGCCTCCTCAAGCGCGAAGCCCGCTCCAACCCGAAGAAGGCCGAGCCCGGCAAGAAGGCGCAGGAACGCGCCTCTCTGCTGAAGAAGGCCCAGGAAGACGCTGCCGCCGCCGTTGCCGCCGCTGCTGCAGCCCCGGCCGAAGCGGAAGCCGCCACCGCCGAATAAGCATCGCGTCATCGCATCGACAAAACGGCGGGCCTGTGCCCGCCGTTTTGCTAATGTGCGGCGATGTCATATGCGTTCGAACGAAAGATGACTGAGCGGACCGTCACGGAAGAGACCCTTTTCGGCGGCGTAGCCGGAACGCTGTTGCGATGCGCCGGCGCCACGACAGGCGTCGTCGTGCTCAGCGGATCGAGCGGCCGCATCGACGTCACCCGCGCCCGGCTCTTTGCCAAGGAAGGAGCATCCGCTCTCGCGCTGCAATGGTTTGGCGGCGAAGGTCAGGTGCCCGGCATTTGCGAGATCCCGCTCGAAACGTTTTTCGCGGCGACCGACTATCTTGTCCAGATGGGATGCCGGCGCATCGTCTATGTCGGGACCTCGAAAGGCGCCGAGGCCTCCCTGCTTGCGGCGGCTCATGATCCACGCATTGACGCCGTGGTTGCGATCAGCCCGACATCGGTGGTCTGGGGTAATATCGGGCCGGGCCGCGACGGCGTCAGCTGGCCGGAACGATCGTCGTGGACGCTCGAGGGGATTCCTTTCCCGTTTGTCCCAAGCAATCCCGATTGGAACGCGGAGTATGTCGACGGTCTGGTGTCCTACCGGGGGCTCTTCCAGCGTGCCTTGCAAACCTTCAAGAACGCGGCGGCCAAGGCTGCCATTCCCGTCGAAGCTATTTCAGCCGACATTGTTCTGGTTGCGGGCGGCGACGACGCGCTATGGCCATCGCTGGATTTTGCCCAGTCGATCGTTCGGCGTCGCCAGGACACCGCAATGACCACCTGCCTCGTCTCAGTGCCCGACGCCGGCCACCGCATTCTGCTGCCGGGCGAAATCACGCCGCGCTCGAGGCTGCATGCCCATGGCGGCAATGACGACGCCGACACGCGCCTGGGCCGCCTGGCTTGGGAGCATATCCGGGGATTGCTGTAGCGCAGGCAGCCACGGTCCAGCGGCCTTGGGCAACAGCGAAACCGGCGATCTATAGCCGCCGGTTTCGCTGTTGGACCTGGCTGTGTTCAATAACCGTCGGGGCAGCTGGCGATATAGGTGCGCCCGTTGCGGCCGCGGTAGCGACATTGACCGCTTTCGCTGGCACGGCCGATCAGCGCGCCGGCTACGGCGCCGACGGCGCCGCCGACGACGGCGCCCTGAACCGGATCATTTGCCACAGCTGCGCCAACCGCCGCGCCGCCGAGGCCGCCGACCGCGGCACCCTTTTCGGTTTGCGAGCACGCACCCAGTGCGGTCGCCAGTACCAGAATGATCATCGCTCTTTTCATTATCGTTCCTCTCTCACGCGGATCGCCGTCCTCGCCGCCACGGCTCTAACTCCCAGACGGCTGATTTGATCCCGATGACGTGAGAGATCGCGGTGTCCACGCCGGTCACATTCGTGCCGACCGCCGCCGAGCTTGTTGAAAATCCAGGCTTTTCTACCTTTCGGCTGCCTTTTTCAGATTGGCGAGGCCAGCCTCGAAATCCTTGCCGATCAGCGTATCGAAACTCATGAACAGGCCCATCAGCTTGGCAATGAAGGGCCGGCTGCCGCGCATTGCCCAGGTGACTGCGGTGGTGTCGCCCGAGGGCTTCAGGGTGAAGTCGACGCTGTTGCTGGCCCGGAACGGCTTCTCGAAGTCGAGCTTCAGCGACACCAGCGAGGATGGCACGGAATTGACGATCTCCATGCGTCCCTTGCCGGCCTTGGCATTGCCTTCCCAGGCGTAGGCGGCGCCCTTGCCGGCATCAGCGCCCGACAGCGTGCGCTTCATCTCGGGGTCGAGCTTTTCGTAGGGTGACCACTCCGGCCAGTGCTTGAAATTGTTGATCAGCGGAAAGATCGCTTCCGGCGCGGCCTTGATGCTGGCGGTGCGGGCGGTGACGAAATCATTCGACCTCGTCGCCGCATAGATGAGCACGGCGGCGATGATGACGACCAGGATGATGAGAATGGTGCTGAGCATGTTTTTCTCCTCGCTTAAGGCTGAACGGGATCAGGGCGCGCACGCTTGGGTCGCGCAGATAGAGACCGCCCCACAGGATGATGCCGAGATAGACGCTAAACAGCGTGTGCGAAAACAACGGGCTGCCGACGCGCATGTTTGTGGCGATGGCGCCGCCGAGATAGCCGGTGAGCAGGATGGCGCCGAGCACCGAGGTGCGGGGCAGCGCATAGAGCGCGGTCGAGATCAGCCCGATAATGCCGAGCGTGCGCGCGACATTGACATCGGCCGGCCAGCCGAGCGGCACCATGGTCTGGGTGACGACATCGAGCGGCGGCAGCTTGATGACGCCGTCGAAGATCATAAACAGGATGATGAGGCCGCTGAGCACGCGGCCGGTCCACAGGGCGCCCGATGAGACGGGCATGGTTTGAGAAATACTCACGGGTGTTCCCTCCTAAGCGGTTCGAGCCGTTTGCTGGCTTCGGACCAAGGACGAGCGATGGGGCGGCGATCCTACAGGGTGCGGATTCTTTTTGGGTAGCAGCAAGCAAAAGCCGCTGCGTGGCGATCCTTCACACCCCCCTCTGGCCTGCCGGCCATCTCCCCCGCAAGGGGGGAGATTACACGCTCGACCGCTTCGGCAATGTTCCATGAATGAGCGGAGCATCGAAACCGCCGATCTCCCTGGTTGCGGGGGAGATGCCCGGCAGGGCAGAGGGGGGCGCTGTCCCTCCACCTTGACGGACTATCGACATCCACCAGTCACGGCTATTGATAGGGCTGGGCGAGAGACGAGCGAATGGCCGGCGAGACTGATCTGAAAAAGCTGCTGGCGGCGATGACGCCGGAACTGCTGCCGGACGTCTACGTGTTCGCTACGCTCACACCTGGAATCAGCCGGCAGGCAGGCCTCGATCCCGTGATGGTCTTTCGCGAGCGCGAGGGTGTGACACTGATCGTGACCGAGGACGCGGCACGGGCGGCCGGGCTGACCGCTTCGTTCCGCTGCCGCATGATCACCCTGAACGTCCACTCCTCGCTGGAAGCCGTCGGCTTCCTCGCCGCCATCACCGCCCGGCTTGCCGCCGCCGGCATGGGCGTCAATCCGGTCTCTGCTTTCTATCATGACCATCTGTTCGTGCCCGCTGAGCGGGCCGAGGAAGCGATGGAGTTATTGCGCCAACTGGCCAAGGATAACGCCGGCTGAATATCAAGCTCGACGCAGGTAGAGAATATCCGGCAGGCCTTCTTCGTTGGTGGTGCCCGCGCCGAACGCCTCGGGGCGAAAGCCATGGCGCTCGTAGAAGCGACGCGCGCCGGTGTTGGCCTGGAAGCAATGCAGTTTAACGATCCGTAGCGCGGCGGTCGCTTGCACCAGCAGCCGGCTGCCGATGCCCTGCCCCGTCCAGGCGGGGTCGAGATAGAGCTGTTCCACCCAATCGCCGCTCAGGGCAATGAAGCCGACAATGCCGGTGCCGGCCTCGGCGACCGTCACCTGCTGCCGGGACAGCACGATCTCGCGGATGAAGGCAAGATCCTCATCCGGCGTGTGGATGACCGGCATCCAGGAGAACGAGCCAAGTGCGGCCCGCATGACAATGGCGATGGTCGCGGCATCCAAAGCCGTGGCGGGGCGCAGCACGATTTTGGTGGGATCGTTCAAAGGCGTTTCTCAACAGATGTCAGCGCTGCCCTCATCCCCCTGCCGGGACCTTCTCCCCGTGAACGGGGAGAAGGAAGGCTTCGGCCGAAGGCCGAGCCCGCGACTACGGGCCGCCGGCTTTCCGGCGCCCCGCGGAGGGCCAGCCGCGGCAGCGGCGATACGGCCCGTGAGCGATAAACGGAATCGGCCGAAGGCCGAACCCCGTGAGCGAAAACAAACCAGCCGTCAGGCCGCCTTCTTCTTCGGCTGGATCAGGCCGCGCTCGACCAGAAGCTCGGCGATCTGCACCGCGTTGAGCGCCGCGCCCTTGCGCAGATTGTCGGAGACGATCCACATCGACAGGCCGTTGTCGATGGTCGAATCCTCGCGGATGCGCGAGATGAAGGTGGCGTCCTCGCCGGCCGATTCCAGCGGCGTGATGTAGCCGCCATCCTCGCGCTTGTCCAAGACCTGGCAGCCCGGCGCTTCGCGCAGGATATCGCGCGCCTCGTCGGCGGTGATCGGCTTTTCGAACTCGATGTTGACGGCTTCGGAATGGCCGATGAACACCGGCACGCGCACACAGGTCGCCGTCAGCTTGATCTTGGGGTCGAGCATCTTCTTGGTCTCGGCGACCATCTTCCACTCTTCCTTGGTCGAGCCGTCGTCGAGGAAGACGTCGATGTGCGGAATGACGTTGAAGGCGATGCGCTTGGTGAACTTCTTGACCTCGACGCCATCGGCGACGAACACCGCGCGGGTCTGTGTAAAGAGTTCGTCCATGCCTTCCTTGCCGGCGCCCGATACCGATTGATAGGTGGCGACGACGACGCGCTTGATGGTGGCGACATCGTGCAGCGGCTTCAGCGCCACGACCAGCTGCGCCGTCGAGCAGTTCGGATTGGCGATGATGTTCTTGCGGGTGAACAGCGAGATCGCATCCGGGTTCACTTCCGGCACGATCAGCGGCACGTCCTGGTCGTAGCGGAAGGCCGACGAGTTATCGATGACGACGCAGCCCTGCTTGCCGATCTTCGGCGACCACTCCTTGGAGACGTTGCCGCCGGCCGACATGATGCAGATGTCGGTGTCGGAAAAATCATACTGGTCGAGCGTCTTGACCTTCAGCGAACGGTCGCCGAACGACACTTCGGTGCCCTGGCTGCGCCGCGAGGCCAGCGCCACGACTTCGCTTACCGGAAAGCCGCGCTCTTCCAGTATGTTGAGCATTTCGCGCCCCACATTGCCCGTGGCGCCGACTACCGCAACTTTGAAACTCATCAGAAATCTCCTGTCCCTCTCCGCTTGGTTTTTGGAGAAAACCCGCCGGCCAATGCGGGTTTTGTCCCCCGGGCCGGACCCGGGAGAGGGTGGTTAGGCCAAGGGAATCACACCGTTTTGGTGGTGGTTTTGGCCATAGTTTTGCTGGAACGGTAAGACGCGCCAACGCGCCCGGCCCCATGATTGTGGCCGGGGAAGTCGAATGCAAGAAGAGCCATCAGAAGGCCGCGCATCGAAAATGATCCCGTTCGATGCCGGCTTTTACGCGGTTTGCGTCAGGAGTCAATTGCGGCCAGGCACTCGCTTGCCCTGTACAATAGCGGCCGCAAGAAGTACGAACGCCCAAATAGTGTTTGGCTGGCGTGGCGCCAGCCCCGGCATGTGCTGCATGATGAGCCCATGCCCCGAATTCCGAAAGAGTGAGATGTCCAATTTCGAACGTATCGTTCCTGCGCTGGCAGAGGCGCTGGAAAAACGCGGCTATACCGAGCTGACGCCGGTGCAGAAGGCGGTGCTGGAACTCGGCGAGGCCGACGCTCTGGTGTCGGCGCAGACCGGCTCCGGCAAGACTGTCGCCTTCGGCCTGGCTTTGGCGCCGACCCTTCTTGGAAGCGCCGAGCGTTTTGACCAGGCTGGCGCACCGCTGGCGCTGGCCGTGGCGCCGACGCGCGAGCTCGCTCTGCAGGTGATGCGCGAATTGCAATGGCTCTACGCGCCGACCGGCGCCACCGTCGCGTCCTGCGTCGGCGGCATGGACATGCGTTCCGAACGGCGCGTGCTGGAGCGCGGCGCCCACATCGTCGTCGGCACGCCCGGCCGCCTGCGCGACCACATCACCCGCAACTCTCTCGACATGTCGGCGCTGAAAGCCGTGGTGCTGGACGAGGCCGACGAGATGCTCGACCTCGGCTTTCGCGAGGACCTCGAATTCATCCTCGATGCCGCACCGGCTCAGCGCCGCACGCTGATGTTTTCGGCCACCGTGCCGCGCTCGATCGCCACGCTGGCGCAAGGCTATCAGCGCGACGCCGTACGCATCTCGGCCGGCGGCGAGGAAAAGCAGCATCTCGATATCGAGTACCGGGCGCTGAATGTCGCCTATCCCGACCGCGAGAACGCCATCATCAACGTGCTGCGGTTTTACGAAGCGAAGAACGCGCTGGTGTTCTGCAACACCCGCGCCGCCGTCAATCATCTGACGGCGCGCTTCAACAACCGCAATTTTTCCGTCGTGGCGCTGTCGGGCGAGCTCAGCCAGAACGAACGCACCCACGCGCTGCAGGCGATGCGGGACGGCCGCGCCAAGGTCTGCATTGCCACGGATGTCGCGGCGCGCGGCATCGACCTGCCCAATCTCGAACTGGTCATCCACGCCGATCTGCCGACCAATCCCGAAACGCTGCTGCACCGCAGCGGCCGAACCGGCCGAGCCGGACGCAAGGGCGTCAGCGCGCTGATCGTGCCCAACGGCGCCCGCAAGCGCACCGAACGGCTGCTGCAGAATGCCGGGCTGAAGGCGACATGGGCGAGCCCGCCCTCCGCCGACGACGTCATCAAGCGCGACGACGAGCGCATCCTTGCCGATCCAGCCTTCGAAGAGCCGATTGCCGAGGACGAGCGCGGCTTCATCGACGCGCTTCTGGCCAAGCATGGCGCGGAACAGGTGGCCGCCGCCTTCGTGCGCCAATGCCGCGCCAGCCGCTCGGCGCCCGAGGAACTGACGGAGGTCGCGGCCTTCACGCCGTCGCGAGACAGACCGGCGGGCGAAAAATTCGAACGCCGCGACGAAGCGCCCAGCCGCCGCGACGATTTCGGCGACAGCGTCTGGTTCTCGCTGTCGATCGGGCGCAAGCAGAATGCCGAGCCGCGCTGGCTGATCCCGATGCTGTGCCGCACCGGCAACATCTCCAAGCGCGAGATCGGCTCCATCAAGATGCAGCAGGATGAGACCTACGTGCAGATCGCGGCCGACTGGGCCGATCGCTTCCTCGCCGCCGTCGGCCCCGACAAGAAATTGCAGGGCAACATTGCGGTGAAGCGCCTGGACGGCACGCCCGACCTGTCGCGGGCCGGCTACCAGGCGCCGAAGCCCGACAAGAAGCCGCATCGCGGCAAGCGCCCGTTCGAGGCGCCGCAAAGCGCACACAAGCCGAAATTCGAGAAGCGGGAACGGCCCCCCGGCGATGCAAAGCCTTGGGCCGGGAAACCGAAATTCGACAAGGCTGGACCGCCGAAGAACAAGAAACCGAAGAAGCGGCCGGTTTGAGGCTCTTATCGGCCAATTACAGATGTAGGCGCTGCCCCTCATTGCCCTGCCGGGCGTTTCTCCCCGTATAGTGACGGGGAGAAAGGGCTGACCGCAGCCTTGGCGCTCTTCTTGCAACGTTGGCGATTGGTGGAATCGTCGATAACAGCGACCCCTCTCCCCGCCACTATACGGGGAGAGGATGCCGGCAGGCAGGTGAGGGGCAGCGCCAACGCACCGGAAAATAAAGCAACTCATGCCTGAACCGTTCGCCCTCCATTTCGTCCACCCCCTTGCAGTCCGCCGCAACTTTGAACAGTCTGTGCCTGCACGGGGGCGAGGCTAAATGCGCGGCGAAGTTCTTCACTATGACGAGGCCCAGGGTTTCGGCTTCATCACCGGGGCGGACGGCAACCGCTACACCTTCGCGCGCGAGGATCTGCGCCGTGATACCGTGATCGCGAACGGCGCTGTGGTCGAGTTTCTGCCGGCAAGCGGTCAGGCGCGCGACGTTTTTTCAATCCGCGCCCAGCCCGCCAGTCCCGCCACCGCTGCGCCAGCGGCAAGCGCCGCGCCGCCCAAGGCGGCTGCCGCTTCAGCCGCCCCACAGCATTTCGGCCGCCTGGCGGAAGACGGCGCGGTTCGCGATAGCGGACTGCCGGGTTATTTCTGGCGAGGCGTGACGCGCAACTACATCAACTTCGCCGAACGCGCCCGCCGCAAGGAATTCTGGGGCTACTGCCTGTTCTGGACCGTCAGCTTCATCCTGGTCGGAATTGCCGGCGCCCTCGCCGACCAGGCCGTCGGCAATTTCGATGCCGGCAACTGGCCGATTGTGATGATCGGCGTCTGGGGGCTGTTTTGGCTAGCGACGTTCCTGCCCTGGGTCGGGCTCGTCGTGCGCCGCTTGCACGACATCGGCCTGACCGGCTGGCTGGCAATACCTTACTTCGCAATCACCTTCATGTTCGCTCCGGCTACGCTGATCCTCGCGCTGATACTCGGATTGATCCCGACCCAGGCCCACGAAAACCAGTGGGGGCCGGTGCCTGGAGGAGGCGGAGCCTAGACCCGCGCCAAGAAATGAGCAGCCGGCTGTTTGCGGACAGCCGTGCTATAACAATGGCTTAGGTCGCAGCCGGGAAGGCAGCTGCTGTTTTGACCGGACGAACGAAATATTTCTCTTGCCATTTAGTCTGTGCACAGACAATCTGTGCAATCATCAGATCGACGATCGAAAACGGATGATGGAGCCAAGACAAATGTGGACCAACGAGTACACCGCAATTTCCCCCCTTTCGGCGCAGGCCATCTGGAACGCGCTCAAGGCGCTGCACGAAGGCCGCCTCACCTACGAAGGCTCCGATACCTTCGTGCTGCACGGCCCGTTCGCCAAGGGCACCCGCGTCTCTGTAACGCCCGTCGGGCAGGACACCTTCGAATCGACGATCGTCGACCTCGTCGACGCTGTAACCTATGCCGACGAGACCTCTTCGGCGACACGAAACTGCTGTTCAGGCATACGCTGACGCCGGTCGAGGGTGGCACTCAAGTGACTCATCGCCTCGAGATTTCCGGCCCATCGGCCGCCGAGGTCGGACCAGAGCTCGGGCCGCAGATCAGCGGCGATTTCGACACTTCGATGGCTAAACTGTTCGAGCAGGCAATGGTGTTGGCGAACGGTGGCTGATCAAGGGGATCTGAACACGCGCTTCAGCGGACCATCCGAGAGCCCCGGCTTGCTGCTCTGGCGAACCACCATGCGCTGGCAGCGCGTCATGACGGCGGCGCTGGCCCCGCTTGACCTTACCCATGTCCAGTTCGTGCTGCTGGCTTCGGCGATGTGGCTCGGCCGCTATGGCGAGCCGCCCAACCAGGTCCAACTCGCCGCGCAGGCCGGCACCGAGGTGAAGATGACGTCGGACGTCGTCGCCCGGCTTGAGGCAAAGGGACTGATTGTGCGGGACACCGACCCGCGGGATTCCCGCGCCAAGGTGATCCGCGTCTCCACGACGGGGACGGCCGCAGTCCAGCGCGCTATCGTCGCCGTCGAAGCCGCCGACGCTGCTTTTTTCTCAACCGTGGATGAGGCGCAACTCGTCGGCCTGCTGAAACGGCTGGCCGGCGAGATCCGCTGAGTCGGCCGCTAAGCCAGGAACTTGGCGATGATGGCATCGCCCATTGCGACAGTGCCGACTTCGGTCATGCCCTCGGACAAAATATCCTTCGTCCGGAGCCCGTCGTCGAGCACGGCGGCTATTGCGCCTTCGAGCTTGTCGGCCTCATCGACCATGCCGAAGGAATATCGCATGCACATGGCAAACGACGCGATCATGGCGATCGGGTTGGCGATGCCCTGTCCGGCAATGTCGGGCGCCGAGCCATGCACCGGCTCGTACAGCGCCTTGCGCTTCCTGGTCTTCACATCGGGCGCGCCGAGCGAGGCCGACGGCAGCATGCCGATCGATCCGGTCAGCATGGCGGCGATGTCGGACAGCATGTCGCCGAACAGATTGTCGGTGACGATGACGTCGAACTGCTTTGGCCAGCGCACCAACTGCATGCCGCCGGCATCGGCCAGCATGTGGTCGAGCTTGACGTCGGCATAGCGAGTCTTCTGGGTCTGGGTGACGACCTCGTTCCACAGCACGCCGGATTTCATGACGTTGCGCTTTTCCATCGATGTCACGTGGTTCTTGCGCGTGCGCGCCAGCTCGAAGGCGACGCCCGAAATCCGCTCGATCTCGAACGTGTCGTAGACCTGCGTGTCGATCCCGCGCTTCTGGCCGTTGCCGAGATCGATGATCTGCTTCGGCTCGCCGAAATAGACGCCGCCGGTAAGCTCGCGCACGATCAATATGTCGAGGCCCTCGACGACTTCCTGCTTCAGCGAGGACGACGCGGCCAGCGCCGGATAGCAGATGGCGGGCCGGAGATTGGCGAACAGCTCCATATCCTTGCGCAGCCGTAGCAACCCGGCCTCGGGACGCACCTCGTAAGGCACCTTGTCCCATTTCGGCCCGCCGACGGCGCCGAACAGCACGGCGTCCGCAGCCATCGCCTTTGCCATGTCGGCATCCGAAATCGCCGCGCCATGCGCGTCGTAGGCACAGCCGCCGACCAAGCCTTCATCAGTGGCAAAACCGCTGCCGAGCTTTGCGTTCATGGCCGCGATCAGCTTCTTCACCTCGGCCATCGCCTCGGGGCCGATGCCGTCGCCGGCGAGCAGGAGAAGATTTTTCGAAGCCATGGAGAACCGTCCCAACACTGTTTGGAGAAACCGCGGCCTTGCTAAACGCCAAGAGCTTGCGGCGCAAGGGGATGAAGAACGCTACGACGGCGCCCGCGTCTCAAGACCTGGGTTCCTCGCCGTGGCCAGAGGCGGGGGAGAGGAACAAATCACTTGTGCGACAAAATATTCACCAACCGGCCGAACGGATCGCGCACATAAAACCGCCGTACGCCCCAGGGTTCGTCGGCGGGACCATACTCGATGGCAAAGCCGGCGGCCTTCATGCGTTGCAGCGCCGCATCGACATCGTCGACCTCGATGGAGAGGTCCGGCACCGGCGTGCCGGAGCCGCCCTGGGCCATGAAGCTGATCTGCACCTGCATCCGTGCGTCGGAGCCTAAGGTGACGATCCAGCCCTGATCCATCAGCACATCGAGGCCAAGCACGTCCTGATAGAAGCGTTTCGCCGCTGCCGCGTCTGGTGTCCCGATATTGGCCACGATGCGCCGGACCGTCATGGCTTTGCCTCCTCAAGCCGTACGCCGCAGCGCCGTGACTTCGATCTCGATCTTCATTTCCGGCTTGTTGAGCTGGCACACGATCATCGTCGCCGCCGGCCTGATCTCGCCGAAAGCCTCGCCGAGGATGGGGAAGACGACGTCCACGATGGCCCGGTCTGTGATGTAGTAATGCGCCCGCACCACATCGGCCATGTCGAAGCCGCCATCCCTCAGCGCCTCCGCGATGGTCGCCAGGCAATTGCGCGTCTGCGCCTCCACCGTTTCCGGCATGGTCATCGTCGCATAGTCGTAGCCGGTCGTTCCCGACACGAAGCACCAGTCGCCCTGCACCACCGCGCGCGAATAGCCGGCGGTTTTTTCGAAGGGCGAACCGGTGGAGATGAGTGTGCGCATGGAGCCTCGCTGTGGTTTCGGACACTTTTGCAGGGAAAGGGCCGGCCGGGCCATGGGCCAAGTCAGGTGCAAATCTTGGTCGTCGGCGGGACAGCACCCCCCTCTGGCCTGCCGGCCATCTCCCCCTCAAGGGGGGAGATTAGCAGTTCGGACGCCTTTCTCGCTTTCCACATTTGCGATTGGCGAAAGCCAGAGTGACGTCTGATCTCCCCCCTTGAGCGGGAGATGCCCGGCAGGGCAGAGGGGGGTGTGACGGATCGCGACGGAACAAGCATGAACACCGAGTGTTCGCCGCGCTGCCGCGAACCCTAGTTCCCCGACTCCTGCGCCTTGTCCATTGCTTCCTTCACATCCGCAGGCCAGGTCTTCACGTCAGGCCACGCCTGCGGCTCGCCATTGTCGCCGCGCCGGGCGAAGTAGAGCGTGTGCTTGGCCGGGTCGACCGCCATGAAACCGTCATTGCTGCCGCATGCGTGCGGCACGCAGCCGGTGGCGTAGAAGGCGCCCGACGCCGTCTTTTCGGTGCCGCCGCCGACCAGCAGGCTGGTCGCCATGTCGGGCATGGTGTCGCCGAGCAGCGTCTGCGCCGCCTTGTAGACGGCCTCATTGTGGAAGGCGTCGATGATGTTCTGGTATTTGGCCGGATCGACGTCCTTCCAGTCCGTACCCGGCTCCGGCGCGTAGGTCAGGTCGCCCGAGATCGTCAGCCCGTCGCTGGGTGACCATTGCAGCGCTTGCTTCGTATCGCCCGGCAACAGATACGGCACGAAATAGATGGCGTTGTCGGCCACCGCCGCCGGCGGCGCGCCGCATTCGTCCTGTTCGACCTTGAGGCTTTCTATCTCGCCGCCTTCCGGCTTCCAGACGATGACCTTGGCCGGGCCGCACTGGTTGCCGCCGTCGCCGACATCGACCAGCGCCACGTCGACGCCGCCGACCTTGACTGTTCTGTCGAAGAACACGTCGTAATTGCTGGCCAGCTGCTTGCCGTCATAGGCCAGCACCTTTTCGCCATCCTGCTCCGGCTGGGTGATGGTCAGCTGCCCGCCCTCGAACGGGACCGGCCCCTGGCTGTCATCGTCCGCCAGGGCCGCATTGCTCGACGCGCCCGGATCGGCGGCGGACGGATCTTCTGCCGGCACGAGGACCGTGTCGGTCTGTGCTTGCGCGCCGGCCACCGGCATCAGCATCCACGCCAGCGCGCAGGCGCCGGCAAGAAGAAAACGTGTCATGACTGTCCCCTCCGTTCAGCCGCCACGAACCCGGCTTTGTGGCGGCCGGGCTATCTCGTACCACTCAGGCCCAAGGACGCTCGGCAGCGTTCTTCTTCTCGAACGAGGCGATGGCGCCGGCCTTCTCCATGGTCAGGCCGATATCGTCGAGACCGTTCAGCAGGCATTGGCGCTTGAAGTCGTCGAGGTCGAAGGTGACCACGCCGCCGTCGGGGCCGCGGATTTCCTTGGCCTCGAGGTCGACCGAAACCGTCGCATTGGAGCCGCGCGAGGCGTCGTCCATCAGCTTCTCCAGATCTTCCGGACTGACGGTGATCGGCAGGATGCCGTTCTTGAAGCAGTTGTTGTAGAAAATGTCGGCGAACGACGTCGAGATGACACAGCGAATGCCGAAATCGAGCAGCGCCCACGGCGCGTGTTCGCGGCTCGAACCGCAGCCGAAATTGTCGCCGGCGACCAGGATCTGCGCCTTGCGGTAGGCTGGCTTGTTGAGCACGAAGTCGGGGTTTTCCGAGCCATCGTCCTTGTAGCGCATTTCGGCGAACAGGCCGCTGCCGAGCCCGGTGCGCTTGATCGTCTTGAGATAATCCTTGGGGATGATCATGTCGGTGTCGACATTGACGATCGGCATCGGTGCGGCGACGCCGGTGAGCTTGGTGAATTTTTCCATGGCTTTTGCCCGTTCTTGATCGAATTCGTTGCGTCAGGGTTTGCTGCGCCCGGTTTACACAAAGCCGCCGGCAAATAAAAGGCAACTGTTGGTGCGCGGCCCGATCGAAAGATCGGCGGCAAACGTCTTTAAAACCGGCCGCCGCTGGTGCACCTTGCGCCCATGACCACACAATCGAATATTATCTATGCCAGTGAGCCTGAGCTCGACGTCGCTGAATTCCGCCGCGTGCTGGTCGAATCCACGCTCGGCGAAACACGCCCCGTCGATGACGACGCCCGGCTGCAGGCGATGCTTTCGGGCGCGAACCTGGTGCTGACGGCGCGGCTCGACATCGAAGGCAGGCCGCTGATAGGCGTTATCAGGGCCATCACCGACTTTTCCTGGGTGTGCTATGTCTCAGAGCTCGCCGTATCCCAATCTGCGCAAGGCCTCGGTATCGGCAAGGGCCTGATGGACGCGGCCCGCCGGCAGCTTGGGCCTTCGGTCGCCANTCGGTCGCCATCAGCCTGATCTCGATGCCCGACGCAGTCGGCTTCTATGAGCGTATCGGCATGACGCGAATGGCCGACGCGTTCTGGTTCTCTCGCGAGGGCTGACGAGCGTCGAGCGCAATTGCCGATCGGGTTGGGCAGTCAAGGCGGGCAAGGTTCTCGGCAATGCGGAACGGTGTTCAGGACCCCGCGGAGCAACGCCTCCTTGTCGCCCTTGATCCGCGCTTCATCCGGTCCACATCCCCAGCATGGGAAATCGCCGATCTCTCATAGGCACCGCCGGCTGGGGAATTCCGTCTCGATACAAGGCTGACTTTCCGCAGCCCGGGTCGCATCTCGAACGTTACGGAAAACGCTTTCCGGTCGTCGAGATCGACACCTCGTTCTACAAGCCGCACCGCCGCGAGACCTATGAGCGCTGGACGCACGCCGTGCCGGAGCACTTCCGCTTCGCGGTCAAGGCGCCGAAGAGCATGACCCATGAGCATCGCCTCGCCGATTGCGAGGGGCTGACGGAGGACTTTCTCGGGCAGGTCGAAGGTCTCGGCGAAAAGCTGAGCGTGCTTCTGGTGCAGCTGCCGCCAAGCCTGCCCTTCGAGCCGGAGGTCGCCGGCGGTTTCTTCGACATGTTGGGCAAGCGTATCCGGGCAAGGCTGGCATGCGAGCCGCGCCATCCCAGCTGGTTCGGCGCCAAGGCCGACGCACTCCTTGTCGACAACCGGATCACGCGCGTTGCCGTTGACCCGACCCCGGTTGCGGAGGCAGCAGGGCCGGGTGGCTGGCCCGGCCTTGCCTATTTCCGCTGGCACGGCGCGCCGCGCATCTACTATTCGGGCTACGATGCCGAAACGCTCGACCGGTTTGCGCGGCAAGTGGAAGCAGCGGCAGTTTCCGGCGCAGAGGTCTGGGGCATTTTCGACAACACGGCCGCCGGGCATGCACTGGGCAACGCGATGGCTGTCAGTGCGATGGTTGCTTAGACTCTCGCGGGACAGCACCCCCCTCTGGCCTGCCGGCCATCTCCCCCGCAAGGGGGGAGATCAGATGCCGCGACCGCTTTCGCCAATCGCCGACGTTGCAAGAATGGCGCCTTCGCCGAAGCTGCCAATCTCCCCCCTTGCGGGGGAGATGCCCGGCAGGGCAGAGGGGGGTAGGCGGGAACTCGACAGTGAGCTTTTGCCGCCTCAAATCACATTCAATTCCCGGAACGCCCTTCCCTCAGCCACTCTGGCGTACCCAAACGCCGAGCAATCCACCGTCCGATACCCGCCATGCACCAACAACTCCGCCAGCGCCTTACCGGCGGCCGGCGCCTGCTGCAGGCCGTGGCCTGAAAATCCGTTGGCGAAGATAAAATTGCCGACCTCGGGATGCGGGCCGATCACCGCATTCTGGTCGAGCGTGTTGTAGTCGTAGTGGCCGGCCCAGGCGCGTGTCGGCTTGATCGCCTCGAAGGCAGGGATGCGGGTTGCCAGCACGGGCCAGATCACCTCTTCGAACAGCGGCCAGTCGACGTCGAAATCCCTGGGGTCGGCGGGGCCATCGCCCTCCTCCGGTTCGGCGCCGCCGGTGAGATAGACCGAGCCTTCAGGCCGGACATAGATGCCGGATGGGTCGACCAGCAGCGGCATGTCGACGTATTTTTCCCGCGCCTCGAAGACGAAAACGTTGCGCTTGCGCGGCTCGACGGGCAGCACGAGTCCCGCCATGCCGGCCACCTTGCCGGCATTCGGCCCGGCGGCGTTGACGACGATGCCGGCTTGCAGTCTTTCGCCATTGTCGAGGTCCACTCCGGTGGCGCGGTTGCCCTGCCTCTCAATGCCGGTGACATCGGCGGCGATGAAATCTATTTGTCTGTCACGCAATGCCTTGCGAAACAGCGTCAACATGGCATGAGCGTCGAACCAGCCCTCGCCGGTACGGCCGAAGGCGCCGGCGCTGATGCCTTCGGTCGACAGCCAGGCAAAGCGCTTTGCCAGCTGGTCGGCATCCTCGAGCAGAATGTCGGCGCCCTCGGCGACCTGTGCTTGGTGGTTGGCTTTCAGGATCGGCAACCCGGCCTCGCCGGCCAGGATGAGATAGCCGCCTTCGCGAAAACCGATATCGGCGTCGGTGCCGAAGGTCTCCTTCAGCCGCCGGAACAGGTTTAGCGTGAACTGCGACAGCCGGATATTTTCCGGAATCGAGAATTGCTGACGGATCGAGGCCATGGACAGCGTCGTTGCCGCATGGGCGAATTGCGGGTCGCGCTCGATCAGCGCGATGGAGCCGGAAAAGCCTTCCTCGCGAAGGTAGTAGGCGACCGAGGAGCCGACGATGGCTCCGCCGATGATGACGATGTCGTAGCGCACGTTTTTCTCCGATCCGGCCGCCGGCATCCTTCATGCCCCCGGCACAATGATCTCGAAGCGCGTGCCGCGCCCGGAGTCAACCAGCGCGATCGTGCCATCATGCGCTTTCAGGAGGGCCAGCACTATGCCGAGGCCCATGCCGGTCCCGCCGGATTCGCGCCGCGTGGTGAAGAACGGCTCGAAAATGCGTGCCCTGTTGCTCGGCGAGATGCCGGTGCCGTCGTCGCTGACCGCAATGGTCACCTTGCCTTCGGCGCTGGCAGCCGCCAGCAAAACCTGGGTCGCGCCGTGCCTGGCGGAATTGTCGATCAGATTGGCAAGCACGATCGCCGCATTCTCGGCCGAGATGCGCAGACCGGTTTCGCCGCCCGCCTCGACGCGAACCGCCAGTCTGCCGTCCACCGGCAGCAATGCCAGCGCCGCATCGAGCGATGTGCTTTCGCCGCTCGGCGCCAGGTTTTCCGCGCGCGCCAGATCGAGCAGGCGCCGCACCAGCAGATTGAGCCTTCCGGCATCGTTGACGATGTTGCCGGAAAACCGCTTGCGCTCTGCCGCGTCCATCGCCTCGCCGGAATCGCGCAAGAGTTCGGCCGCGCCCTGGATCGCCGTCAGCGGCGATTTGAGCTCGTGCGAGACATGGGTGGCAAAGGTCTGGATCGAGTCGGAGCGCGCCTGCAGCTTTTCGGCCATGTCGAGAAAGGCCGCGGACAGCTCGGCCATTTCGCGCGTGCCGTGATGGTCGAGCGGCCGGATGGCGTCGCGGTCGCCGGCGGCGATGCGCCTCGTGCGCTCCATCAGCGCGTAGATCGGCCGGCTGACGGTGCGCAGGAACACCAGCGCGATCAGCAGCGTGCCGAACAGCATGGCGATGGCCGCCAGCGTCACCTTGCCGCGTTCGCCATAGAGATGCTTGACGATGTTGTTCGGCGTTCGAGAGAGATAGATCACGCCGGCGACGTGGCCAGCGACCGCAATCGGCATGGCGACGAAGACACGAACTTTCGTGCCGCGGCTGACCGAATAGAGCGGCGGCGGCGGCTGATCGGGAATTCGTTGCCTGAGGGCGCTGGCATAGTGGCCGGCAAGGGCGGTGCGCACCTCCTCGACATGGGCGAGCGACAGTCCGACCTCATCGCGTCCGGCAATGACGACGCCATGCGGGTCGAGCAGCCTGAAGCCGGCCAGGGTGGTTTTCTGCGTGGCGTCGAGAATGCCGGACAGCCGCGCGCCAATCGCCGCAAAGGCCGGATCGGTGGCGCCAACAATGCCGGCGGGCCGGGTCGGCAGCAAATAGTCGGAAGCGAGATCGAGGCTCGGCTCGATCGGCTGGTAAGGCGAGTCGTCGCCACGGCTGGCATCGCCGCTCTCCGCGTTCATCGGCGCACCGAGCCTGTCCGGGGAAATGCCGGCGTCGCTGATATCCTGCGCATAGATCGCCGCGATGACGGCGCCTTGCGCGATCAACTCGCCCTCGGTCTGGCGGATCAGCTGGTTTTCATAGAGCCGGAAGAAGAACAGGCCGACCAGCGGCAGCGCCAGCACCATGATGAGGATGGCGAGGACCACCGTGGCCAGCCTTGGCCGCCATTTGGTGCCGATCCATTTGGCGTCGCTCAGGCGCCGCATCGGCCGAGCCGGAAACCGACGCCATGCACGGTTTCGATGGCGTCGAGACAGCCCGCCGCCGCCAGCTTGGCGCGGATGTTGCGGATGTGGCTATCGACGGTACGGTCGGCGACATGGATGTTGGCGGCATAGGCGCTGGCGACCACCAGGTCGCGGCCCAGCACATGCGCCGGCCGCGCCAGAAACCCCTTCAGGATCGAGAACTCGATCGCCGTCAGCGCCAGCGCCTTGCCGTCGAAACTGGCGCCGTGGCTGGCCGGCACCAGGCTGAGCTTGCCATGCGCGAAGTTTTTGTCGTCGACCGGGTCGGGCGCCACCGGGCGGGCGCGGCGCAGGATGACGTTGACGCGCGCCACCAGCTCGCGCGGGCTGAACGGTTTCGTCACATAGTCGTCGCCGCCCATCTCCAGTCCAAGGATACGGTCGATTTCTTCGTCACGCGCCGACAGGAACAACACCGGCACATCGGAGCGTTGTCTGAGCCGCCGGCAGACCTCCAGCCCGTCCATCTCCGGCATGCCGATGTCGAGCACGACGAGATCGGGCACGCGGCGCTCGATCGCCTGCAGGGCGGCTGCGCCGTCAGCGACGGCCTGCGTCTTCATCCCGGCCCTCTCCAGCGCAAAGCAGATGATCTCGCGAATGTGCGGATCGTCGTCGGCGACCAGGATCTGATGCGGCATGGATCTAACGGTCCGGCACTGAAGGTTGCGAGGGCTGGGTAGGTGGAGGAAGCACGAGCGGACCTCTCTTGTCGAGAACCTGCACGAGCCTCCAGCCGCGAAAGCTCCAGGCGCGCCACTGCTTCTGCTCGGCGATAGTGTCGTCGATCATCATTTGATCGGCCAGACAGGTGGTTTGGTTTCCGAATTGATGCATGTAGAGGCGGTCCAGCGCCGGCATGGCGGCAGCGCCGAGCGAGCGCAGATATTCGGTATCGATAGGCGTGCCGTCGCCGGTCATTTCAAGGGAATGGTCGACATTGAAGTTGGCGATCGCTGCGGCGAAGTTGATGAAGCAGCAGGCATAAAGCGTCGCCGATAACGTCGCAAGATTGGCGGAGAGCAGCCATTCGTTGGATTTTCCAAGCGCGATGCGGGCAATGATCAGTACAAGCCCTGACGCCACCAACCCCATCCAGACGAAAGCCGCGATGCGCCAGTAGGTCAGTGCATAGGCGCCGATATAGAGATCGAGCCTGAGAATCGACGAGATGACCAGCACGATGTTCTGCGCCACCCAGGCATAGACCAGCCGGCGGATCAGCGGATCGCCTGAGGTTTCGCTGCCCGGCCGCAGCGCCGCCAGCACGAAGCCGGCGGCCAGCAGCGCCGTGGCGATCAGCGGATAGGCGCCGCGATGGGCATAGGCGGCATAGCTCAACCCGTCCGGCAGGGCGACCCCACCCCAGAGATAGGCTGCGTCGAGCCCGGTCTGCAGCGCAAACAAGGCGTTGAAGACGATCAGCGCGCGCAGGATCGCGGCCTTGCCGAAGACGACGGCCTCGATCGTCGTGGCGGATTTTGTCGCGGCCGGTGCGGCCACGGCTGCAGACGGCGTCAAAGGTGGAAGGCGGCGTGGAAGGCGGCGCAGGAAACGCGGCAGGCGAGGCCGCAGGAAAGCCCAGACGCCGGCGAGCACGAGCAGCCAGAAGACGATCCGCGCCAGTTGGATGAGATCGAGCAGCTTCATCAGGTCGATCAGCGACAGCCAGTATTCGATGACCGGATTGGCGGCGCCGAACAAGAACAGGAACACCGCGCCCAGCGTCACCGGCATGACCCAGACGATGATGGACGCCAGGTGGGTGCGGCGGCCGCCAAGCCGGCGCACCGTGCGGCGCCATTGGAAAAAGTCACGGATAAGGCGCAGCGGCGCCGCCAGCAGGAACAGCGCGACCTGGCCGGCAATGCGGGCGATGCCGTGCCGCAGCCGCCCGGACAGGGACAGCGCAAACACCACCAGCGCCACGACAGCTATCGCCACCGACAGCGGGCTGACGTTCTCGGCCAGCGGCAGCAGCGCGACGGACAAAGCGGCCGGCTTGAGCCAGGGTCGGGTGGAATTCAGTGCGGCAGGATGCACAGCGACCACCGCGCCGGCGATCAGGATGGCAAACAGCAGCACCGTGATCCCGGCGGGCTGGCCGTAAAAGAAAAAATCCGCCAGCGCCACGAGCAGGACGGCGATGCCGAAGCGGCTGGAAAAGCTTGCAAACGATGTCATGCGCGGATTTTCCTGATGGGCTGGGTCCGCTCGGCCGGTGGGCGGATAAAAGGGAGCAGGCTCGCTTCCAGGTAAGGGCGGGCCGCCGCCCGGGGCGGATCGACCAACCACCAGCTTTCGCTGCGCAGGCGATAGGGCAGGGACCAAAGGTGAGCGTCTCGTTGTTGCATGCCGCTGTTGTCGCGGGCTCGCATGGAAACGGCGGGGCGGAGCGGAGGAGGTTTTCCGCAGGGATGTGCAGTTTTCGTGCAGGACCTGCGCTTACGGCCGGGGCGCTCCCCCCCATCTTTCCGGACGTTGGCGCTGTCCCAGCCAGGCTTGTCCAGCCGATAGATGGGTAACACTTTGAACCGGATACATAGGTGACACTTCTCTCCCCCTATGCGTCCGCCGC